>NZ_PDWK01000131.1 GCF_010093135.1 Pseudoxanthomonas taiwanensis | reverse complement strand
ATGCCGCAGCGGCCGCCGGCCGCGTCCCCCCAGCCCGCCGCCACCGGGTTCGGGGCTGCGGGCGGGGGCGCGCGCTACATGCTGCAGCTGGTGCAGCTGCGCTGGATCGCCGCGATCGGCCAGGTCGCGGCCATCGCCTACGCCCGCTTCGTCCTGGACATCGGCCTGCCGCTGGCGCCCATGCTGGCGGTGGTGGCCGGGCTGGCCCTGTTCAACCTGGCCTCGCAACTGTACTGGCGCCGCCGCCAGGACCCCGGCGGCCCGGCGCTGCTGGCGGCGCTGCTGGTGGACGTGGCCGCCCTCACCCTGCAGCTGTACCTGGGCGGCGGGCTCGGCAACCCGTTCGTGTTCCTCTACCTGCTGCAGGTCGCGCTGGGCGCGGTGCTGCTGCGCACGGGCGCGGCCTGGGCGGTGACCGCGGCGGCGGCCGGCGGCGTGCTAGCCCTGGTGCTGTTCCCCGGCCCGGTGACCATCACCGCCCACCCCGAGCACGGGGTGGCCGACCCCTACATCCAGGGCGCCCTGGTCTGCTTCCTGCTCAGCGCCGTGCTCACCTGCATGTTCCTCACCCGCATCGGCCGCATCCTGCGCGACCGCGACGCACGCCTGGCGGCGCTGCGCCAACAGGCCGCTGAGGAGGAGCACATCGTGCGAATGGGCCTGCTGGCCTCCGGCGCGGCGCACGAGCTGGGCACGCCGCTGGCCACGTTGTCGGTCATCCTGGGCGACTGGCGGCGCATGCCCGAAGTGGCCGCCAACCCCGAGCTGCGCGCCGACCTGGACGAGATGCAGGCCCAGCTGCAGCGCTGCAAGGGCATCGTCAGCGGCATCCTGATGTCGGCCGGCGACGCCCGCGGCGAGGCGCCGCAGGCCACCACCCTGTCCGCCTTCCTCGACGGGCTGGTGGCGGAATGGCGCCAGACCCGTCCGGTCAGGCATCTGGACTACCACCGCGAGCTCGGCCCGGAGCTGGCGATCGTCTCCGACTCCGGGCTCAAGCAGATGATCGGCAACATCCTGGACAACGCCCTGGAGGCCTCGCCGGACTGGGTCGGCCTGGAGGTGGTGCGACGGCCCGGCGAAGCGGCGGACGATCCCGGCCACCTGCGCTTGGCCGTGCGCGACGCCGGCCCGGGCTTCGCCGAGGAGACCCTGGCGCGCTTCGGCAAGCCCTACAACTCGACCAAGGGCCGCCCCGGTGGCGGCCTCGGCCTGTTCCTTTCGGTCAACGTCGCCCGCAGCCTCGGCGGCAGCATCCGCGCGGCCAACCTGGAGCGCGGCGCCGAGGTGGTGCTGGAACTTCCCCTGTCCTCGCTGGCCCTGCAGGAGGACGCACCTGGAGTCGGACCATGACTGAGCCCCCCACCCCCCGCCGGCTGCTGGTCGTCGAGGACGACGCGGCCTTCGCCCGCACCCTGATCCGTTCGTTCGAGCGCCGCGGCTACGAGGTGCGCCACGCCACCTCCCAGGCCGGCGTCGAGGAGGTGCTGGCCGGCGGCTTCGCCCCCGGCTATGCCGTGGTGGACCTGAAGCTGGCCCACGGCAGCTCCGGCCTGGCCTGCGTGCAGGCCCTGCACCGGCACGACCCGAAGATGCTGATCGTGGTGCTCACCGGCTACGCCTCGATCGCCACCGCGGTGGAGGCCATCAAGCTGGGCGCCTGCCACTACCTGGCCAAGCCGTCCAACACCGACGACATCGAGGCCGCCTTCGGCCGCGCCGAGGGCAAGGTGGACGTCACCCTCGGCGAGCGCCCGACCTCGATCAAGACCCTGGAGTGGGAGCGCATCCACGAGGTGCTGGCCGAGACCGGCTTCAACGTGTCCGAGGCCGCGCGCCGGCTGGGCATGCACCGGCGCACCCTGGCGCGCAAGCTGGGCAAGCGCCAGGTCAAGTAGCCCGCCGCGGCGCGCCGCGCCCGGCAAAAGGAAACCTGATTAGCCCCGACCCTCAGCCGCCAGTCGCAGGATGTGCGTCGCCCACCGCCGAGCATACGGCCACCTGAAGGCGACGAGGTGGCGTCATGAGCATCAATTCCGTGCAGTTCCAGGCTGGCCTG
>NZ_PDWK01000130.1 GCF_010093135.1 Pseudoxanthomonas taiwanensis | reverse complement strand
CCATGAACGAGTTCCTGCAACGCTTCACCGTCGGCAAACGCATGTTTGCCGGCTTCGGCCTCATGCTGCTGCTGATGGCGGCCATCGCCGTGGTGTCGGCCATCTCGCTTTCCACCGTGCAGTCGCACCTGGACACCATCGCCGTCGAGCGCGTCGGCAAGACGCGCCTGGCCAACCAGCTGTACCGGGCGGCCAACGAGATGAACATCCACATGCAGACGATGATCCTGGCCGGGTCGGAGGCGGACCGCCGGGCCGCGCGGGACGCCGTCGCCGCGACCCGTGCCAACTTCGAGGAGGCATTCGACCAGCTGCAGGCCATGCCGGCCCGCGAGGAGGGCCGGAAGCTGCTGGCGGCCATCGGCCAGGCGCGCGAGGCCACCGTGGCGACGAACGACGAAGTGATCGGCCTGGCCCAGGCCGGCGAGGCGGAACAGGCCAGGGACCTGCTCAACGCGCGGGCCAGCCAGGGGCTGCGGCAGTGGCGCGAAGCGGTGCTCGCCTACCTCGAGCACGAAGGCCGGCAGATGGAGCAGGCGCGGCAAGAGGCCGAAGCCGCCGGCGCCCGCGCCCGCGTTGCGCTGTTCTCGGTGCTGGGCGTGGCCATCGCCATCGGCGTGTTCCTCGGCCTGGTGTTCACCCGCAGCCTGACCGGCCCGCTGGGCCGCGCCGCCGCGGCGGCGCGCGCGCTGGCTGCCGGCCGGCTGGACGGCGCCCGCCTGGAGGGGGGTGCCGACGAGACCGGCGAGGTGCTGCACGCCATCCAGGCCACCCGCGACGCGGTGCGCACGGTGATCGAGGCCACCCGCGAGATGGGCCGCCAGCACGAGCTGGGCACCATCTCCGCGCGCCTGGACCCGTCCGTCGTCGAGGGCGAGTACCGCAACCTGGCCGTGATCATCAACGGCCTGGTCGACGACCATGTGCAGGCGGCCCTTGAGACCGCGCGCCTGGCCGGCCTGTACGCCCGCGGCGACCTGCGCGAGGATTTCCCGCGCCTGCCGGGCGAGAAGGCCATGCTGATGGAGGCCATGGACGGCGTGAAGGCCAACCTGCTGGCGCTCAGCCAGGAGATCGGCAACCTCGCCCAGGCCGCGGTGCGCGGCGACTTCAGCGTGCGCGGCGACGAAAGCCGCTTCGAGTTCGGCTTCCGCGGCATGATCGACAACCTCAACCGCCTGATGGAGACCGCCGACTCCAGCCTGCAGTCGCTCTCGCACGTGCTGCAGGCCGTGGCCGCCGGCGACCTGACCGTGCGCATGGAAGGCGACTACCAGGGCGTGTTCGCGCAGATGCGCGACGCGGCCAACACCACCGTCCGCAACCTGACGGACATGGTCGGCCGCATCCAGGATGCCGCCAGCGCCATCAACATCGCCGCCACCGAGATCGCCCAGGGCAACAACGACCTGGCCCGCCGCACCGAGCAGCAGGCCGCCAACCTGGAGGAGACCGCCGCCTCGATGGAGGAGCTGACCTCCACGGTCAGGCAGAACGCCGAACACGCGCACCGTGCCAACGAGCTGGCCATCGGCGCGGCCGACGTCGCCTCCCAGGGCGGCCAGGTGGTCGGCCAGGTGGTGGACACCATGCATGGCATCGAGGAGGCCTCCCGCCGCATCGCCGACATCATCACCGTGATCGACGGCATCGCCTTCCAGACCAACATCCTGGCGCTCAATGCCGCGGTGGAGGCGGCGCGCGCCGGCGAGCAGGGCCGCGGCTTCGCGGTGGTCGCCTCGGAAGTGCGCACCCTGGCCCAGCGCTCGGCGACGGCGGCCAAGGAGATCAAGGCGCTGATCGAGGACTCGGTGAACAAGGTCGCCGACGGCTCGGAGCTGGTGCGCAAGGCCGGCGCCATCATGGGCCAGATCGTGGACAGCGTGCGCGCCGTCACCGACATCATGGCCGAGATCTCGGCCGCCTCGCGCGAGCAGTCGGCCGGCATCGAGCAGGTCAGCCAGACCGTGGTGCAGATGGACGAGACCACGCAGCAGAACGCGGCGCTGGTGGAGGAGGCCTCGGCCGCGGCGCGCGCGCTGGAGGAGCAGGCCAACCAGCTGG
>NZ_PDWK01000012.1 GCF_010093135.1 Pseudoxanthomonas taiwanensis | reverse complement strand
ATCGAAGTCCGCGCCCGTCACCTGCCACGGCGGAGAGACCCCCAAGGCAGCCTCAAACAGCTTGTCAGTCATACCCGATCCCGTACCTGCTCAGGTCCAGCTTACCCACTCGAAATTGAAAAGAGGCAAAAAAAAACGGCGCGGTTTCCCGCGCCGTCGTTCCGACCCGGACCGGCCCTGCGGCCTGCTCAGCGCAGCAGGTCGAACAGCGAAAGGCCCTGCATGCGCGTGTACACGAGCTGGGCGGCCTGCAGCGCCGTGCTCTCGAGCTGGAAGCGGGTGATGGCGTCGGCGTAGTCCAGGTCGCGCATGCCCGACAGCGTGGTCTTGATTGTGACCGAATTGGCCTCGCGCAGTTCGCGTGCGTCGTCCACCAGCGCAAGCTGTGCGCCGCCGGAGGCGCGCGCATCGATGAAGCGCTCGGCGGCACGTGCCACGTCGCGCATCCCGGCCTGGATCGCGTTGCGGCGCGCCGCCTGGTCGGCCGGCGTCACCACGTCGGCTTCCAGCGCGTCGATCAGCGCCTGCACGGTCGCGAACACGTCGCGCGTGCCGGCGGGGCCGATCTCCAGCTCGTCGCCGTCGTCGGGCTGGCCGCTGACCGCCACCCGCAGACCTCCGAACTCGATGTCCTGCTTCGGCTGCCAGGTGCCGCTGGCGACCACGGCGCCGCCCTGCTCGAGCACCTCGTAGCCGTTGCCCGCGGTGAAGCGCAAGGTGAAGCGCTCGCCGTTCCAGCCGCCTGCGGAAGTGCGGCCGAAGTCCTCCAGAACCGCGGTGCCGGTGTTGGAGGCGGCCATGCCCGCGTCCACCCGGCCGTCGCCAGTGCGGATGCGCATGAACACCTCGCTTCCGGGCAGCGTGTCCTTCACGAACAGACCCGGCGCCACCTCGACGCTGCGCTGCATCTGGTCGCCGTTGTAGGCCACGCCGCCGGCGACGCGGGAGAACGGTGCCACGTCGTCGGCGGTGCCGCCGAACAGGTAGCGCCCGGTGCCATCGGTGCTGTTGGCCAGGCTCAGCAGGTTGTCCAGCAGCGTGCGCATCTCGGCGGCGATGGAGCGGCGGTCCTCGTCCGAGAGCGTGTCGGAGGCGGCCTGCACGGCCAGCTCGTTGATGCGGATCAGGTCGTCGCCGGCCAGGGCGAGCGCGTTCTCCTGCAGGCCGAGCCGGTTGCCTACGGTGTTGGCGTTCTGGCCCAGGCGCTCGAGCTCGGCCAGGGCGCGGTCCAGGCCCACGGCCGCGCCGGCGGCCACCGGGTCGTCCTTGGCGGTGACGATCTTCTGCCCCGTGGCCACCTGCTGCTGCAGCGCGGCCAGCTGCTTCTGCCGCGCCAGCATGCTGGCCAGGGCCAGGTCGAACATCGAACTGGTGGAAATGCGGGTGGTCATCGGCGGACGGCGCTCAGGATGGACTGGAACATGGTGTCGGCCGTGGCGATGATCTGCGCCGCGGCCTGGTAGGCCTGCTGCAGCCGGAGCATGTTGGACGCCTCCTCGTCGAGGTTGACGCCGGCCACCGACTCGCGCGCCACCAGTGCGTCATCGTAGATGGCCTGCTGAGCGTCGGCCGCGTACTGCGCCTGGCGCGCGGCCGAGCCGACCGAGGTGGTCAGGCCGCCGAGCGCGCCGTTGAGGGTGATGGTGCCGCCCGACAGGATACGCGCGTCGTCCAGGTTGGCCAGGCGGGCGGCGTTGCCATTGTCGCCCGAGCGCGGCTGGGCGGGCCGCACCTCGAAGCGGTCGCCGGCGGCGGGGATGCCGTCCAGCACCAGGCTCCAGCCGTTGGCGCTGATCGTCTGCCCGGGCGTGAAGGGATAGGGGCCCGCGCCGTCGATGGTGTACTGGCCGGAGTCGAGGAATTCGATCACCGCGGGCGCCAGCAGGGCCGGATGCGAGGCATCGACCACGCGCAGGTCCGCCGGCCTGCCGCCGCCGATGTTGTCCAGGTCGGCGGCGGCCGTGACCGGCAGCGCCGCGGCGATCCGCGACGGGTCGTTGATCGCCAGGCCCAGGCCGCCGGCCGCACCCGCGGTGGGCTGCAGCAGGAAGCGGTCGCCGGCCGCCGGCGGCGGCGTGGTGGACACGACCAGGGCCATGCCGTCCACGCGCAGCGGATCGGCGGCGGTGCCGGTGCCGCTCAACGGCACGGCCACGCCGGTGTCGGCGCGATGGGCCTGCCAAGCGGTGCCGTCGAAGTGGATGACCAGGTTCTGCCCGGTGAGCTGGGACACGTCCGCCACCTGCGCGCTGAGTGTGGCGCCGCTGGCGTTGTCGGCGCGCGGCAGCACCCGCGGCGCGGCCAGCGAGAAGAAGTCCCCGCCCAGGTCGCCGTACAGGTCCATGCCGGCGGCGTGGCCCTCGTTGAACGCGGTCGCCAGGGCCACCGCCAGGCGCCCCAGCTCGGCCATGGCCGGGTCCAGGACAGTGTTGCGGAACTCGACAAAGCCGCCCATGCGGCCGCCCAGGGTCTTCTGGTCCAGGCGGATGAGGGTGCCGCCCTGGCCGAGCAGGGCCAGCTGCAGCCGCTCGGGCTGGTAGGGATCGGCGGTGGTGGTGACGGTGGAGGCCTGGGTGCCCACCACCAGTGCCACGCCTCCGGCGGCGTACACATTGATCATGCCGCCGTCCTGGACGACGGCGGTGCCGCCGGTGTAGCCGACCAGCTCGGCCACCAGCCGGTCGCGCCGGTCGAGCAGGTCGGGCGCGGCACGGCTGGCGTCCGATCCGACCGCGGCATTGAGGTTGGCGATCTCCGCGGCCAGGCGGTTGATCTCCTGGGCGCCGGCGACCAGGCCGTTGTTGACCTCGTGGTCCAGCGCCTGCAGCTGGCCATCCAGCTGCCGGAAGCGTGCCACCAGCGCGTTGCCGCGTGCCAGCAGATCCTCGCGTTCGGCGGTGCCGGCGGCGTTGGCGGACAGGGCCGAGACCGCGTCGAAGAAGTTCGACCACATGCCGGTCAGGTTGGTGGCCTGGTCGGAGAACAGACTGTCCAGGCGCGCGGTCAGGCCCGACAGCTGCTCCAGCCGCGCCAGTTCGCCGCCGGCGTCGAGCAGGCGCGTGGTGGCCAGCTCGTCGGCCATGCGCCGCACGTCGGCGATGGTCACGCCGTTGCCCACGTAGCCGTAGCCGTAGTGGGTCGGCGTGCGGGTGGCGAACACCGCCTGCTGGCGGCTGTAGCCCTCGGTGTTGACGTTGGCCACGTTGTGGCTGACCGTGGCCAGGGCGCGCTGGAACGCGATCAGGGCGCCGGTGCCGGTGGACAGGACGGACATGGCTTATCTCCGGATGGCGGCGCCGTCGCCGGCGCCGGCTGCACTGGCCAGCATCCGTCCGGCGCCGGAGGCGTCGGCCTCCATGCGCGCGGCGATGCCGGCGATCGCCCGCACCGCCCGGCCGATGGTCGGGCCGTTGGCGATGGCGGTGATCTTGGCCGCATAGGAAGGATCGGTCGCATAGCCGGCCTTCTGCAGGGCGCTGGCGAAGCGGCCGACGTCGCCGCCCGACTGCAGGGCCTGGCGGTAGCGCGGGTTCTGCTTCAGCAGGCGGACGTAGTCGGCGAAGCTCTCCGCAGGCGAGGCATAGGCGCGGAACTGCGCGGTCTCGCGGCGGCGCTGGCCGTTGACGTACTCGTGGGTGCCGGCGGTGACGCGGTCCCCGTTCCAGCCGGTGGCCTTGATGCCGAACAGGTTGTGGCTGCTGCGGCCGTCGCCGCGGCCGATCTGCTTGCGGCCCCAGCCGGTCTCCCGCGCGGCCTGCGCCCCCAGGGCGCGGGCGTCCACGCCCAGCTCGCGCGCCGCGGCCTGGGCGTGGTGCCAGATGCTGGCCACGAAGCGCTCGGGGCTGCGCGGGGCGAACTCCGCGGCGGCCTGCTCGGCGGCCGCGGCCAGGGCCGGACCCGGGCCGGTGGCATCCACGGCGGCGTCACGGTCGGCCAGCAGCCGCGCGACCAGGGCGTCCAGCGGCGAGCCGGCCTCCGCCGCCGCACCATCGCGGCCGGCGATCAGGTCCAGGGCCTGCTCCACCGCGGGCACAGCCCCCAGCGCCCGGGCCTGCTCGGCGTAGGCGCGCGCGGCCGCGGCACGGCCCGGGGTGATCCGGGTGTCCAGCGCCGGCGCCTCCGCGCCGCCGTCCACGCCCGCCTGGCGCGACAGCTGGCGGGCGATGAGCGGCGCCAGGCCCAGGCCCTTGCCACGGGTCAGCGCCGTGGCCAGCTGCTGGTCGTACAGGTCGCGGTAGGTCTGGTTCTCGCCGGGGAACAGGGAATCGCCGAAGCTCGCGTCGCGCATGCTCTTGATCAGCAGCTGCGCGAACTGGGCCTCGAGCTGGCGCGCGGCATGCTCGATCCTCGCCGCGTCGGGGCGCGGCGAGGCGGCCAGCTCGATGGGCGAGGCCTGGATGCGCATCAGATCACTTCCAGCTCCGCGCGCAGTGCGCCGGCCTGGCGCAGCGCCTCGAGGATGGCGATCAGGTCGCCGGGGGCGGCGCCAACCGCGTTCACCGCGCGCACGATCTCGTCCAGGGTGGTGCCCCCCTCGAACTTGAACATGCGGCTGCCCTCCTGTGCGGTCTCGATGCTGGAGGCGGGCGTGACCACGGTGGCGCCACCGGCGAAGGCGCCGGGCTGGCTGACCTGGCGGTTCTCGCCGATGGTCACGGTCAGGGCGCCGTGCGACACCGCCGCCGGCATCACCCGGACCTGCGCGCCGATGACCACCGTGCCGGTGCGCGAGTTGACGATGACCTTGGCCGGCGCCGTGCCCGGGGACAGCTCCAGGTTCTCCACCTGGGCCAGGAAATTGATCCGCGCACCCGGGTCGGCCGGGGCCTTCACCGCCACCGTCACTCCGTCCACGGCGCGCGCCACGCCCGGGCCGAAGGCCTGCTCCAGCGCCTGGACCATGCGCGCGACGGTGGTGAAGTCGTTGCGGTGCAGGTTGAGGGTGATCTCGCCGCTGGCGCCGAACACGTCCGGCAGGGCGCGCTCGACCGTGGCACCGTTGGGGATGCGGCCCACGCTGGGCACGTTCACCGACACGCGCGAGCCGTCCTGGCCCTGCGCGCCGAAGCCGCCCACCACCAGGTTGCCCTGGGCGATGGCGTAGACCTGGCCGTCGGCGCCCCTGAGCGGGGCCATCAGCAGCGAGCCGCCACGCAGCGAGACCGCGTTGCCGATCGAGGACACGGTCACGTCGATGGTCTGGCCGGGCTTGGCGAACGGGGGAAGCTCGGCATGGATGGCCACCGCCGCCACGTTCTTCAGCTGCGGGTTGACGTTGGGCGGCACCTGCACGCCCAGCTCGGCCAGCATGTTCTTCAGGCTCTGCACGGTGAACGGCGCCTGCGAGGTGCGGTCGCCGCTGTTGTCCAGGCCGACCACCAGGCCGTAGCCGACCAGGGCGTTGCCGCGCACGCCGCCGACGCTGGCCAGGTCCTTGATCCGCCCGGCGCGAGCGGGCAGGGCGGCCAGCAGCAGCGCCACGGCGGCCAGGCGGAGGAGCAGGGGGGAAACTCGCATGTCCGGATCCTCAGTACGGCATCAGGCCGGAGTTGAAGAAACGCGCCAGCCAGCCCATGGCGTTGGACTGGGCCAGCGCGCCGCGGCCGCCGTAGACGATGCGCGCGTCGGCGACCTTGCTCGAAGGCACGGTGTTGTCGCGGGAGATGTCGGCCGGGCGGACGATGCCCTGCACCTGCACCAGCTCGTCGCCCTGGTTCAGGCGCAGGTTCTTCTGGCCCTGCACGACGAGGTTGCCGTTGGGCAGGCGCTGGATCACGGTGACGGTGATGCTGCCCTGCAGGCGGTTGCTCTGCTGGCTCTTGCCCTGGCCGTCGAAGTCGCGCTCGGCGCTGGCCGAGCCGGAAAGGACCTGCCGTCCCTTCCAGGTCACCGGACCGCCGAACAGCGACGGCACGCCCGCGTTCACCTCGCCGCTTTTGGACACCTGGGTGGTGGCGCTGGTCTGCGCGGTGGTGGACTCGACCAGGGTGATGGTCAGCAGGTCGCCGACGTCGCGGGCGATGCGGTCGCCGTACAGCGACAGGCCGGGGCCGCCGGCGTAGATCGCGCCCGGCGCCGGCGCGGCCGGTGCCGGCACCACCGGGACCACCGGCGCCAGCGGCGGGTAGGGGCGCACGTCGCCGGCGACGGCGCAGCCGCCCAGCAGCAGGGCGAGTACGGGAACCTGGACCAGGCGCTTCATGCTGGATCTCCGCGCTGCGTCAGACGTTGTTGTTCAGGTAGCCGAGCATCGAGTCGGTGGTGGAGATGGCCTTGGCGTTCATCTCGTAGGCACGCTGGGTCTCGATCATGCTCACCAGCTCCTCGACCACGTTGACGTTGGAACCTTCCAGCGCCCCCTGCTCGAGCAGGCCCAGGCCGTTGAGGCCGGGGGTGCCGTTCTGCGCCGGGCCGGAGGCGGTGGTCTCCACGTACAGGTTCTGGCCGCGCGCCTGCAGGCCGGCCGGATTGACGAAGTCCACCAGGGTCAGCGCGCCCACCTCCAGGGCCTGTGCCTCGCCGGCCATCTGCACGGTGACGGTGCCGTCGTTGCCGATGGTCACCGACTGCGCGCCTTCGGGAATCTGGATGCCCGGCTGTACCGGGTAGCCGCTGCTGGTGACCAGCTCGCCCTGGGCGTTGATCTGGAAGCTGCCGTCGCGGGTGTAGGCCGGCGTGCCGTCCGGCAACAGCACCTCGAAGAAGCCGCGGCCGTTGATCATCACGTCCAGGGCGCGCCCGGTCTGCTGCGGGTTGCCCTGCTGGAAGTCCTTGGAGGTGGACACCACCCGCACGCCGGTACCCAGCTGCAGGCCGGAGGGCAGCTGCGTCTGCGCGGACGTGGCACCGCCGGGCTGGCGGATCTGCTGGTACAGCAGGTCCTCGAAGTTGGCGCGGTCGCGCTTGAAGCCGGTGGTGTTGGTGTTGGCCAGGTTGTTGGCGACCACCGACATGCGCGTCTGCTGCGCATCCAGACCTGTCTTGGCGACCCACAATGCCTGATTCATGGTGCTCTGCCTCGGTAGACGGATGTACGCCGGTCCTCATGCACGAGCCGTGCCAGTCGCGTGCCGTCAAGACCGGGTCGCGCCTGCCGCGCGGCGGCGGCATTCCGGCGCCGCGGCGGGCGCGGACGGCCCGGGCACGGCCACGGCGGCGCCTGGCGGCCCCCGGATGCGGGCACGCCCGCCAGGGGCGGGCGCGGGCGACGGTTGCTTGACGCCGGCGGCTCAGCCGCCCAGGCGCAGCAGGGTGTTGGCGGCCTGGGCGTTGTCGTCGCCGCGCTGGATCACCTTGACCTGCATCTCGAACTGGCGCTGCAGCTGGATCATCTGCACCAGCGCGCCGGCGGCGTCCACGTTGCTGTCCTCCAGCACGCCGGTGGTCAGCACGGTGCCGGCGGCCTGGGGCAGCGGTTGCGCCGGGTCGCCGTTGCGCATCAGCCCGTCCAGGCCGCGCTGCAGGCGCTCGCGCGGGGCCTCGACCACGCGCAGGCGGCCGACCTCGGCGAGGGTGTCGGCGCCCTGGCCGAGCGGCACGATCGAGATGGTGCCGTCGTTGCCGATCTCCAGCGCCTGGTGCGGAGGCAGGGCGATGGGATTGCCCCGCTGGTCCAGCACCGGCCTGCCGCCGGCGGTGACCAGCTGGCCGTTGGGGGTCAGCGACAGGTTGCCGGCGCGGGTGTAGGCCTCGCGGCCGTCCGGCGCCTGCACCGCCAGCCAGCGGTCCGGATGCAGCGACACGTCCAGCGGATTGCCGGTGACCCGCTGCGCGCCGACGCTGTCGTCGAAGCCCTGGTCCACGTGCATGGCCGCCACGCGCGAGGCGTAGCCGCGGCCGCGCACCGGGTAGGACTCGGTGTTGGCCAGGACCTCCTTGAAGCCCACCGTGTCGGCGTTGGCCAGGTTGTGCGACAGGGTGCCCTGCGCCTGCAGCGTGGCGCTGGCGCCGGTCATGGCGATGTAGAGGGCCTTGTCCATCGTCGGTGCCTCGGTTCAGGGGGCGGCGCCGCGGCCGCCCGGGACTGCGTCAGCGGATGTTGATGACCGTCTGGGTGACCTGGTCCTGGGTCGAGATCATCTGCGCGTTGGCCTGGAAGTTGCGCTGCGCGACGATCATGTTCACCAGCTGCTCGGTCAGGTCCACGGTGGAGCTTTCCAGCGCGCCGGACTGGATCTGCCCGAAGTCGGCCGAGGCCGGGGCACCGGTGCGCGGGGTGCCGGAGGCGTAGGTCTCGCCCCACATGTTGTTGCCCTGCGGCTGCAGGCCCTGCGGGTTGACGAAGGTGGTCAGCGCCACCTGGCCCAGCGCCACGTCGGCACCGTTGGAGTAGCGCGCGAACACCACGCCGTCGCTGGAGATGCTGATCTCGTTGAGCTTGCCGCTGGCGTAGCCGTCCTGCAGCACGCTGCGCAGGCCGAAGCGCTCGCCGTACTGGGTCGAGCCGGACAGGTCCAGGGTCATGTTGAGCACGCCGGCACCGGTGGACGGGGTGAACGGGTCCAGGGTGATGCGGCCGTCGGCCGGGCTCAGCAGCGCGCCGCTGTCGGAGAACTGCAGGGTGGTGGGGGTGCCGACCTGCACGCCGTCGACGAAGTTGTAGACCTGCCACTCGTTCGGATTGGCGCTCTTGACGAAGTACGAGGTCTGGATGTGGCTCACGCCCAGCGAGTCGTACACCGTCACGCCGCCGGTGGACTCGTTGTAGGTGTTGGCGTCGGTGGGGTCGAACGGCGCCACCGGCGGCTGCGCGGCGTTGCCCGGCAGGGTGAACATCAGGTCGACCTTCGTGGTCTGGCGCGGCGGGCTGTCGGTGGTCAGCAGCTGCAGGTCGACCAGGCGTCCGGCGTCGAAGCCCTCGCCGTTGTTGCGCGGAGCGAACACCTGCAGGCGCGCGCCGTCCGGGGTGATGACGAAGCCCTGGTTGTCGGTCTGGAAGTTGCCGGCGCGGGTGTACAGGGTCATGCCGTCCTTCTTGACGGTGAAGAAGCCCTCGCCGTCGATGGCCATGTCCAGCGAGCGGCCGGTCGGCTCGATGTTGCCCTGTGAGAACTGCTGGGCCACGTTGGTCAGGCGCACGCCGGCGCCGATCGCGTTGCGCGACAGGCCCCAGGACGTGTACGAGAAGATGTCGGCGAATTCGGCCCGCGACTCCTTGAAGCCGGTGGTGTTGACGTTGGCGATGTTGTTGGCCGTGACGTTCAGGTCGGCGTTGGCCGCGTTGATGCCGGACAGCGAGGTGTTGAAGCCCATGGCGAACTCCTGCGGAAACGGATGTCTTGGGGTGCTCAGCCGACGCGGAGCACGTAGTCGAGCGGGGCGGTGCCCAGCCCGGGCAGGTTGAGGTACAGGCCGTCGGAACCGACGGTCACGCTTTCGACCCGGCCGTGCACGTAGGTGTCCAGCACCTCGGCCTTGCCGGAGTTGTCCAGCCAGGTGGCCTTGATGCCGTAGGCGCCGGCGGGCAGGCGGCCGCCGGCCGCGTCGGTGCCGTCCCAGGCGAAGGCGACCTCGCCGGCGCGCGCGGCCTCCACGCTGAACTCGCGCACCTTCTGGCCGTTGGCGTCGGTGACCTCGAACAGCACGGTGCCGGCGCCCGGGGCGGCGACCGCGCCGGTGGCGCCGCCGTCCTCCGGCAGCGCGACCTTGCCCGACGGCACCAGCACGGTGTGGCCCACCAGCGCCGCGCCGCGCAGGATCTGGTCGCTGGCCAGCGCGCTGGAGAAGTTCTGCACCTGGCTGTTGAGCTCCTGGATACCCTGCACGGTGGAGAACTGCGCCAGCTGGCCGAGGAAGGCGCTGTTCTCCATCGGGTTGAGCGGGTCCTGGTGCTTGAGCTGCTCGGTCATCAGCAGCAGGAAGTCGGCCTGGCCCAGCGCGTCGCCCTTCCGGTCGCGGGTGGCGGCGGCGCCGCCGCCGCCCAGGCCCAGGCTGGAATAGATGTCACCGGCGATGGTGCTCATGCGCGGCCTCCTCAGCGGCCCATGGACAGGGTGGCCAGGGCGAGCTCCTTGGCCGTGTTGATGACCTCCACGCCGGCCTGGTAGCTGCGCGAGGCGGAGATCAGGTTGACCATCTGCGCCACCGGGTCCACCGCGGGGGCGTACACGTAGCCTTCGGCGTCGGCCAGCGGGTGGCCGGGTTCGTAGCGGCGCACCGGCGGCGCGTCGCTCTGCACGATCTCGCGCACCCGCACGCCGGTGAGGCTGGGATCGTCAGGATTGGTCCGGGCCTGGAACAGCGGCTCCAGCGGCTTGTAGACCGCCTCGGGCGAGCCGGCCACCGCGTCGGCGTTGGCCAGGTTGGAGGCGATGGTGTTCAGGCGCACGGACTGCGCCTGCAGTGCGGAACCGGCGACGTCGAAGATCGGCAGGCTGCTCATGGCTTACTGTCCGGTGATGGCGGTGAGCAGGGTGCGCACCTTGGACTCGAGGAAGCTCAGCGAGGCGCGGTACTCCAGCGCGGCGCGGCCGTAGGCGGCGCGCTCGGCGTCCGGATCCACGGTGTTGCCGTCCAGGCTCGGCTGGCTGGAGGGGCGGGCGACCAGGAACGAGCCGCGCGGGTCGATCGCGTCGCCCAGGTGGCGTTCGTGGGTGCGCAGGAGCGGGCCGCCGGGCTGGCCCTCGCGGGCCCGGCGCGCGGCCTCGAGCGCGGCGTTGAAGTCCAGGTCCTGGGCCTGGTAGCCCGGGGTGTCGGCGTTGGCCAGGTTGCTGGCGATCAGCTTCATCCGCTGCTCGCGCAGGGGCAGGGCGTCGGCGTGGACCCCGAAGTAGGACGTGATCGGATTGAACATGGCGCCTCCTGGCAGACCGTCGCCCGATCACAGGCAAGCGGCGTGCCAGAAGGTGCGCCCGGGGGCGCGGCGCCCCCCCGGGAAGGGAGGCGGGCCGGGCGGCGGCCGCCCCGGTGCCGGCTCAGGCCGGCGCGGCGGAGGCCCTAGCCACCTCGTTCAGGCGCGCCAGGATGTGCTCGGCCAGCTCGTGCGGGCTGTACTTGGCGACGAAGGCGTTGGCCCCGACCTTCTCCACCATGGCGTTGTTGAACACACCCGACAGGGAGGTGTGCAGCAGCACGTACAGGCCGGCCAGGGCCGGGTGGCGCCGGATTTCCGTCGTCAGGGTGTAGCCGTCCATGGCCGGCATCTCGATGTCGGAGATGACCATCGCATAGCGGGCCACGGGATCCTCGCCGCTGGCGTGCACCTGCAACAGGTGGTCCAGCGCCTGCTTGCCGTCCGACAGCAGGGTCACGCCCACGCCCAGCTGGTCGAGCACGCTGCGGATCTGCTGGCGGGCCACGCGCGAGTCGTCCACCACCAGCACCTGCATCTGCGGCGCGCTGGGCGGCAGGGCCATCTCCGGCTCCAGGGTGGCGTCCATGCGGGCCTGGGTGATGTCGGCCAGCACGCTCTCCACGTCGATCACCTGGATCAGCTCGCCCTGGAAGCGGGTCACCGCGGTCAGGTAGGTGCTTTCCGCGCCCAGGTCCGGCGGCGGGTGGATGTCCTCCACCGCGATGTTGACGATGCGCTCCACGTCGCTGACCAGGAAGCCCTGCACCGAACGGTTGAACTCGGTCACCACCAGGTACTGGGTGGCGGCATCGTCGTCGGCCAGCCGCTCCGGGTGGCCGATGGCCAGGCCCAGGTCGAGCACCGGCACCGAGCGCCCGCGCACGTCGGCCGCGCCGGCGAACTGCGGCGGCAGGCCGGGCAGCTGGAACAGGGGCGGACGCCGCAGCACCTCCTGCACCTTGAACACGTTGACGCCAAAAAGCTGACGGCCGCCCAGGCGGAAGAGCAGCAGCGCCAGCCGGTTGTGGCCGGCCAGCCGGGTACGCTGGTCGATTCGGTTGAGCAGGTTGTGCGCCATGCCGCCGGTATCGGCGCGGCGCACCGCCGCTTGAGCCGCCAGAATGGCACGCAGCTTGCATGGGAGCCCTGCAATCCACGTGCGAGATCCGCGCCGATGCTCCAGCCACGCCGCACGCTCATGTTCCTGCTCGCCCTGCCGATGACGGGGGCGTTGGCCGCCGCCGGCTTCCAGCCGGTGGACTCGATCACCGCCGCCGCGCTGTCGGCGGTGCCGGGCGGGCAGGGCGAGGCCAGCGTGGACCCGGCCCTGCGCATGCCGGCCTGTCCGCAGCCGCTGCAGGCCCGCCAGGCCACCGCCGGCACGGTCGAGGTGGCCTGCCCGGACGGCTGGCGGCTGTACGTGCCGGTGCGGCAGCGGCGCAGCCAGACCGTGGTGGTGCTGGCCCGCGGCGTGGCCGCCGGCGAGACGGTGCCGGCCGAGGCCCTGGCCACCGAGCAGCGCGACGCCGCCCGTATCGCCGGGGCCGCGCTGTCCGATCCGGCCCAGGCCGCCGGCCGCATCGCCCGGCGCACCCTGCCGGCCGGGACGGTGCTGGCGCCGGGCGACCTGGCCGCGCCGCGGCTGGTGCGCCGCGGCGACACCGTGGCCCTGGTCTCGCGCGCCGGTGGGGTCGAGGTCCGGGTGGCCGGGCGCGCCCTGGGCGACGCCGGGGCCGACGAGCGCGTGGCCGTGGAGAACCTGTCCACGCGCAAGGTGGTGCAGGGCCGAGTGGGGCCGGGCGGCGAGGTCCTGGTCGGCCGCTGACGCCCCTTGGCACGATTCCGTGATCCGGCCCTAAAGTTCCCCAGCGACCCGCCGATACCCACCGCGTACCCGTAAAGGACCCGTCGCCATGACCCAGAAGATCGAAGGCACCCTGCTGACCCCGGTGCGTACCGGCCCGGTGGGCGGCCGTGTCGCTTCTGCCGGAACCGGACGTTCCGAATCCATCGAGGCCACCCAGGCCGGCGACAGCCTGCGCCTGACCGGCGAGGCCGCCGGCCTGCAGGCACTGCAGCGGGAGCTGGCCACGGCCCCGGCCGTGGACGCCGCCCGCGTGGCCGCGGTCAAGGAAGCGCTCGCGTCGGGCACCTACCGCATCGACCCGGCGGTGATCGCCGACCGCATGCTGGAACTGGACCGCCTGCTGGGCTGAGCACATGAGCACCCTGGACGTCAGTGACGCCGCGCTGGACCGCCTGGCCGCCGCACTGGCCGAGGAGCGCCGCGCCCTGCTCAACCACGACGTGGAGCTGCTGATCCGCTCCACCCAGGAGAAGCTGGCCGCACTGCGCGAGCTGGAGGCCGCGGTGCCCGGTGGCCGCGCCGAGCGCCTGGCCGAGCTGGCCGAGGCCAACCGCAGCAACGGCGCGCTGCTGGCGCGCCGCCGCCGCGAGGTCAACTGGGCCCTGCGCCACCTGGGCCGCGCCGAGAGCGCGCCCGAGTACGACGCCCACGGCCAGGCCCAGCAGGTGCGGGCCACCCGCAACCTCGCGGTCGCCTGAGGAGGGGCGTCCCGGCGCGCTAGAATCGGTGGCTGGCATTACCGACGGTCCGGCGCAGTGACGATCCAAACCGCCGAAGGCATCGCGCCTTCCCCGCAGCTCCTCCGCGACTTCGGCCGCCTGATGCGCGAGGGTGTGCTGGTCTACCAGGCCGACGGCCGGCTCCTATACGCCAACGATGCCGCGCGCACCCTGTGCCGCGACTGCTACCCGCGCGACCTGGATTCGGGCCTGTCGCTGGACGGCCTGGTGCCGCGCGACGCACTGGCCGTGGCCCGCGAGCAGGGCCACTGGAGCGGCCACCTGTCCTTCGCCGACCAGCGCATGCTGCTGGTCCACGTCTACCACAGCGCCGAGCAGGGCGGCTGCTTCCTGGTGCTGATGCAGGACCTGCGGCAGATCCGCGCCTACGAGCAGGAGCTGCTGCGCCGCCACGCCGAGCTGAACGTGCGCCTGACCGCGGCGCAGGAGAAGCTGCTGCAGGCCGAGAAGCTGGCCTCGATCGGCCAGCTGGCCGCCGGCGTGGCCCACGAGATCAACAACCCGATCGGCTACGTCCATTCCAACCTCGGCAGCCTGCAGGAGTACCTGCACAGCCTGTTCGCCCTGATCGACGCCTACGAGCGGGCGCTGCGCTCCCCGGACCCGCGGACCATGATCCCGGAGATCGACCAGACCCGCGCGCGCCTGGACATCGACTTCATCATCCGCGACCTGCCGCAGCTGATGACCGAGTCGCGCGAGGGCATCGAGCGGGTCACCCGGATCGTGCGCGACCTGAAGGACTTCTCGCGTTCCGAGCGCGACGAGTCGTGGAAGCTGGCCGACATCCACGCCGGCCTGGAGTCCACGCTCAACATCATCTGGAACGAGCTCAAATACAACACCACACTGGAGAAGGAGTACGGCGAGCTGCCGCTGGTGGAGTGCCTGCCGTCCCAGCTCAACCAGGTGTTCCTCAACATCCTGATCAACGCCGGCCAGGCCATCGGCGAGCGCGGCGTGATCCGTGTGCGCACCGGTCACGAGGACGACCACGTCTGGATCGAGATCTCCGACAGCGGCCCGGGCATCCCGCCTGACGTGGTGCAGCGGATCTTCGACCCGTTCTTCACCACCAAGCCGGTGGGCAAGGGCACCGGCCTGGGCCTGTCCATCTCCTACGGCATCGTGGCCAAGCACCACGGCCGCATCGACGTGGAGAGCAAGGTGGGCGAGGGCTCGACCTTCCGCATCGTCCTGCCGGTGCGCCAGCCGCCGGCCGAGGCCGTGACCTGAGCGCCGGGCGCCCGGCTCAGTCGCCACGCCGGGCCTGGCGCTGCTCTTGGTGGGTGCGGAAGGCCTGGCGGATGTGCTCGCGCAGCTCGTCGTCGTTCCAGGGCTTGGTCAGGAAGCGGTAGATCGCGCCGCGGTTGATCGCGTCGGTGACCGTGGCCAGGTCGGTGTAGCCGGACAGGACCATGCGCACCGTGTCCGGGTAGAGCATCTTCACCCGGCCCAGGAACTCGGTGCCGCTCATGTCGCTCATGCGCTGGTCGGACAGGATCACTTGCACGTCGTTGGTGGCCAGCAGGTCGAAGGCGTCGCGCACGTTGCCCGCGGCCAGGATCCGGTAGCCGTCGCGGCGGAACAGGCGCACCAGCGAGCGCAGCACGTTCTCCTCGTCGTCCACCAGCAGCAGGGTCTGGTCCTGCTTGGTGGCGGCGAACAGCTCCGGGCGCAGGTAGCGCCGGCGCAGCACCAGGGTGGCGGCGTCGGCGGCCATCGGCTCGCCGAACAGGTAGCCCTGGAACACGTCGCAGTCGCTGCGCCGCAGGTAGCCCAGCTGGGCCTCGCTCTCCACGCCGTTGGCGATCACCTTCATGTTGAGCTGGCGGCCCATGGCGATGATCGCGCGCACGATCGCCGTCTCGCGCTCGCCGGCCGGCGCGCTGCGGATGAAGCCGCGGTCGATCTTGAGCATGTCCACCGGGTAGCGGACCAGGGCACTGAAGCTGGAGTCGCCGGTGCCGAAGTTGTCCAGGACCAGTCCCACGCCCTCGCGGCGCAGCGCCGACAGGCCCTCGTAGACCGGGGTGATGTTGGCCGCCAGGGCGCTCTCGCTGATCTCCAGCACCAGGCATTCGGGCGGGATCTGCGCCTGGCGCAGCATCCCCAGCACCTCGTCGGCGAAGCGCGGGCGCAGCAGCTGCACGGTGGAGATGTTGACCGCCAGGAAGATGTCGTCGAAGCCGGCGTCGCGCCAGGCGCGCAGCTGGGCGATGGCGTTCTCCAGCACCCAGGCCCCGATCTGCACGATCACGCCCAGCCGCTCGGCGGTGGGCATGAAGCGTTCGGGCACCAGCAGGCCGAGGGTGGGCGACTGCCAGCGCAGCAGCGCCTCCATGCCGACCACCCGGCCGTCGCGGGCGCTGACCTCCGGCTGGAAGCGCAGGCGCAGCTCGCCGTTGGGGATGGCGTCGATGATCTGGCGGGCGATGATGCTCTCGTTGTGCACCGCCTCCAGGCCGTGGCCGCCATAGAACTGGATGCGGTCATCACCGTGGCCGGCCTGCTGCACGGCGATCTCGGCCATGTCCAGCAGACGGCTGGGATCGCGCGAGTGCTGCGGGCACAGGCTGATGCCGGCCTTGGCGGTCAGGAACAGGGTGTAGGGCAGGACGCTGAGCGGCAGTTCGATCTCGCGCAGCAGCTCCTCGGCCAGGGCCTCGGCGCTGGTGCCGGGGGGCTGCTGGATCGCGGCCACGAACTCGTCGCTGCCGTGCCGCCAGACCCGGCCGCGGCCCTGCAGGCGCGCGTCCAGGCGCTGCGCCACCAGCTCCAGGGCCTGGTCGCCGACGGCCACGCTCATGTTCTCGTTGACCGAGGCGAAGTGGTCGATGTCCAAGTGCACCAGCACCAGCGGCGGGCCGCCGTCGCACGCGGCCGCGACCATCTCGCGCAGGGCCGGGTTGCCGGCGCCGAGGCGCCCGGGCGAGGCGGGGGTGCCGGGATCCATGCCGCCGAGGTTCATGCCGCCGCCTGCAGGGGGTAGGGCAGGCGCAGGCACACGCGGGTGCCGTGGCCCGGCCGCGACTCGATCGACACCTGGCCGCCGGCGCTTTGCGCGCGCTCGCGCATGATCACCAGGCCCAGCCCGCGCGCCGGACCGGCCTGGAAGCCGCAGCCGTCGTCCTCCACCTGCAGCAGCAGCCCACGACCGTCGTCGTCGCGCAGGGACAGGGCGATGCGGCTGGCCCCGGCGTGGCGCACCGCGTTGGTCAACGCTTCCTGGGCGATGCGGAAGCAGGCCTGCTCGACCTCGCGCTCGGGCCGCCGCGGCAGCGGCTGGATGTCGGCCTCCAGCAGCACCGGCAGGTTGCGGAACAGCACACCGGCGTGCCAGCGCAGCGCCGCCTCCAGGCCCAGCGCGTCCAGCTGCGGCGGGCGCAGCAGCATGGACAGGTTGCGCAGCTTGTCCAGGGTGGCGGCGGCGGTGGCGCTGATGTCCTCCAGGCTTTCCCGGCGGCGACCGTCGTCGTCCTCGGCCATGGCCGCGTGCGCCGACAGCTTCATGGCGGTGATGGCCTGGCCGACGTCGTCGTGCAGCTCGCGCGAGATGGCGCGGCGCTCGTCCTCCTGGGCGGTGAACAGGCGCCGGGCCATGGCCTGCAGCTCGCGGTTGCCGGCCGCCAAGGCGTCGCGCATGCGTTCCGGCTCGCTCAGGTCGCGCACCAGCAGCAGGGTGCAGGCCTTGCCGCCGTAGCGTGCCGCGGCCCTGGACAGGCTGGCCGGGAACAGGGTGCCGTCGGCGCGGCGCATGTGTGCCGCCCCGCCCGGCGGTTCGGCCTCGCCCTCCAGCCAGGCACGCAGCGGTTCCAGATCCTCCGGAGCGACCAGCGCCGACAGCGGCTCGCCCAGCAGCGCCTCCGGCTGCCGCCCGAACAGGCCGCCGCAGGCGGGGTTGGCGTAGAACACGTGCCCGCCGGACAGGATCATCACCCCGTCCGGCAGGATCCGCACCAGCTCGCGGAACTGCTGCTCGCGCTCGTCCAGCAGCTGGCGGGTGTGCTGCTCCTCGGTCACGTCCTGGGCGGTGCCGCGCAGCAGCACCCGGCCGTCCTCCTCGACGCGCCGCGCGCGCACGCGCAGCAGCCGCTCCTGGCCGCCGGGGCCGGTGAAGGGCAGCAGCACATCCAGCTCGCGGTCGCGCCCGGCGGCGGTGTCCGCCAGCAGCCGCTCCAGGCGTGCCTGGCTGTCGGCGTCGGCGGCCACCAGCACCTCGCCGAGGCCGCGCGGGCGGGCATCGGGCGCCTGTCCCACCAGCCCGAGCATGATCGGGCAGAAGCGGCCCTGCAGGGTGACCGTATCCACCTCCCAGGAGCCCAGCCGGGCCAGGCGCTGGGCCTCCTGCAGACGCGCCAGAGCCTCCTCGCGGGCGCGCTGCGAATCCATCTCCGCGGTGCGGTCGGTCAGCACCACCAGGCGCACGCGCTGCGCGCCGCCGGCGACCTCGGTGCTGCGCAGCTCCACGTCGCGCACCCGCCCGTCGTTGAGGCGCAGGCGCACCGTCGTGGTCTGCGGCTGGCCGGGGTTGTCGCGCGCGGACCGCACCGCCTCGAGGAACAGCCCGTGGTGTTCCGGCGGCCACAGCACCGCCATGTCCATGCCGCGCAGCTCGCCGCGCGACCAGCCCAGGAACCCGCTGGCGGCCTGATTGGCGTCCACGATGCGCAGCGTGTCGACCTCGTAGGTCCACATCGGGTTGGGGTTGTCGTCGAACAGCAGCCGGTAACGGGCCTCCGACTCGCGGGTGCGCCGCTCGGACTCCAGCTGGCGCGCGACCACCACCCGCAGCAGCAGGTACAGCAGCAGCGCGGTGACACCCATGAACAGGCCGCCCTTCCAGGCCTGGAAGCGGGCCATCGTCTGGGCGTCGCCGGCTCCCAGCAGGGCGACCACGCGGTCGCTGGCCAGCACCCAGGCGGTGCCGAACAGCAGGTAGAGCAGCGGGATGCGCCACGCCATAGCACGTGTGGAGGAGGGTGGGCGGGCGCCTGCCCCGTTGTCCGCGGGCGCGGAGCCGGGAGCGCCTTGGCTGGGCTCGTGCATCGATTCCCCTGGCGTGGACGGCCGCCGGAAAGCATAGCGCGGCGGCGGCCCGTGCGCCGGGCCTCAATCCTGGCCGGGGACGGCCGTTAAAAGCCAGCGTAGCCCCAGGCCGGGGCGCATGATCACGGAGTCCCGGGGCGTGGATGCAGGTGCCGTAACCAGCCTGTTGCAACATCCGATCACCAGCGCGCTGCTGGTCCTGGACCGCGACGGCCGGGTACTGCTGGCCAATCCCTCGGCGCAGGCCATGGGCCTGGCCAGGGTGGCCGGGCAGTACGCCGCGCTGCTGCAGGACCTGCGCCAGGCGCTGGCCGACGGCACGGTGCCGACGGTGGCGTGCAGCATCCCCGGCCCCGACGGCCGCCTGGACGGCTGGCTGCGCGCGGTGCGCGACCCGGCCGGCGGCGTGCTGGCCTACACGCTGAGCATCCCCGACCCGCATGGCGCCAGCCGCTGGCAGGTGGCCATGGACAGCGCCCGCCACGGCCTGTGGGACTGGGACATTGGCGCCAACCGCTTCTTCCGCTCGGAGGGCTGGCTGGCCATGCTCGGCTACACCACCGGTGACGTGGCCGAGGGCGGCCTGGAGGTGGCCCTGTCCCTGGTCCACCCGGACGACCTGGACCGTGTGCGCGACGCGGTGCAGGCGCACCTGGAAGGCCTGACCGACACCTACAACTGCGAATACCGGCTGCGCCGCTGCGACGGCAGCTGGCGCTGGGTGCGCGACAGCGGCCGGGTGGTGGCCTGGTCGGCCGACGGCCGCCCGCTGCGCATGATCGGCACCCACACCGCCATCGACGAGCAGAAGCAGCTGGAGGAACGGTTGCGCAAGCAGCAGGCGCTGCTGGAGGAAGTGCAGCGCGTGGCCGGCATGGTGCCCTGGTCCTGGGACCCGCGCAGCGACACCGGCTGGTGGCCGCGCGACCTGTACCGCCTGACCGCCCAGGCCCCGCGCTGGCGCGACTCCGGCCGCGCCTGGCTGCGGCGGCTGCCGCGGCCGGCCGCGGCCGCACTGCGCCGCGCCTGGCAGAAGATGCGGCGCGAGGGCCATTCGGTCAGCTTCGACATGGAGCTGCAGGACGTGCAGGGCATGCCGCTGCACCTGCAGGTGTGGGCGCGCCCGCAGCTGGACGAGGACGGCCGCATCGTCCGTGTGGTCGGCCAGGTCCAGGACGTGACCGCGCAGCGCCGTGCCGACGCGCTGCTGCGCTGGCGCACCGAGCTGCTGGACCGGGTGTCCGCGCTGGGCCGGATCGGCGGCTGCGAGATCGAGCCGGGCACGCGCCGGGTGCAGTGGACGGACGAGTGCTTCCGCATCCACGGCCTGCCGCCGGGCCCGCTGCTGCTGGATGACGCCCTGGCCCTGTACACGCCCGAGTCGCGCGAGGCCTTCGAGGCCGCACTGGTGCGCCTGGCCGACGGCGGGCCGCGCGAGCAGCTGGAGCTGTGCTTCTACCAGCAGAACGGCCAGCGCGCCTGGGTGGAGGTGCTGCTGGAGCGCGATGCCCGCCCGGGCCTGCCGCCGCGCATCGTCGCCCTGTACCGCGACATCACCCGCGAGCGCGAGTCCAGCGAGCGCATCGAGCTGCTCTCGCACTACGACCTGCTGACCGGCCTGCCCAACCGCTTCCTGCTGCGCGAGCAGGCCAGCGAGGCCATTGTCGCCGAGCGCGGCAGCCCGTGCCCCGGGCTGGCCCTGCTGCTGGTGGACCTGGACGGCTTCAAGACCATCAACGATTCCTTCGGCCACTCCGCCGGCGACGCCATGCTCAAGGCCGCCGCCGGGCGCATGCACCACACCCTGCGCGGCGGCGACCTGTTCGGCCGTCTGGGCGGCGATGAGTTCCTGGTGGTGCTGCGCGGCCCGCATGTGGACGCGGCCGAGGCCGAGGCCTCGGCGCAGCGCCTGATCGCCGCGCTGTCCGAGCCGCTGATGTTCGGCGGCGAAAGCCTGAAGGTGGGCGCCAGCGTGGGCATCGCCCTGCTGGGCCGCGACGGCGACGCCTTCGACCCGCTCATACGCGCGGCCCACGCTGCGCTGCGCGTGGCCCGTGCCACCAGCCGCAACACCTGGCAGCTGCACAACGAGCAGATCCGCCGCCAGACCCAGCGCCGGCTGGAGATCGAGTGCGGCCTGCGCGGCGCCCTGGACCGTGACGAGTTCAGCCTGGTCTACCAGCCACAGGTGAGCCTGGACGGCTGGCAGCCGCCGGGCATCGAGGCGCTGATCCGCTGGCACTGGCCGGCCGGGCCGTGCCATCCGGCCGAGTTCATCCCCATCGCCGAGGACAGCGGCGAGATCATGCGCCTGGGCGAGTGGGTAATCAGCGAGGCCTGCCGCCAGGCCGTGGCCTGGCACGCGGCCGGCCTGGAGTTCGGCCGCATCGCGGTCAACGTCTCCGGCGTGCAGCTGCGCGACCGCGGCTTCGCCGACCGGGTGGTGGCCCTGTGCCAGCGCGCCGGCTGGCCCCCCAGCCGCCTGGAGCTGGAGCTGACCGAGTCGGCGCTGATCCTGGACAGCGAGAACCTTCGCCAGTGCTTCCAGGTGTTCGAGCGCCACGGCATCCAGCTGGCGGTGGACGACTTCGGCACCGGCTTCTCCAACCTGCACTACCTCAACCGCTTCCCGGTCAAGCGCCTGAAGATCGACCGCGGCTTCGTCGCCGACATGCTGCGCGACACCAACGCCAGCGAGGTCACCCAGGCCATCATCCACCTGGGCCACGCCCTGGGCATGCGGGTGGTGGCCGAAGGCGTGGAGACCCACGAGGAGCAGGCCCAGCTGGCGGCCTGGGGCTGCGACGAGGTGCAGGGCTACGTCCACACCCGGCCGCTGCCGCCGCGCGAGATGGCGCAGTGGCTGCGCATGGCCCAGGAGCGCCATGCGCGCGCTGGCGCCGCCACGGCCGGCCGGCTGTCGCGCCAGCCGGGCTGAGCCCGCGGCCGGGCAGGGAAGCCGCCTCAGCCCCCGGCCGCCACGGCGGCCTTCCTTTCCGAGGGACGGACCACATGCCCCGGCACCATGCCGTGCGGGCTCCGCCGGCGTGCACGGCCGGGCGGCGCGCGTTCCGCGGGACGGGGCCGCACCTCATCCGGATGATGCGAGCCGGAGCGGCTGGAGCCCGGCGTCGCAGGCGCGTGGCGGACGAAGGCGCCCCGGCGCGGGCGGGGCCTGGCCGCACGGGCCGGCTGCGGTCCGCAGGGCAGGGAGCGCGGGGAGTCAGCGCGCGCGCGGCGGGAGGGAAGCCGGGCCGGTACCGGCCGGAGACGGCCCACCGGGGGCGGCGGCCGGGTTGGGAGCGGAAGCCGGGGCAGCGTCGCCGCCGCCCACGCCCAGGTCCCAGCCGATGCAGGCCAGGACCAGATCCAGGGCGGCCGGGGCGGGCACCTGCGCCGCGGCGTCGGCCAGTTCCTGCACCGCCAGGGCCTCGAGCCGGCGCAGGACCGGGGGCATGCCCCGGCGCGCCGGGGCGTCGGGGCAGGGCGCTTCCGCGATGGGTGGGCGGGGGAAGGGTTCCACGGCCGGGTGCCGGTTGCGGACAACAGGCGGGGCCCCGGCACGTGCCGGGGCCCCGCAAGGGTTCAGGATCTGGAGGTGGCGCGGGCCATGGCGCGCACTGGGCTCAGAACAGCTCCACCGTGCCGGCACTCATGCTCTGCTGGGTCACCGGCTTGTGCGGCGGCTGCTCCCACTCGGCACGCAGCTCGCGCAGGCGCTGGCCCAGATGGTGCAGGGCACGCAGCATCTCCTCGTCGGCACCGTTGCTGCGCTGGAGCATCTCCTGCAGCGTGATCGCCTCGCGGTTGATCGCGTCCAGGCGGTCCAGGTGGACGTGGGCCCCGCCGAGCGCCTGGGTGGCGATGTCCTCGAACTGCAGGGCGCGCACCGCCTCGGCCACGCTGTTGTCGATGGCCTTGCCGCACTCGGAGATCTCGCGCATGCCCTCGGTCAGCGAGCTGTTGATGGCGGCCACGTGCTGCAGCATGGCGGCCGCCTCGGCGCGCGCCTCGCGGGAGCGGTCCAGGTCGCGCGAGGCCATCTGCGAGACCGTCTCGCGCACCTTGGCGATGGCGTCCTTGGAGCTGTGCGCCAGCTTGCGGATCTGCTCGTTGAAGGTGGTCGAGCGCTC
The DNA here is from genome assembly GCF_010093135.1 of Pseudoxanthomonas taiwanensis. Taxonomy (GTDB): domain Bacteria; phylum Pseudomonadota; class Gammaproteobacteria; order Xanthomonadales; family Xanthomonadaceae; genus Pseudoxanthomonas; species Pseudoxanthomonas taiwanensis. The sequence goes on along the minus strand of NZ_PDWK01000012.1, from coordinate 30,940 downwards.
CGACAGGTTGCGCACCTCGTCGGCCACCACGGCGAAGCCGCGGCCGGCCTCGCCGGCGCGGGCGGCCTCGATGGCCGCGTTCAGCGCCAGCAGGTTGGTCTGGTCGGCGATGGACTTCACGTCCTCCAGCAGGGCGAAGATGCCGTCCAGGTGCTGGGCCATCTGGTCGATGTGCTGCACGGTGGTCGTGCTCTGGCCGGCGACCTGCTCCAGCGCCTCCACCAGCTGCTCCATGCGCGAGCTGGCGTGCTGGGCGAAGCGGGCCACGTCGATGCCGTTGCCATCCTGGTCGGCGATGATCCTGGCCATGGCCTGGCTCTGCTGGCGCGACTTGCGGTTCATCGCGTCGAAGCTGCCACCCAGGCCGGCGACGGCCTGGCGGATCAGTTCGCGGGCGCGGTCGATCTCGTGGCGCGAGCCCTCGATCTCCTTGTCCACGAACGAGCGCAGCTCGCCCAGCAGCATCTGCTGCTCGCGCACGATGCGCAGCTGCTCCGGCGACTGCTCCCGGGCCGGCACGCCGCGGAACAGGAGCCAGGCCGCGAAGGCGAACCAGCTAAGGACCAGGGTGGTCAGGACCGCCCAGCGCATCGGTGCCGGCCAGTCGAAGCCGACGGCGATGGGGGCGAGAACGGTCAGCACCAGCGGTGCGGCCATGCGAATCAGCAAGCGGGGGTCCATGGGCGATCTCTGGGAAACCACGCTGGCAGTATCGGCACCACCCCGCGTTGCTTTAGCTCGCCGCGCCCGCGCGGGACGCGACGCACCGCGCAGTTTCAGCGCCGCAGCTGGCGCCCGATCGCCTCGGCCAGCTGCCGGCGGCCGAACAGGAACTGCCACTGGCTGCCGCCGACCTGGCGCCAGAGCCGGGCCGAACGCACCGCCGCCAGCAGCAGGGCACGGATCTCCGAGACCACCCCGGCCTGGCCGAGGTAGTGCGGGTTGCCCTGGACCATGATCCGCGGGCGCAGCTGGCTGATCGTCTCCGCGTACAGGCCGCCCAGCGCCGCCAGCACGTCCGGATGGGTGCTGCCCAGCTCGGCCGCGCGCGGGGCGATCCGGGCCAGGCCGGCGGCCACTGCGTCCTGGGTCTGGCGGGCCTGGGCGAAACGGCGCTCCAGCTGCATGGTGGCCAGGGCCAGGCGCGGCAGCAGCGGGTCGTTGCCGCGATTGGCCAGGTAGTCGCCCAGCAGGCGCAGGCCCGGGGCCACGCCGGCGGCACCGCCGTAGACATCGGCGGTGGAATCGGCGTCGATGCGGAACACGCTGTCCAGCACCGGACGGGCGGAGGCGGTCTCGCTGTGGCCGGTCTCGGCGATGCGGCGCACCTGGTGCAGCGCCTGGGCCATGCCGGCCAGCGCCAGCACGCGGTCGTCGACGGTATGGGTCATGCGCGCATTCTAGCGGACCGTCCGCTCCGCCGGCCCGCTCCGCCCCGGCACGGGCGCGTCGGTGGCGGCGATCACCGCGCCGCCCAGGCAGGCCGGACCGTCGTACAGCACCAGCGACTGGCCGGGCGTGGCCGCCCGCTGCGGCCGGTCGAAGCGCACCCGCAGCGTGCCGTCGTCCTGGACACGCACCCGGCAGGCCTGCTCCTCCTGCCGGTAGCGGATCTGCGCGGTGCAGGCGAACTCCGCCGCGGGCGGCGCGCCCTCGATCCAGTGCATGGCCTCGGTGCGGACCTCGCGCGACATCAGCCAGGGGCTGTCGCGGTCCTGGTCCACGTACAGGATGTTGGCGGCCACGTCCTTGCCGACCACGTACCAGGGCGCCGCGGGACGGCCGCGCACGCCGCCGATGTTCAGGCCTTCGCGCTGTCCCAGGGTGAAATAGAAGACGCCCGGATGGGTGCCGATGCGCACGCCCTGCGGGTCGCGGATCTCGCCCGGCTGCGCCGGCAGGTAGCGGCCCAGGAACTGGCGGAAGTCGCGCTCGCCGATGAAGCAGATGCCGGTGGAATCCTTCTTGGCGTGGGTCGGCAGACCGGCCTCGCGGGCGATCCTGCGCACCTCGGCCTTGGGCAGGTGGCCGATCGGGAACACCGTGGCGGCCAGCTGCTCCTGGCCCAGCTGGTGCAGGAAGTAGCTCTGGTCCTTGTCGCGGTCGGCGCCGCGCAGCAGGCGCCAGCGGCCGCCCTCGAAGGCGACCCGGGCGTAGTGGCCGGTGGCGATCCGCTCGGCGCCCAGCTCGCGGGCGGCGGCCAGGAAGTGCTTGAACTTGACCTCGCGGTTGCACAGCACGTCCGGGTTCGGGGTGCGCCCGGCGGCGTACTCGGCCAGGAAATGCTCGAACACCCCGGCCCAGTATTCCCTGGAGAAGTTGCGGAAGTGGAAAGGGATGCCCAGCCGCCCGCACACGGCCACCGCATCGCGGCGGTCCTCCTCGGCGCGGCACTCGCCGCTGCCGTCGTCGTCCCAGTTCTGCATGAACAGGCCGGCCACCGGCTCCCCGGTCCGGACCAGGAGCAGGGCGGCGACCGAGGAGTCCACGCCACCGGAGACGCCGACGACGGTGCGCGGGGCGCTCATCCCAGCCATTTCACCAGGTCCAGCGGATGGCGCCGCCCGGCCAGCCAGTCGGCGGCCACCTTCCACACCAGGGGGCTGCGGTGGCGCGCGGCCTGGGCACGCAGCTCGGCCGGGGCCAGCCAGACCGCCCGCTCGATGCCGGCGTCCAGCGGCCGCTCCGGCTCATGCTCCACCGGCACCCCGGCGAAGGCGAAGCGCAGGTAATGCTCGTCGCCCGGGGTGGTCCACTGGTAGGCGCCGATGAAGGCCTCCAGCCGGATGTGCCAGCCGGTCTCCTCCAGTGCCTCGCGCACGGCCGCCCCGGCCAGGCTCTCGCCCGGCTCCAGGTGGCCGGCCGGCTGGTTCAGCACCAGCTTCCCGTCCACCCGCTCCTCGACCAGCAGCAGCCGCCCGTCGCGGGCGACCACGCTGGCCACGGTCACGTGCGGGTGCCAGTCCGGGCCTGCGGCCATGGTCAGAACTCGTCCGCGTCCGGGTCGTCGGCCAGCTCCATCTCCATGCTGTCGGCGACGACGGCCGCGGCGGAGACCGCCTCGTCCAGGGCGGCGGCCGGGGCGTTGGCGTCGATCTTCACCACCAGCATGGCGTGGCGGCCCTGCTTGACCCAGGAACCCAGCTTCAGGTCGGCCGAGGCCTCCAGCAGGCGGTTGGCGACCAGCGCGGGGAAGGCGTCGCCGCCGGCCATGTACGCCGGCGACCAGATCTCGCGCACACGGTGGCTGCCGAAGGTCTCCACCGGCGAGCGCACGAACACCAGCTGGGTGCGGCCGTCGTCCAGCTCCAGGATCAGCCGGTAGTCGCCGTCGTCGTCCACCTGGTACTTGTAGCCGGCCTCCTTCAGCTTGCGGCCCACGCTCGGATCGGGCAGGGCCTCCGCGGCGGCGGTGGCGGCGGAAGCGAGCAGGAGGCCGCCGAGCAGCGCGGCGGAGGCGGCACGGGAAAAGCGCATGGAAGGCTCCTGTGGAACGGCAGCCGGTCATTGTCCGGCAGCTCCCACCCGGCCGTCCATCCGTATAATTTGCACATGGCCCAGAACCCCCGTCACGAGCACGAACACGGCACCCTGGTCGAACCCGGCAAGCCGGAACTGGCCCCGCCGCCGATGTACCAGGTCGTCCTGCTCAACGACGACTACACCCCCATGGATTTCGTGGTGGCGGTGCTGCAGCAGTTCTTCGGCATGGACCTGGAAAAGGCCACCCAGATCATGCTGCACGTCCACACGCGCGGCCGCGGCGTGTGCGGGGTCTACACCCGGGAGGTCGCCGAGACCAAGGTCGCCCAGGTCAACGAGTTCTCGCGGATGAACCAGCATCCGCTGCTGTGCACCATGGAGCGCGCCTGACCCGCGGCGGGCCGCCACCTGCTGCCGGCTGAACGCTGCGGACCACCGGCGTTGTGGAAATCTTGACGGTCGGCCGCATATTGTGGGGGCGACCCCGTCGGAGCCCGCCATGTTCAGCAAAGACCTCGAACAGACCATCGGCCAGTGCTACAAGCGAGCCCGCGAGGCCCGTCATGAGTTCATGACGGTCGAGCACCTGCTGCTGGCCCTGCTCGACAACGCCTCGGCCCAGGCCGTGCTGCGCGCCTGCGGCGCCGACCTGGAGCGCCTCCGCGGCGAGCTGGAGCAGGCCATCGAGGCGTCCGTCTCGCGCCTGGCCGACGACGACGCCCGCGACACCCAGCCGACCCTGGGCTTCCAGCGGGTGTTGCAGCGCGCGGTCTACCACGTGCAGTCCTCCGGCAAGAAGGAGGTCACCGGCGCCAATGTGCTGGTGGCGATCTTCGGCGAAAAGGACTCCCACGCCGTCTATTTCCTGAACCAGCAGGACGTCACCCGGCTGGACGTGGTCAACTACCTGTCCCACGGCATCGCCAAGTACGGCGACGAGCACGGCCCGGTCGCGCCCGGCGAGGGCGAGGGCAAGGCCGAGGGCGGTGAAGGCGAAGGCGAGGGCAGGGGCGACGCCCTGTCCGAGTACGCGACGAACCTGAACGAGCTGGCCCGGCAGGGCAAGATCGACCCGCTGGTCGGCCGCGCCGACGAGATCGAGCGCACGATCCAGGTCCTGTGCCGCCGGCGCAAGAACAACCCGCTGTACGTGGGCGAGGCCGGCGTGGGCAAGACCGCCATCGCCGAGGGCCTGGCCAAGCGCATCGTCGACGGCGAGGTGCCGGAGGTGCTGGCCGACGCGGTCATCTACTCCCTGGACCTGGGCGCGCTGGTGGCCGGGACCAAGTACCGCGGCGACTTCGAGAAGCGCCTGAAGGGCGTGCTGGCGGCGATCCGCAAGATCCCCGGCGCGATCCTGTTCATCGACGAGATCCACACCATCATCGGTGCCGGCTCGGCCTCGGGCGGCACCATGGACGCGTCCAACCTGATCAAGCCGGCCCTGGCCTCGGGCGAGCTGCGCTGCATCGGCTCGACCACGTTCCAGGAGTACCGCGGCATCTTCGAGAAGGACCGCGCCCTGGCCCGCCGCTTCCAGAAGATCGACATCGTCGAGCCCACGGTGGGCGAGACCTACCAGATCCTGCAGGGCCTCAAGCCCAAGTACGAGGCCCACCACGGCGTCACCTACGCCGACGAGGCATTGCAGGCGGCGGTGGAGCTGTCGGTCAAGCACATCGGCGACCGCCTGCTGCCGGACAAGGCCATCGACGTGATCGACGAGGCCGGCGCCCGCCAGCGCCTGCTGCCGGAAGGCCAGCGCAAGACCCTCATCGACATCGAGGAGATCGAGACCATCGTGGCCAAGATGGCGCGGATCCCGGCCAAGCAGGTCAGCGCCACCGACCGCGACGTGCTCCAGCACCTGGAGCGCAACCTGAAGATGGTGATCTTCGGCCAGGACGAGGCCATCGAGACCCTGGCCTCGGCGATCAAGCTGGCCCGCAGCGGCCTGGCCAACCCGGACAAGCCGATCGGCAGCTTCCTGTTCGCCGGCCCCACCGGCGTGGGCAAGACCGAGGTCACCAAGCAGCTGGCCCTGCAGCTGGGCATCGAGCTGGTGCGCTTCGACATGTCCGAGTACATGGAGCCGCACTCGGTGTCGCGCCTGATCGGCGCGCCCCCGGGTTACGTCGGCTTCGACCAGGGCGGCCTGCTGACCGAGAAGATCGTCAAGACGCCGCACTGCGTGCTGCTGCTGGACGAGATCGAGAAGGCGCACCCGGACATCTTCAACATCCTGCTGCAGGTGATGGACCGCGGCGTGCTGACCGACACCAACGGCCGCGAGGCGAACTTCAAGAACGTGATCCTGGTGATGACCACCAACGCCGGCGCCACCCAGGCCGCGCGGCGCTCGATCGGCTTCACCCGCCAGGACCACTCCACCGACGCGATGGAGGTGATCCGGCGCACCTTCACTCCGGAGTTCCGCAACCGCCTGGACGCGATCGTGCAGTTCCAGCCGCTGGGCATGGAGCACATCCTGCGCGTGGTGGACAAGTTCCTGATCGAGCTGGAGATGCAGCTGAACGAGAAGCACGTGACCCTGACCGCCACGCAGCCGGCGCGCGAGTGGCTGGCCCAGCACGGCTTCGACCCGCTGATGGGTGCCCGCCCCATGGCGCGCCTGATCCAGGACCGGATCAAGCGTCCGCTGGCCGACGAGCTGCTGTTCGGCAAGCTGGTGGACGGTGGCCGGGTCCACGTGGACGTGCGCGACGGCGAGCTGGTGGTGGAGAGCCAGCCCGAGCCCGAGCGCCTGCTGCCGGCGACCGTGTAGGCGGCCCCCTCCCGGAGTGCAGAAAAACCAGGCCCGCGACGCATCGCGGGCCTGGTTTTTTCCGGGACGGACCTGCAGGCCGCCGCCACCGCCGTCCGCCCCGACGAGGAAGACGGACGGCGGCGGCGGATGCCCCTCCCGTCAATGGGCGTAGCGGCGTTTGCGCGCGGCGAACTCCCCGGCGTCGATGGTCTCGACCTTCTGCACGCGGCAGTCGCCGCGGCGGGTCCGCACCAGGGTGCCCTCGGGGCAGATGCGGTTCTCGGTGCCCTCGGCCAGCACCGTCAGGGTCGGGGTGATCGCCAGCGCGCCGCAGGTGCCGCGCAGCGTGACCAGGTAGTGCGAATCGCCGTCACGCAGCACCAGGCTCTGGCCGCCCTTGGAACGCGCCACCTCCTGGTTCGCGCCCAGGTCCACGCANTGGGCAAGCGGGGCCTTCCCGGCCGCGTCGGCGGCGAAGGCGAAACCGGCGAGGACGAGGGCGATGCAAAGATTCCTGGTTTTCATGCAGTCGTCGTGAAGGGTGGGATGGGAACGGGCGCAAAGGCTAGCGGCGCGGCGCGCGGCGCGGACCTGCCTGTGGTGACAGTGACCTTCTTCCTGCGACGTCGGGCGCGGCCGCCGACCCATCCCCGGCGACAATCCGCGCAAAAAGCGTGGCCGGGGTGGAAGGGAACGGACACAAAAAAGGCGGCCCGGCGGGCCGCCTTTTCGCGAAACCGTCGACGCGGGATCACTTCATGCGGTAGGTGATCCGGCCCTTGGTCAGGTCGTACGGGGTCATCTCCACCTTGACCCGGTCGCCGGTCAGGATGCGGATGTAGTTCTTGCGCATGCGGCCGGAGATGTGGGCGATGATCTCGTGCCCGTTCTCCAGACGCACCCGGAACGTGGTGTTGGGCAGCGTCTCGGTGACGGTACCTTCGAACTCGATGGTGTCGTCTTTCGACATGCGGTTCCGATATTCGCTTGCAGCGGAAAGTCCGCGAGTGTACGCCACGCGGGCCGGCAGCGCAAAATTTACGTTAATCCGCCGTCAACCCGCCAGCGACGCGGCGGGCTGCCGGTCGAAGGCCTGCGTCCACGGCCCGGGTATGCCCGGCCCCCGTACCAGGGCGGCCACCGCCTCCAGGAAGGCCGGCCGCGGCCAGCGCTCCACGCCCAGCGTGACCAGGTGCGGGTTCTCCACCTGCGCGTCCAGCAGCGGCCAGCCCTGCCGGTGCAGCCAGGCGGCCAGTGCCCCCAGCGCCACCTTGGAGCCGCCGGAGCGGGCGCTGAACATGCTCTCGCCGAAGAACATCCGGCCCACGGCCACGCCGTACAGCCCCCCGGCCAGCTCCGTGCCGTCCCAGACCTCCACCGAATGGGCGTGGCCCAGCCGGTGCAGGCGGCCGTAGGCCTGGCGCATCGCGGCAGTGATCCAGGTGCCGTCCTGCCCGCGCCGGGGCACGCTGGCGCAGGCGGCCACGACCGCGTCGAAGGCGGTGTCGGCGGTCACCACCCAGGGGCTGCGGCGCAGCCCGCGGCGGAAACGGCTGGACAGGTGCACCCGGTCGGTGCGGAACACCGCGCGCGGGTCCGGGCTCCACCACAGGATCGGCTGGCCGTCCGAGTACCAGGGGAAGATGCCCTGGCGGTAGGCATTGAGCAGGCGCGGTGGCGACAGGTCGCCGCCGATGGCCAGCAGCCCGTCCGGGGCGTCCAGCGCATGCCCGGGCGGCGGGAACGGGGCCTCCGGGTCGTCGCCGAGCAGGTAGGGGAGGCGGGGACGGGCGGCCATGGCCGGACCTCAGGCGGCGTCCCGGAACGGCGAGTGCGCGGCCAGCGCCTCGGCGTAACGGCGCACCGAGGCCGCCTCCTCGGCGCACCACTGCCGCAGCGCCTCGCGGAAGGCGGGGTGGGCGATGCGGTGGCGGCTGCGCACGAAGGCCGGCAGGAAGCCGCGCGCCAGCTTGTGCTCGCCCTGCGCGCCGGGCTCGAAGCGCGCCAGTCCCTCGCGCAGGCAGTATTCGATGCCCTGGTAGTAGCAGGTCTCGAAGTGCAGGCCCGGCAGCTCCACGGCCGCCCCCCAGTAACGCCCGTACAGGGTGTCGCCGCCACGCAGGCAGAGCGCCCCGGCCACCGGTTCGTCGCCCACCATCGCAAGTATTATCAATAGGTTGCGCGGCATTGTTGAAGCCAGGTGCGCGAAGAACCCGCGGGTCAGCGCCGGCGCGTTGCCGTAGTCGTGGAAGGTCCGCAGGTAGAAGCCGAACATCGCATCCAGCTCCGCCGGACCGGCTTCGTCGCCGGGGCGCCAGAGGAAGCGCACCCCGGCCCGCCGCACCTTCGCCCGCTCCTGGCGGATGTTCTTGCGGTGCTTGTGGTCCATGGCGGCCAGGAAGCCGTCGAAGTCCACCCAGCCGTCGCGGTTGTGCCAGTGGTACTGCACGTCGCAGCGGGCCAGCCACGGGCCGTCGTCGAACAGCACGTCCTCGTGCGCGGTGTGGAAGTTGACGTGCGCCGAGGGCAGGCCGGCCGCGTCGGCGCGCTCGCCGATGGCCTCCAGCAGCGCCCGCCGCGCGGCCTCGTCCCGGGCCAGCAGGCGCGGCCCGGTGACCGGGGAGTAGGGCACGGCGAACAGCCACTTGGGGTAGTAGTCCAGGCCGTGCCGGGCATAGGCGTGCGCCCAGGCGTGGTCGAACACGAACTCGCCGTGGGAATTGCCCTTGAGGTAACCGGGGGCGGCGGCGACCAGACGGTCGCCGTCCCACAGGGTAAGGTGGCGCGGGGTCCAGCCCCAGCCGGGACGCAGGCAGCCGCAGCGCTCCAGCCCCGCGAGGAAGGCATGGAACAGGAACGGATTGCGGCCGTCGTGCAGCCGGTCCCAGTCCGCCGGCGCCACCTCCGCCAGCGATGGCAGCTCGCGGGCGTGCAGGCTCACGCGGCCCTCCCGCCCGCCGGAACGCGGCGGCGGGCAGCGGCCATCAGAGCCCTTGGCTGTCCAGGTAGCGCTCGGCGTCCAGCGCGGCCATGCAGCCGAAGCCGGCCGAGGTGATCGCCTGGCGGTAGTGCTGGTCGGCCACGTCGCCGGCGGCGAACACGCCCTCCACCGAGGTGGCGGTGGCGTTGCCACCCAGGCCCGAGCGGATTTCGATGTAACCGTTGTTCATGGCCAGCTGGCCCTCGAACAGGCCGGTGTTGGGCGTGTGGCCGATGGCCACGAACATGCCGTGCACCGGGATCTCACGGGTGCTGCCGTCCACCGTGGACCGGACCCGCACGCCGGTCACCCCGGCGTCGTCGCCCAGCACCTCGTCGATGGTGTGGTTCCACACCGGCTCGATGGTGCCGGCCTGGACCTTGGCGAACAGCTTGTCCTGCATGATCTTCTCCGCGCGCAGGGTGTCGCGGCGGTGGACCAGGTACACCTTGCGGGCGATGTTGGACAGGTACAGCGCCTCCTCGACCGCGGTGTTGCCGCCGCCGACCACCACCACGTCCTGGTCCTTGTAGAAGAAGCCGTCGCAGGTGGCGCAGGCGGACACGCCGCGGCCCTTGTACTTCTCCTCGGAGGGGATGCCCAGGTACCTGGCGGTGGCGCCGGTGGCGATGATCAGGGCGTCGCAGGTGTAGGTGCCGCTGTCGCCGACCAGGGTGAACGGGCGCCTGGACAGGTCGGCGGTGTGGATGTGGTCGAACACGACCTCGGTGGCGAAGCGCTCGGCATGGGCCTGCATGCGCGCCATCAGCTCAGGGCCCATCACGCCCTGGGCGTCACCCGGCCAGTTGTCCACCTCGGTGGTCGTCATCAGCTGTCCGCCCTGCTGCAGGCCGGTGATCAGCACCGGCTTGAGGTTGGCGCGGGCGGCGTAGACGGCGGCGGTCCAGCCGGCGGGGCCGGAACCGAGGATGAGCAGGCGCGAGTGCTTGGTGGCGGTCATGTATAGTCGCTTCGGGAGCGGGGAATGATGCGGAGCCGCATAGAGTGGCGGCCGCCCGGTGGCGAATCAAGGCGAGCCGGTCCGGGCCACGCCCCGCGGCGGGGGGCACGGGCATCGCGCCGCGCTATGCAGCGTGGGACATAAGCATTTAAGATCAATGCGTAAGAGCGCATTCCTGCGAACGATTCAAGATCCCGGAACGACGTGGCCAAGGCACTGACGGAACGCAGCAAGTCCACCCGTGGCGGGGCCACGCGCCCGGAGCGCACGCCCAATCCGCGCCGCCAGCGGCTGTGGCGCGACCTGGCCCTGATCGCCATCGTCCCGCTGCTGCTGTACATGCTGGCCAGCCTGAGCAGCTATTCGCCCGCCGACCCGGGCTGGTCGCACAGCGGCAGCATCACCGGGCAGATCCACAACATCGGCGGCTGGTTCGGCGCGCTGATGGCCGACGTGCTGCGCCAGCTGTTCGGCTACGCCTCGTTCCTGCTGCCGTTCATGCTCGGCGGGGTGGCCTGGATCGCACTGTTCGGCCTGGGCGAGGAGGACGACCTGGGGCCGGCGCTGCGCCTGGTGGGCATCGTCGGCTTCCTGATCGCCGCCACCGGCCTGCTGCACACCCGCCTGTTCCGCGTCGACGTGGCCGACGCCGGCGGCGTGATCGGCCAGCTGGTCGGCAAGTCGCTGACCACCGGCTTCGGCGTGCTCGGCGCCAACCTGTTCCTGACCGTGCTGCTGCTGGTGTCCATCACCCTGGCCACCGGGCTTTCCTGGTTCCGGGTGATGGAGAAGATCGGCGCCGGCGTGCTGGCCCTGCCGGAGCTGCTGCGGCGCAAGACCCAGCAGGCCGAGCAGTGGCACCGTGCGCGCAGTATGCGCGAGGAGCGCGAGGAGGTGCGCCGCACCGAGGCCGAGAAGCAGGCCCGCCGCGAGCCGGTGAAGATCGCGCCGCCCGCGCCGCCGGTGGTGGAGAAGAGCGAGCGCGCCAAGCGCGAGACCCAGATCCCGCTGTTCCAGGGCGCGGCCAGCACGCCCGATGGCCTGCCGCCGCTGTCCCTGCTGGACGAGCCCAGGCCGCAGGCCAAGGGCTACTCCGAGGAGACCCTGGAGGCCCTGTCGCGGCAGATCGAGTTCAAGCTCAAGGACTTCCGCATCGACGTGCAGGTGGTCGGCGCCTACCCGGGCCCGGTGATCACCCGCTTCGAGCTGGAGCCGGCGCCGGGCGTGAAGGTCAGCCAGATCAGCTCGCTGGACAAGGACATCGCCCGCGGCCTGTCGGTCAAGTCGGTGCGCGTGGTGGACGTGATCCCGGGCAAGTCGGTGATCGGTCTGGAGATCCCCAACACCACCCGGGAGATGATCTTCCTGTCCGAGCTGCTGCGCTCGAAGGAATACGACAAGTCGCCCTCGGTCCTGACCCTGGCCCTGGGCAAGGACATCGCCGGCCGGCCGACCGTGGCCGACCTGGCGCGCATGCCGCACCTGCTGGTGGCCGGTACCACCGGCTCGGGCAAGTCGGTGGCGGTCAACGCCATGGTCCTGAGCCTGCTGTACAAGGCCACGCCCAAGGACCTGCGGATGCTGATGATCGACCCGAAGATGCTCGAGCTGAGCGTCTACCAGGACATCCCGCATCTGCTGGCGCCGGTGGTCACCGACATGAAGGAGGCCGCCAACGGCCTGCGCTGGTGCGTGGCGGAGATGGAGCGCCGCTACAAGCTGATGAGCGCGGTGGGCGTGCGCAACCTGGCCGGCTTCAACAAGAAGATCAAGGACGCCATCGACGCGGGCCAGCCGCTGATGGACCCGCTGTTCAAGCCCAACCCGGAGCTGGGCGAGGCGCCGCGCCCGCTGGAGCCGCTGCCGTTCATCGTCATCATCATCGACGAATTCGCCGACATGATGATGATCGTCGGCAAGAAGGTGGAGGAGCTGATCGCCCGCCTGGCGCAGAAGGCGCGCGCGGCCGGCATCCACCTGATCCTGGCCACGCAGCGCCCGTCGGTGGACGTGATCACCGGCCTGATCAAGGCCAACATCCCGACCCGCATCGCCTTCCAGGTGTCGAGCAAGATCGACTCGCGCACCATCCTGGACCAGTCCGGCGCCGAGACCCTGCTGGGCCACGGCGACATGCTCTACCTGCCGCCGGGCACGGCGATGCCCGAGCGCGTGCACGGCGCCTTCGTCAGCGACGACGAGGTCCACCGCGTGGTCGAGCACCTCAAGGCCGGCGGCAAGGCCGAGTACGTCGAGGGCGTGCTGGACGAGGTGCAGACCCTGGGCGACGGCGTGGTGGTCGGCGCCAACGGCCTGCCGGAGGCGGCCGGCGGCGACGAGACCGACCCGCTGTACGACGAGGCCGTGCGCATCGTCACCGAGACCCGCCGCGCCTCCATCTCCGGCGTGCAGCGCCGGCTGAAGATCGGCTACAACCGCGCCGCGCGCCTGATCGAGGCCATGGAGGCCGCCGGCGTGGTCAGCCCACCGGAGCACAACGGCGACCGCACCGTGCTGGCGCCGCCGCCCCCGCGCGACTGACCGGGGCGGGGGGTCACCGCCCGCCGCCGCGCGCGTGCCGCCTGTTCAGGCAGGCAAGGGCACACTCTTGCGGCATCCCATCCGAACGACGACGAACCCATGTCCCGAGTACTGCGCACCGTTTCCTGCCTGGCTCTCGGCCTGGCGCTGCTGTCCGGCAATGCACTGGCCGGCGCGCGCGACGAGCTGGCCCGGTTCACCCGCGGCTTGAAGGGGCTGGAGGGCGAGTTCACCCAGCAGGTGTACGACGCCAACGGCCGCCGCAAGGAGAGCAGCGCCGGCAAGGTCGCCGTGTCCGCGCCGCGCCTGTTCCGCTGGGAATACACCACGCCCTTCGTCCAGCTGGTGGTGGCCGACGGCGAGAAGGTCTGGATCTACGAGCCGGACCTGCAGCAGGCCACGGTCAAGCCGCAGGGCGAGGAGGAGCGCAACAGCCCGCTGGTGGCGCTGTTCGAGCCGGCGCGCCTGGAGCGCCAGTTCGACGTCAGCGAGGACGCCACGCCCAGCGACGGCCTGCAGTGGATGACGCTCACGCCCAAGGTGGACGCCGAGGCCAACTTCCAGGTCGCGCGCCTGGGCTTCAACGGCCAGGGCCTGGCCCGCATGGAGGTCGTGGACCTGGTCGGGCAGAAGACCGAGATCCGCTTCGGCGCCTGGCGCCGCAACCCGGCCTTCGCCGCCGGCACCTTCCAGTTCAAGCCCGGCAAGGACGTGGACGTGGTCGGCCAGTGACGCCCGCCTGCGCGGAACACCCGCCGCAGGCGCTACGAGGGGNGGATGAGCCGTACCCGCCGCCCCGCCGCCGCCGCCGCCCTGCCTTTCGCCGAAACCGCGCCGCAGGACGCGCTGCGTCCGCTGGCCGAGCGCATGCGGCCGCGCAGCCTGGACGAGATGGTGGGCCAGCGCCGCCTGCTGGCCCCCGGCTCGGCCCTGCGCCGCGCGGTGGAGGCGGGCAGGGTGCACTCGATGATCCTGTGGGGCCCGCCAGGCTGCGGCAAGACCACCCTGGCCCTGCTGCTGGCGCAGTACGCCAACGCCGATTTCCGCGCCATCTCCGCGGTGCTGTCCGGCCTGCCGGACGTGCGCCAGGTGCTGGCCGAGGCTGCCGAGCGCTTCGCCGGGGGCCGCCGCACCGTCCTGTTCGTGGACGAGGTGCACCGCTTCAACAAGGCCCAGCAGGACGCCTTCCTGCCGCACATCGAGCGCGGCACCATAGTCTTCGTCGGTGCCACCACCGAGAACCCCTCGTTCGAGCTCAACTCGGCGCTGCTCTCGCGTTGCCGCGTGCACGTCCTGGAGGCGGTCTCGGCCGAGGACATCACCGCCGCCCTGCGGCGGGCCCTGGAGGACGCCGAGCGCGGCCTGGGCGGGCAGGGCATCGAGGTGGAGGAATCGGCCCTGCGCGAGATCGCGCACGCGGCCGACGGCGACGTGCGCCGCGCCCTGACCCTGCTGGAAATCGCCGCCGAACTGGCCGCGGACGAGGGCGGCCGGATCACCGAGCAGACCCTGCTGCAGGTGCTGGCCGACCGCACCCGGCGCTTCGACAAGGGCGGCGAGCAGTTCTACGACCAGATCTCGGCCCTGCACAAGTCCATCCGCAGCTCCAACCCGGACGCGGCGGTGTACTGGCTGGCGCGCATGCTCGATGGCGGCTGCGACCCCATCTACCTGGCCCGGCGCCTGACCCGCATGGCGGTGGAGGACATCGGCCTGGCCGACCCGCGCGCCCTGCAGATGGCGGTGGACGCCTGGGACACCTACGAACGCCTGGGCAGCCCGGAGGGCGACCTGGCCCTGGCCCAGGTGGCGATCTACCTGGCCAGCACGGCCAAGTCCAACGCCGCCTACATGGCCTGGAACCAGGCCCGCGCCGACGTGCGCCAGTACGGCACCGCCGAGGTGCCCATGCACCTGCGCAACGCGCCCACGAAGCTGATGAAGCAGCTGGGCTACAACAAGGGCTACCAGTACGACCACGACGTGGAAGGCGGCGTGGCCCTGGACCAGACCTGCTTCCCCGACAGCATGGGGGAGCGCGTGTACTACCAGCCTGTCGAGCGCGGCCTGGAGATCCGCCTCAAGGAAAAGCTGGACCGGCTGCGCGGGGCGCGGGCGCAGGCGCGCGCCGCCCGCGGCCGGGGCAGGCAGGGGCAGGCAGGATGAGCGCGATGCTGAAGGGCTTCCTCGCCGTGGGCACCGGCGCGGCCATCGGCGCCTGGCTGCGCTGGGGCCTGTCGGCCTGGCTCAACCCGGTCCGCAGCCCGGTGCCGCTGGGCACCTTGGCCGCCAACCTGGCCGGCGGCTACGCCATCGGCCTGGTCCTGGCCTGGCTGGCCGACCGCCCTGGCCTGGCCCCGGAATGGCGCCTGTTCCTGGCCACCGGCCTGCTGGGCGGCCTGACCACGTTCTCCACCTTCTCGGCCGAGGTCGTCCAGCAGCTGTCCCGCCACCAGTACGGCCACGCGGTGCTGGGCGTGGTCCTGCACCTGTTCGGCTCCCTGGGCATGACCGCGCTGGGGCTGTACACGTTCCGGCTGCTGCGCGGCTGAGCGCCAGAAAAGGCATTAGGTATTTCGCGCAAGATGCTGATTTTAAATATAAATTTTCAGATCACGGCCGCATCTGATCGCGGGGCGTGGAGGCGGAATTCCGGCCATGCCGGCCATTGACACCGGTCACCCGGGTTCGACCGCCCGTGGCGTGAAGGCGGACGGCATACAGCATCAGGAACAACGCTCAAGTCACTGATTTACACAGGGAATTTAGACTCGTGGCGGCACCCGGACCCGGAGCCGATCCCAGGACCACGGGCCGATCCCGCCTGACCTGGCCGCACGCCAGGCGGCCGGGCGCGGTCGCCGGTACGGCGGGCGCGGCCGAAGAAGACATGGCGGAAACGACCGCATCCGCATCACGCCACAGGCCCCAGGCTGGGCGTGCGAACCCAGGGAGCCGGCCATGCCCGTAATGCGCTTCATCGGCGGCCCGCTGCACGGCCGGGAACAGGCCTGCCATGCCGTGCCGGAAACCTTCACCGTGATCCATCAGGGTACGGACTTCACGTACCAGCGCCGGCGTCTGGCCTGCGACGCGGACGATGCACCGACCATCGCGGTCTACGCGCCACCGGCGATGTCCCCGGAGGCACTGCACCAGGCGCTCGAGCGGTTCCAGAGCGGGGCCGAATCCTGGCGGTCCTGAGCCAGCCGGCCCGGCGCTCTCCCATACTCCACCATTGACATAATGT
The DNA here is from genome assembly GCF_010093135.1 of Pseudoxanthomonas taiwanensis. GTDB lineage: Bacteria > Pseudomonadota > Gammaproteobacteria > Xanthomonadales > Xanthomonadaceae > Pseudoxanthomonas > Pseudoxanthomonas taiwanensis. The sequence goes on along the minus strand of NZ_PDWK01000012.1, from coordinate 14,958 downwards.
ACATTATGCGCAATTTCGGGCGCGGCCGGCGAGAGCCCGGGCCGGTCCCCGGCTCGCCCTGATTCCCCGGTGCCTCCAGTACCGCACCCGCGTCCTGGAGAATCACGGGCCGCCGGCAGCGGCTCTCCCGCCGGCGGATGCCTGCCGCCGCCGATGCGGCAGGACCCGCAGCCACCGCATCGTGCTGCGCCGGGCTTCGGCTCCGCCCGACCACGGCCACCGCTGCTGTGCACCCGCCGCCGCCGCGGTTCCGTCCGATCCGGACCCGAACGGCCTGTCCGGCCAGTTCCCGCCGCACCGCGGGACACGGGCGCCATTCCGGGCCCGGTATCCCGGCCCTTTCCGGAACGTCCTCGCATGGAGGGCCCCGCCGGCCCGGCGGACCCCCAGGACGGCTCCCTGCGGCCTGGCGAACGCGGGCCCGGACCGGGTCCGGTGGCGGCGGTGGCTCAGCGCCGCGCCGAGCGGGTGCCGTTGCGCCGCGCCGTTTCGCGGTTCTGCACGAACTCCGGGAAGACCTCGGCCAGCGGCCTGGTCTCCGGCAGGATGTAGAAGACCCCGCCCCGTTCGAAGATCGGGGTGATCACGCGCTCGTAGAACGTCGGTGAGACGTTGATGCAGCCGTGGGTGATGCGGTTGTCGTCCGGCGTCGGCGAGGCCAGCCGTTCGACGCGCTTCTCGGCCGGAACGCCGGTGGCCACGGGATGGATCGAGACCGCCGAGTCGTAGTCCACCCAGAGCACGCGCCCGGCATCCAGGGATGGACCGAAGCCGCCGATGAAACGGCCGGCCGGCGTGGTGCGGTCACGCCCGGGGATCTCGCGCAATGCCAGGCCGGCGATGCCGGGCGCCGTGTGGTCACCGACCGCCGAGCCGAACAGCGCGGGCGCCGCGCCGCGGAGCCGTCCGTCGCCGCTGAAGACCAGGATCTGGGCGGCGGCCTTGTCCATGATCGCGAAGGGATAGCCCTCGCTGTCGCGGGTGGCGACCACCCAGCCGGCCAGCTCGATCACCGTGTCGGAGACCTCCTGGCCTTCCGGAAGCTCGTCGATGACGGCCACCGGCGGCGTGGCGGCGTCATCCGCGTGAGCCTGGGCGGGGCCCGCGAACACCAGCACCAGCGCCAGCGCGCTGGACGCAACCCGGAGCATCGGCTTCATGCACTCGATTGGACGGCTGATGGTACGACTCCTCTGGAACCACCTTGCAGACGACGATCATGTACCCGGCATCCCGGTGGCCCTGCCGGCCACCGGGTTCCGGGTCGGACCTTCCTGGTCGCGTGCCGCGAACGCTCAGCCGCGCGGCTGGCGGCGCGGCGCCTGCTCCAGCTGCTGCACGCGGCTTTCGATCTGGTCCAGGCGGCGGTTGGCCTGCTGCGCGGACTGGTTGGCCGACTCGGCGCTCTGGGCCGCGTTCTGCACGCGCGCGTCGAGCTGGTCCAGGCGCGAGTTGATCGTCGCGAACTCGTCGCTGTAGGTGGCGCAGCCACCAAGACCCAGCGAGGCCACCACGACCGCCACGCCGAGAACACGCGCACTCACCAGGTTCAGCTTGGTCAGAGACATTTCCATTTCCTCCCTTGTTGGGACCCCGGAATATATCGGCGTTTTCGTGTACGCAACGAAGAGACTTTCAGGGTGCGTTTGGATACGTAGAAGAAGCGTGAAGGAGGACATCCACAAATGCGATCCATGCCCCACTCCGCCGCGGACACACGCCACAGGATGCCTCGCAGGCGCCGCACACGCACGGCCGCTTCGCGCGCACGACCTGCGTCGCCCGCGCAGGCGTGATGCATGCATCACAGGTGGCGCCCAGCCGGTGCAGCGTTGCCTGCCCCCGCCCTGGCCATGACCTGCTCCCGGCCGTTGGCCGGTCTGCCGAACGTCTGGCCACCGATGCACCGATGCAGGCCATGCCTGGCTCTCGCGTTCCGGCGTCCCCATCGCCGGCAGGCGGGCGACGCTGTCAACGGCGCCGGGCAGGCCATGCTCCCGTCCTGCACACACCTGTGGGCCTGCCGCGCCGGAGCCGCGGCACCGGCGGCAGCAACGGCAGGCAGCCGTCCGTGTCACCGCATCCCCTCCGTCCTGCCCTGCCCGGCCCGCGCCGGCAACGGGGGCGGCGCCCGGGCCGGGGAACCCCGCATTGTCGGCCTCACGCGGCATGCGGGAAGATGCCGGTTTTTCGGAACAGGTGCTTCATGGGCAACCGCTCGGGTCGGCGCAAATGGGCATGGAGGGCCGCGGCGGCGGCCGGGCTGCTGGTGCTGCTCTGGGGTGTGTCCCGCCTGCGTGGCCCCGCCCTGCCCGGCTACGAGGTGGCGGCCGGCCCCATGGTCCAGTCGGTGGTGGCCACCGGCCGTGTGGCCTCGCTCTCGCGCGTGCAGGTGGGTGCCGAGATCGCCGGCCTGGTGCTGGAGCGCCGGGTGATGGACGGCGACCGGGTGCAGCCCGGCGACGTGCTGGTGGTGCTGCGCGCCCGCGACCTGGAGGCCCAGCGCGACGAGGCCAGGGCCGCGCTGGCGGCACTGCGCGACTCCGAGCGGCCGGACGCCGAGGCGCGGCTGCGCCAGGCCCGTGCCGACCTGGCCCAGGCCGAGCGCGAGCTGGCCCGCCGCCGCGAACTGGGCCAGCGCCAGCTGGTGGCGCGCGAGAGCGTGGAGCAGGCCGAACAGGCCGTGGTCGCCGCGCGCGCGGCGGTCGAGCAGGCGCAGGTGGCCGCCCGGGCCCTGGCCGCCGGCGGCGCGCGCGAAGCGCAGGCGCTCGAGCGCCTGCGCGCGGCCGAGGCCGCGCTGGAACGCGCGGTGGTCCGCGCCACCGTGGCCGGCACCGTGCTGACCCGCGGCGTGGAAACGGGCGACACCGTCACCCCGGGGCAGGTGCTGCTGGAGATCGCCCGCGATGCGCCCGGCGAGATCCTGGTGGCGCTGGACGAGAAGAACCTGTCGCTGCTGGCGCCGGGCCAGGAGGCCACCTGCATCGCCGACGCCTGGCCCGGCCGCCCCTTCCCCGCCACCGTGCACCACATCGCCCCGGCGATCGACCCGGCGCGGGGCACCGTGGACGTGCGCCTGCGCTACGACCCGCAGGCTGACTTCCTGCGCGAGGACATGACGGTCACCGCCACCATCCGCACCGGTCGGCGCGAGCGCGCGCTGGTGGTGCCCAACGATGCCCTGCTCGGGGCCGACGCCGGCTCCGACCGGGCCCAGGTGCTGCGCGTGCGCGACGGCCGCGTGCAGCGCGTGCCGGTGCGCCTGGGCCTGCGCGGTCTGGCCGCCACCGAAGTGGTCGAGAGCCTGCAGGCCGGCGACCGGGTGCTGGCCGCCGGCGCCCTGGCCGCGGACGCGCTGCCGGAGGACGGCACGCGGGTGCGCGTCACCCGCCAGCCGGCGCCGGACACCGGCAATGCCACCGCCGGCGAGCTGCCGGTCAGGCTCGACTGAGCGATGTGGATCGAGACCACCCTCGCCATGCGCTTCCTGCGGCAGGGGCGCGCGCAGAGCCTGCTGATTCTGGTGGGCATCGCCGTGGGCGTGGCGGTGATCGTGTTCGTCACCGCGCTGATCTCCGGCCTGCAGCAGAACATCATCGAGCGCACCCTGGGCACCCAGTCGCACGTGCGCGTGGAAGCGCCGCGCGAGGTCAACCGCGTGGCCCCGGTGCCGGAGGGCGTGCTGCAGCTGGTGCTGGAGGACCCGCGCCCGCAGGCGCTGCGGCCGATCGACAACTGGCTGGCGGTGCGCGACGTGCTCGAGCGCGTGCCCGGCGTCACCGCGGTCTCGCCGGTGGTGTCCGGCCCGGCGTTCGGCCGCCGCGGCACGGCCGTGCAGTCGGTGGCGCTGGTGGGCGTGGACCTGCCGCGCTACCTGCGGGTGATCCCGCTGGACCGGAACATGGTCGAGGGCAGGCTGGAGATCGGCTCGGGCAACGCCGTGGTCGGGCGCAAACTGGCCGAGGACCTGGGCCTGCGCCTGGGCGGCAAGCTGCGCCTGGACAGCGGCAGCGGCCGCGAGGCCGTGGTCAACGTGGCCGGCATCTTCGAGCTGGGCGTGCGCGAGCTGGATTCGCGCTACGTGTACGTGGACCTGAAGCAGGCACAGTCGCTGCTGGCCCTGCCCGGCGGCGTGACCGTGATCGACCTGACCGTGGAGGACCTGTTCGGCGCCGACCGCATCGCCGCGCGCGTGCGCGGCCTGACCGGCCTGCAGGCCGAGAGCTGGATGGAGACCAACGCCCAGCTGATGAACGCGCTGGCCTCGCAGAACATGTCCACGCGCATGATCAGCTTCTTCGTCGCCATGTCCGTGGCCCTGGGCATCGCCAGTGTGCTGGCGGTGAGCGTGACCCAGCGCACCCGCGAGATCGGCATCCTGCGCGCGATGGGCACGCGCCGGGCGCAGATGCGCCGGGTGTTCCTGGTCCAGGGCGCGGTGCTGGGCCTGGCCGGCTCGGCCATCGGCGCACTGGCCGGACTGGGCCTGGGGGCGGCGTTCAACACCTTCGGCCCCAGGCTGTTCATCATCCCGCTGCCGCCGGGGCTGATCCCGGCGGCGATGGCGCTGGCCACCGTCGCCGGCGCGGGGGCGGCCTGGGTGCCCGCCTCGCGCGCGGCGCGCCTGGACCCGGTGGAGGCGATCCGTGGCTGAGGAAGTGCTGCGCCTGGAGGGGCTGCGCAAGTCCTACAACGTCGGCCAGCCGAACGAGGTCGAGGTGCTGCACGGCCTGGACCTGCGCCTGGAGGCCTCCGACTTCGCCGCCCTGGTCGGTCCCTCCGGCTCGGGCAAGAGCACCCTGCTGAACCTGATCGGCCTGCTGGACTCCCCCACCGCCGGCGAGCTGTACCTGCGCGGCCAGCCGACCCGGGCCATGGACGACGAGGCGCGCACCGCCCTGCGTGGCCGCCACATCGGCTTCGTGTTCCAGTTCCACCACCTGATCGGCGCGTTCACCGCGCTGGAGAACGTGCTGATGCCGTGGATGGTGGCCCACGGCAAGCCCACGCCGGAGATCGTGGACACCGCCCGCGACCTGCTGCGCCAGGTGGGCCTGGAGAGGCTGGCCGACCGCAAGCCCGGCGAACTGTCCGGCGGCCAGCAGCAGCGTGTGGCCATCGCCCGCGCCCTGGTCACCCGCCCCGCCCTGCTGCTGGCCGACGAGCCCACCGGCAACCTGGACACGAAGACCGCGGCCGAGGTGTTCGCCCTGCTGCGCCGCTTCAACGAGGAATTCGGCTGCGCCGTGCTGGTGGTCACCCACGACCCGCGCCTGTCGGAGACCTGCGACCGCACCATCACCCTCGTGGACGGGGCGATCGTCGCAGACGAGCGCCATCCGCGGCAGCAGCCCGGCCAACGGCCCCCGGCCTGACCGCGCCTCATGCCCACCCGTGGAGCCGATGCCGCCGCGCGGCGCGTCGCGGCGCGGACCGCCGCTGGAGGCGCAGGAGGCGTCGTACTTGGCCGCGTCGGCCAGCACCGCCAGTTTCTCGGACAGTTCCATCGGACCAAGTGTAGCGGCGGCCTGGTCCCCGTCCGTGAGACGGCGCCGGAACGGTTCATGCGGCCTCCGCCGGCGGATCCTTGACCCTGGACCTGACTCCAGGGTGGACAATGCAGCCTCCCGTGGAGTGGAAGCGTTGCCGCCATGAACATCGGCCAGCTCGCGCGCCAGTCCGGCGTGCCGATCGACACCATCCGCTACTACGAGCGCCAGGGCCTGCTGCCCGAGCCACGGCGCGCCGCCAACGGCTACCGCCAGTACGACGGGGAAGACCTGCGTCGCCTGCGCTTCGTGCGCCGGGCCAAGCGGCTGGGCTTCTCGCTGGAGGACATCGCCGGCCTGCTGCAGCTCGGCGCCGCGCGCGGCGCGGACATGGCCCAGGTGCGGCAGGCCGCGCAGGGGAAGATCGCGGCCATCCAGCAGCGGATCGAGGAACTGGCGCGGGTGCGCGACGCGCTGCAGCAGCTGGTCCAGGCCTGTCCGGGCCACGGCGAGCTGGCCCGTTGCCCGATCATGGCGGCCCTGGAAGGAGAGAACGAATGAGCGGTTGCGGCAAGCCCCCTTCCCCTGCCCGCGGCCGCATCCGGCTGCTGCGGCGGCCGGAGCGGAACGGCCACCGGCAGCACACCTGACAGTGGATGCCGTGGCGGCACCCAGCCCCCGATGCCGCTGCCGGTCCATGCCGGCCACCATCACGCCGATCCCGCACCGCAGGCCGGCTGCCGCTGCGGCCGGCCGGAGGAAGCCGCGGCGTCCACCCTGGACGGCTGCTGCGGCGGCCACGAGGACGGCCGCATGCCCGCGGCGCAGGACGAGCGCCGCGGCGACGCCGCCGGGGCCGCGTCCGTGGCGCATGGCGACTGCTGCAGCCCGGCACCGGCCAAGGCCTGCTGCGGCAGCCGCCACGCCCGCCAGGACGACCCCGCCGCGGAACCGGCGACCGACCCGGTCTGCGGCATGCGCGTGGACCCGGCCCGCACCCCGCACCACGCCGAATACGACGGCCGCACCTGGTACTTCTGCGCGGCCCGCTGCCGCGAACGCTTCCTGGCCGATCCGCGCCGCTGGCTGGATCCGGCCGCCGCGCCCGCGGAGGTGCCGGCCCCGCCCGGCACGCTCTACACCTGCCCGATGGATCCCGAGGTCGTGCGCGAGGGCCCCGGCACCTGCCCGGTGTGCGGCATGGCCCTGGAGCCGATGCTGCCCAGCCTGGACGAGGGCGAGAACCCGGAGCTGACCGATTTCCGCCGCCGCTTCTGGACCAGCCTGCCGCTGACCGCCGCGACCATGGTGCTGGCGATGTGGGGCCACCGGCTGCTGCCGGCGCTGGCGCCGGCGGCGCGCAGCTGGGCGGAGCTGGTGCTGTCAGCGCCGGTGGTGCTGTGGGCCGGCTGGCCGTTCCTGCAACGCTGGGCCGGCTCCATCCGCGGCGGCCACCCCAACATGTGGACCCTGATCGGCACCGGCGTGCTGGCGGCATTCGGCTACTCCGTGGCCGCCACGGTGGCGCCGCAGCTGTTCCCGGCCGGCTTCCACGAGCACGGCCGGGTGGGCGTCTACTTCGAGGCCGCGGCCACCATCGTCTCCCTGACACTGCTGGGCCAGGTGCTGGAGCTGAAGGCGCGCGCGCGCACCTCCTCGGCCATCCGCGCCCTGCTGGAACTGGCCCCGGCCACCGCGCGCCGGCTGCGCGAAGACGGGGGCGAGGAGGACGTGCCGCTGGCCAGCGTCGCCGTCGGCGACCGCCTGCGCGTGCGCCCCGGCGAGAAAGTGCCGGTGGACGGCACGGTGCTGGAGGGCCGATCGCACGTGGACGAGTCCATGCTCACCGGCGAACCGCTGCCGGTGGCCAAGGCCGTGGGCGATGCCGTGGTCGGCGGCACCCTCAACGGCAACGGCGCGCTGGTGATCCAGGCCACCCGCGTCGGCGATCAGACCGTGCTGGCGCGGATCGTGCAGCTGGTGGCGCAGGCGCAGCGCTCGCGCGCGCCGATGCAGCGGCTGGCCGACCGGGTCGCGTTCTGGTTCGTGCTGGGCGTGATCGGCGTGGCCGTGCTCACCTTCCTGGCCTGGGGCCTGTTCGGCCCGGAGCCGGCGTGGACGCACGCGGTGCTGGCGGCGGTGTCGGTGCTGATCATCGCCTGCCCCTGCGCGCTGGGCCTGGCCACGCCGATGTCGGTGATGGTGGCCAGCGGCCGCGCCGCCCAGGCCGGCGTGCTGTTCCGCGACGCCGAGGCGATCGAGCGCTTGCGCGAGGTGGACACCGTCGTGGTGGACAAGACGGGCACGCTGACCGAGGGCCGCCCCGTGTTCCGCGAGGTGCTGGCCGTGGACGGCGGCGATGCCGGCGAGGTGCTGCGCCTGGCCGCCAGCCTGGACAGCCGCAGCGAACATCCGGTGGGTCAGGCGATCGCCGCCGAGGCGCGCCGCCGCGGCTTGGCGCTGGTGGCGGTGGAAGAGTTCGAGTCCACCGCCGGCAGCGGCATCCGTGGCCGCGCCGGCGGCCACGCGCTGCTGCTCGGTTCACCCGCGCTGATGGCGCGCGGCGGCGTGGACACCGCGGCGCTGGAGGCGAAAGCCGCCGCGTTGCGCGGGGAAGGCGCCAGCGTGGTGATGCTGGCGGTGGACGGCCGCCTGGCCGGCCTGCTGGCCGTGGCCGACGCTATCAAGCCCAGCACGCCGGAAGCGCTGCGCCGCCTGCACCACGCCGGCCTGCGGGTGATCATGGCCAGCGGCGACGCCCAGGCCACGGCCGAGGCGGTGGGCCGGCAGCTGGGCCTGGACGAGGTCCACGGCAGCATGACGCCCGACGCCAAAGTGGCGCTGGTGCAGCGCCTGCGCGGGGAAGGCCGGCGCGTGGCCATGGCCGGCGACGGCATCAACGACGCGCCCGCGCTGGCCGCGGCCGACATCGGCATCGCCATGGGCACCGGCACCGACGTGGCCATGTCCTCGGCGCAGGTGACCCTGGTGCGCGGCGACCTGCGCGGCATCGCCCAGGCGCTGGAGATCTCGCGCGCGGCGGTGCGCAACATGCGCCAGAACCTGACCTTCGCCCTGCTCTACAACGGCATCGGCGTGCCGGTGGCCGCCGGCGTGCTGTATCCGTTCACCGGCCTGCTGCTCTCGCCCATGCTGGCCGCGGCGGCAATGAGCCTCAGCTCGGTGTCGGTGATCGGCAACGCACTGCGCCTGCGTTTTGCCGGCGACGGCCGGCGCGGCGACTGAGCGCGTCCCCTGCGTTGCGGAATGCCGGCGCCGTGCAGGCGGCGCCGGTTTTTCTTCCGGCCACGGAAAACCGGCACGCGGCGCATGCGGAAAACGCAAAGGAAAACGGCCGCCTGGAAAGGCGGCCGCCCGTGATGGCGTCCCCACGGGGATTCGAACCCCGGTCGCTACCGTGAAAGGGTAGTGTCCTAGGCCTCTAGACGATGGGGACTGGAACCTTGTTTCAACCCCCACCGTCCGGCGGGAAAGTTGGTGGAGCCAGCCGGGATCGAACCGGCGACCTCTTGCATGCCATGCAAGCGCTCTCCCAGCTGAGCTATGGCCCCACTGCCGAGGAAGAAAATTGTAGGCGGAAGCTTCGGCTTTCGCAAGCCCCCGTTGAAGGATTTCCTTTCCGGGGAGGAAGCCAACCTGCCGACACATCTTCGACGGGATGGTGCGGCGCCGGAGCGCCGCGGCAGGGAAATTATGAAGGCTCCCGCATCCGCCGCGCAAGAGTCTCAGCGCAACAACAGCCACGGCAGCGCCAGCGTCAGCCCGAGCACCAGCAGCATGGCCAACAGCGAGGCCAGCACTGCCACGGGACGCGCGTGCAACTGGGTGGCGAAGGTCTCCGCCCTGCCCTCGCGCAGCGCCGCCTCGCGCTCGGCGCGCACGCGCTCGCGCAACCGTGCCTGGTAGGCATCCAGGCGAGCGCGTGCGCGCGGGAAGTCACCGGCATCGCGCAGCCACAATCCGCCGGCGGACAGGCCGAACGGGCCCGGGCGGGTCTCATACCAGTCCACGCCCAGCTCGTCCAGGAGCGCGCGCACTTCCGCGGCCTCCTCCTCGGGCACGTTGCGAAGACGGAAGATCAGCTTGGCCATGCACGCATCATAGCCAGTGGCGCCGCGCCGCATCGGGTACGCTTTGCGCCCCGCCACCACCTGCGAGCCCGCGCGATGCGCCGTCCCGTCCTTGCCTGCCTGCTGCTGGCCGCCCTGCTGGGCGCGTGCAGCGCCGATCCCGGTATCCCGCGCGGCGGCGCGATCGCCGAACTGCAGCGCATCGACACCCATGCCGGCACCGGTGCGGAGGCACGTCCCGGCGACGAGGTCACCGTGCACTACACCGGCTGGCTGTACGACGAGCATGCGCCCGACCGGCGCGGCCGCCGGTTCGACAGTTCGCGCGAGCGCGGCCAGCCCTTCAGCTTCGTGCTCGGCGCCGGCCGCGTGATCCGCGGCTGGGACGAGGGTGTGGCCGGCATGCGCGTGGGCGGCCGGCGCACCCTGCTGATTCCCGCCGACCTGGCCTACGGTCGCCGCGGCGCGGGCCGCGTGATCCCGCCCAACGCCTCACTGGTGTTCGAGGTGGAACTGCTCGGGGTCCGGCGCAAGGACTGACGACGATGCAGGAGGCCCCATCCCCAGTCCGCCTGCCCGGGCTGGCCATCGTCGGCGGCGGTCCGGCCGGACTGATGGCCGCCGAGGTGGCGCGCGCGGCCGGCTGTGAGGTGGAGCTGTTCGAGGCCAAGGGCTCGGTCGGACGCAAGTTCCTGATCGCCGGCAAGGGCGGGCTGAACCTCACCCATGCCGAGCCGCTGCCGGACTTCATCGGCCGCTATGGCGCGCGCGCCGACGCCGTCGTCGCCTGGCTGCACGGGTTCGGTCCCGAGGCGTTGCGCGACTGGGCACGCGGGCTGGGCGTGGACACCTACGTGGGCAGCTCGCGGCGCGTGTTTCCGCTGGACCGCAAGGCCGCGCCGCTGCTGCGCGGCTGGGTGCGGCGGCTGAAGGAACAGGGCGTGCGCTTCCATGTGCAGCACCGCTGGCTGGGCTGGGACGAGGCCGGCGCACTGCGCTTCGCCACGCCCGCCGGCGAGCGCAGCCTGCATGCCGGCGCCACGGTGCTGGCCCTGGGCGGCGGCAGCTGGCCGCAACTGGGTTCGGACGGAGCCTGGGTGCCGGTGCTGCGGGAGCGCGGCGTGGACGTGGCGCCGCTGGTGCCGGGCAACTGCGGCTTCGACATCGGCTGGAGCGCGCATTTCGCCGAACGCCATGCCGGCGCCCCGCTCAAGCCGGGGGTGGCGCACTGGCGCGATGCCGAAGGCCGCGAACAGGCATTGCAGGGCGAGTGCGTGGCCACCGCCACCGGCATCGAGGGCAGCCTGGTCTACGCGCTGTCGGTGCCGCTGCGCGAGGCCATCGCCCACGACGGCCAGGCCACGCTGTGGCTGGACCTGGTCCCCGGTCGCGACCTCGACCGCCTGCGGCGCGACCTGGCGCGCCCGCGCAACGGCCGCAGCCTCAGCGAGCACCTGCGCCGCCATGCCGGCGTGGGCGGGGTGAAGGCGGCGCTGCTGCGCGGGGTGCTCGACGCCGCGGCCCTGGCCGACATGGTACGCGTGGCCGCCACGCTCAAGCGCCTGCCGCTGGTGCTCAGGCGCCCGCGCCCCATCGAGGAGGCCATCAGCAGCGGCGGCGGCGTGCGCCTGGAGGCGATGGACACCGACCTGATGCTGTCCACCGTGCCGGGCGTGTTCTGTGCAGGCGAGATGCTGGACTGGGAAGCGCCCACCGGTGGCTACCTGCTGACCGCGTGCTTCGCCAGCGGGCGCCGCGCCGGCCTGGCCGCGGCGCGCTGGCTGCAGCGGCGCTGAGCCTCAGCCCGCCTGCAGCGGCCAGCGCCCGAGCAGGCGGTACCCGGCGCTGCCGGGGCCGCGCACGCTCTCCAGCAGGGCGAAATCCCCGACCGGCCAGTGCACGGGCGGCAGCGGCCGCGGCACGATGCGCACGCTGGCGCGGCGGCGCAGGGTCACGTGCGGGGCGAAACCCGAACCGGGCGACAGGCGGACGCGCCGCTGTGCCAGTTCCGTGGCCAGCGTGCCGTGCAGCGCCAGCAGCGGCGGGCTGGCCGCGCCGCGCAGCACCCACACCGCCTCGCAACGGCCGAAGCAGTCGGCCGTGTCCAGGGTGACGGAAAAGCGTGGCACCCGCACCGCGGCGGCCGCCTCGCGCGCGGCGTCCACCGTGGCCTGTGGCGGCTGCGACCACTCGCCCAGCCAGTGCAGGGTCAGGTGCAGCTTGCCGTCGGGCACGCCGCGGCCGCGCTGCGGCGGCAGCTCCGCCTCCAGCGCCTGCCGCGCCGCGCGCAGGGCCGCGACCGTGGCCGCGTCCGGCAGCAGCGCGAAGAACAGGCTGTGGCGGCGTGGCGGCGGTGCGCCGAACAGGTCGCCGGAGGCGGACATGGCCGGCTCAGACCGCGGCGGTGACCACGATCTCGACCTTCCACTCCGGCCGCGCCAGGCGCGCCTCCACGGTGGCGCGCGGCGGCGCATCGCCCGGCGCCACCCACTCGTCCCAGGCCTGGTTCATGCCCTGGAAGTCGGCCATGTCGGCCAGGTAGACGATGGCCTGCAGGATCCGGCTCTTGTCGGTGCCGGCACGGGCCAGCAGCGCGTCGATGGCCTGCAGCACCTCGCGGGTCTGGCCGACGATGTCCAGGCTGCCGTCCTCCGGCACCTGGCCGGCCAGGTAGGCCACGCCGTTGTGGACGGCCATCTCGGACAGGCGCGGACCGACATCGAAACGCTGGATCATGGACGACTCCCTGGTGCGGTGGGATTGCGGGCGCGCAGGATACACCGCGCCCGCGCCGGGCCGGCGGCGCTGGCCCGCTCAACTTCCCCCCCCCTGCCCGGCCGATACCGGCAGCGGTACCTGCCGGGATTTCCCATGCTCATCCTCCTCGGCTTCGTGGTCGTCCTGCTCAGCGTGTTCGGCGGCTACGTGCTGGCCCACGGGCAGCTGGCCGCACTGTGGCAGCCCTACGAACTGCTGATCATCGGCGGCGCGGCGTTCGGCGCCTTCCTGGTGGCCAATCCGGCCAAGGTGGCGAAGGCCGTGCTGGCCGGCATCCCCGGCCTGCTCAAGGGCCCGCGCTACCGCCGCGACGACTACGTGGACATCCTGTCCCTGCTCTACGACGTGCTGATGAAGGCGCGCCGGGAGGGCATGATCTCCATCGAGAAGGACGTGGACGATCCGCATTCGAGCGAGATCTTCGGCCGCTACCCGCGCCTGCTGGCCAACGAGCGGCTGATGGAGTTCACCACCGACTGCCTGCGCCTGATGGTCGGCGGCAACCTCGAGCCGCACGAGCTGGAGCAGCTGCTGAAGGTGGAGGTGGAGACCCACCGCCAGGAGGCCTCCGAGCCGGCGCATGCGCTGCAGGTGCTGGCCGACTCGCTGCCCGGCTTCGGCATCGTCGCCGCGGTGCTGGGCATCGTCATCACCATGGCCTCCATCGGCGGCGAGGTGGCCGAGATCGGCCGCCACGTGGCCGGCGCCCTGGTCGGCACCTTCCTCGGCATCCTGCTCGGCTACGGCTTCGTCGGCCCGCTGGCCCACTCCATGCAGCACCACGCCAACGAGGAGGCGCAGGCGCTGGAGATCGTGAAGATGGCGCTGGTGTCCAGCCTGCGCGGCTACCCGCCCAGCGTGGCGGTGGAATTCGCGCGCAAGGCGCTGTTCTCGGACGTGCGCCCGCCCTTCGCCGACCTCAAGGCGCACCTGCGCCGGGGCCGCTGAGCAGGGCCATGGCCAGGGAAAAGCCGCCCATCATCCTGCGCCGCCCGCGCCGGCCGCGCGCCGGCCGCGGCCACGGCGGCGCCTGGAAGGTCGCCTACGCGGACTTCGTCACCGCGATGATGGCCTTCTTCCTGGTGATGTGGCTGATCGGCATCGCCTCCAGGGAAGAGCGGGCGGCGGTGTCGGAGTACTTCAAGAATCCCAGCGCGGTGGTCGGCAGGGCACAGGTGCCTGCGGCCAGCACCCTGGGACCCGGCGGCGCCGCGGAGCGGATGGTGCCGGCCGCCAGCGCCAGCCCGGTGCCGTCGGCGATCGGTCCGCAGACCGCGGAGCTGGGCCAGGTGCGCGCGCCGGTGGATCCGCAGGCTGCGCGCCGGGCCGCGCAGGCCGTGGACCGCCGCCGCCTCGAGGCACTGCGCCGTGAACTGGAGGCCGCCCTGGAGAAGAGCCAGGCGCTGGCGCCGTTCAGGGACCAGCTGCTGATCGACCTGACGCCGGAGGGCCTGCGCGTGCAGATCGTGGACCGGCTCAACCGTCCGATGTTCGACCTGGGCAGCGCGCACCTGAAGGGATACGCGCTGGAGGTGCTGCACGAGCTGGGCCGACTGCTGGCCGACACCCCGCACCGCATCGCCCTGGCCGGCCATACCGACGAGGTGCCGTACCACGCCCCGCGCGGCTACGGGAACTGGGAGCTGTCGGCCGACCGCGCCAACGCCGCCCGCCGCGCGCTGCTGGAAGGCGGCCTGGGCGAGGACCGGGTCGCGCGCGTGGTCGGGCTGGCCGCCTCGGTGCCGCTGGACCGCGCCGATCCACGCGCGCCGGTGAACCGCCGCATCAGCATCGTGGTGCTCAACCGCAGCCTGGAGGGCACGGACACCCCGGTGGCCGCGGCGGCGGCAGGCCGGGGCGAGGCCGCGTCGGCGGCTGAACGGCCCGGCCGGGCGCACTTGTCCGCGCGTGGCGGCCCCGGCCAGACTCGGCCGGTCGCCACCACGCCGCACCGCCATGCGCCATCCTGCCCGGGCCTTCCGCCAATACGCGCATATCGCACTGTTGCTGCTGTCTGCGATCCTGCTGGCCGGTTGCGCCAGCCTGTCCCGGCGCGATCCGTTGCAGGTCGACGTGGCCGGCATCGAACCGCTCCCCGGCGAGGGCCTGGAGCTGCGCATGGCGGTGAGGCTGCGCATCCGGAACCCCGACGACCGGCCGCTCGTGTACGACGGCGCGGCGCTGGCGCTGGAACTGAACGGTTTGCCGGTGGCCAGCGGCGTCAGCGACGCCGCCGGGCAGGTGCCGCGCTACGGCGAGGCGGTGCTCACCATCCCGGTCAGCGTCTCGATGCTGGACGTGGCCCGCCTGGTCGCGCGGCTTCCGCAATCGGATCGCTCACGGCTGGATTACACCGTGCGCGGGAAGCTCGAGGGTGGCCTGTTCGGCACCCGGCGCTTCACCGGCAGCGGCCAGGTGACCCTGCCCACCGGACCCGCGCGCCCCTGAATTTCCGGACCTTCGCACCGGGCGTCCCCAGGCGCACATCCACGGGAGGCCACCATGTTGAACCGGATCCTGGTTGCGATGCTGGCGCTGGCGGCGCCTGCGGCCCTGGCGCAGCAGGCCATGCCGCCGCTCCCCGCGCCCCCCCCCCCGCC
>NZ_PDWK01000129.1 GCF_010093135.1 Pseudoxanthomonas taiwanensis | reverse complement strand
CGGCTCGATCAGACCCAGCAGCGCCTGCCACGGCACCACCTGCTCCATCTCCGCCAAAAACACCTCGCGCCGCGTGCGCTTGCGGCTCCCCAGACCCTCGGCATCACCGAACGACAGCTGCATCGCACTCACCCCGATCACGGTGAGGCATTGTCGCGCAATCGGGCGGAGTTGTTCAGACCTTCCTTAGCGGGGCTCGGCGTGCCGGGCCGGTTTGCGATATCTTCCCCGGTGCAACTCTGGGGAACCACGCATGAACGCAACAACCGCCAACCTTGTCGGTATAACCGGCATTGCCCGCCGCCTGGTCCAGGACGGGGCGATGGACGAGGCCACCGCACGCGCGGCCATGGCCCAGGCGGCCGAGGCCAGGGTGCCGCTGGCCCAGTGGATCGCCGAGAAGAAGCTGGTGGCCCCGGCGCAGCTGGCCGCCGCCAACGCCATCGAGTTCGGCATGCCGCTGCTGGATGCCTCGGCGTTCGACGCCAGCCAGAACGCGATGAAGCTGGTCAGCGAGGAGCTGGTGCAGAAGCACCAGGTGCTGCCGCTGTTCAAGCGTGGCGGCAAGCTGTTCGTCGGCACCAGCAACCCGACCCAGACCGCGGCCCTGGCCGAGATCCAGTTCCACACCAACCTGGCGGTGGAACCGATCCTGGTGGACGAGGACCAGATCCGCCGCACCCTCGAGGCGTGGCAGAGCGCCGGCGACCAGCTGGCCGTCACCCTCGGCGGCGACGAGGAGGAGGGCCTGGAGTCGCTGGAGGTCAGCGCAGACGAGGAAGGCGGCGCCTCCGAATCGGGCGTGGACGCCAAGGGCGACGACACCCCGGTGGTGAAGTTCGTCAACAAGGTGCTGGTGGACGCCATCCGCCGCGGCGCCTCGGACATCCACTTCGAGCCCTACGAAACCGACTACCGCGTGCGCCTGCGCATCGACGGCCTGCTCAAGACCGTGGCGCACGTACCGGTCAAGCTCAACCAGCGCATCGCCGCGCGCCTGAAGGTGATGGCGCAGCTGGACATCGCCGAGAAGCGCGTGCCGCAGGACGGCCGCATCAAGCTCAACCTGTCCAAGACCAAGCAGGTGGACTTCCGCGTCAGCACCCTGCCGACCCTGTTCGGCGAGAAGGTGGTGCTGCGTATCCTCGACGGCAGCGCGGCCAAGCTCGGCATCGACAAGCTGGGCTACGAGCCGGACCAGCAGAAGCTGTTCCTGGACGCCATCCACAAGCCCTACGGCATGGTCCTGGTGACCGGTCCGACCGGCTCGGGCAAGACCGTGTCGCTGTACACCGCGCTGGGCATCCTCAACAACGAACAGCGCAACATCTCCACGGTCGAGGACCCGGTGGAAATCCGCCTGCCGGGCGTCAACCAGGTGCAGCAGAACCCCAAGCGCGGCATGACCTTCGCCGCCGCCCTGCGCAGCTTCCTGCGCCAGGACCCGGACGTGATCATGGTGGGCGAGATCCGCGACCTGGAGACGGCGGAGATCGCGGTCAAGGCCGCGCAGACCGGCCACATGGTGCTGTCCACCCTGCACACCAACGACGCGCCGCAGACCATCGCGCGCCTGATGAACATGGGCATCGCGCCCTACAACATCACCTCGTCGGTGACCCTGGTGATCGCCCAGCGCCTGGCACGCCGCCTGTGCACCAAGTGCAAGCGCCCGGTGGAGCTGCCCGAGCACGCGCTGCTGGCCGAGGGCTTCACCCCGGAGGAGATCCGCGAGGGCTTCACCGTGTACGAGCCGGTGGGCTGTGACGAGTGCACCGAGGGCTACAAGGGCCGCGTGGGCATCTACCAGGTCATGCCGATGACCGAGGAGATCCAGGCCATCGTGCTCTCCGGCGGCAACGCCATGCAGATCGCCGAGGCCGCCCAGCGCGCCGGCATCCGCGATCTGCGCCAGTCGGCCCTGCTCAAGGTCAAGCAGGGCATCACCAGCCTGGCCGAGATCAACCGCGTCACCATCGACTGACGCCGTGCGGGCGCCGCCGTGGGAGCCGCGTCAGCGGCGACCTGGCGGCGCACCCGGCGCCGACGTTCAACCGCCACGCATCAAGCGCCGCTGGGCACGAGTGCACCCGCCGCGACCGGCCGGCCCCGTCGCGTCGCCGCTGACGCGGCTCCTACAAAAACGCGGGGCGACCTGGCCGGCGCATCCGGCGCCGACGTTCAACCGCCACCCATCAAGCGCCGCTGGGCACGGGCGC
>NZ_PDWK01000128.1 GCF_010093135.1 Pseudoxanthomonas taiwanensis | reverse complement strand
GCGGGCGCGGGGGCCCCCCGGCCCGGCCCGGCCTGCCCCGGGCGCGGGCGCGGCCCCCGCCTCGACCTGCGGCAGCGGCACGGCCGCGGCGGCCGGCCGCGGCTCCGGCATCGGCCCGGCCCCCTCGCGCGGACGCAGTTCCGGCTCGCGCACGGCCGGCGCCGGCACGTCGAGCGGCCGCGGCCGCAGCTGCACTTCCGGCACCACCACCAGCGGCACCTCGCGCGGGCGCAGTTCCGGTTCGCGCACCCGCGGCTCGGGCACGGCAGGCGGGCGCGGCTGCGGCACCTCAAGCCGCGGGGCCACCACCAGGGGCACCTCGCGCGGGCGCAGGGTCACCTCCGGCGGCTCGGGCGCGGCCGGGGCGCGGCGTGTGGGGGGCAGCACGTAGTCGAAGGTGGGCACCTCGACCTCGGTCACCTGCACCGGCTGCTCGGCCTCCACCGGCGCGCTGGTCTCGGCCGGCACCGGCTCCGGCGCGGTGCGCGCGGGGGCGGCGGCGGCCCGGGGCGCAGACGCGGTGGCCGGCGGAGCGGCCGCCGGTGCGGGTTCGGCGGGCGTGGCGGTACCGGCGGCGTCCGCCGCCGTTTCCCCGCCGGCCTGCGGCGCACTGGGATCGCCGCGACCGCTGAAGCCCACCTGCACGCGCTCGTCCCCGCCCCCGGCGGCCGGCGGCGCCGGAGGCAGCGCCCGCACCAGCGCCACCCACACCAGCGCCACGGCGAACAGCAGGTGCATGGCGATGCTGCCGGCCCAGGCGGCGGCACGCAGCGGACGCTCGTCGCGCGGGGCCGGCGCCCAGCCCTGCCGCCACAGCGCGAGGAAGGCGCGCCAGAGCGTCAGCCTCTCGCCGGCCGCGGGCGGCGACGGCGGCCGCCCGGCCAGCAGTCCGGCGATCTCCCGCGCGCTCGGCAGCGACCGGGCCGGGGCCTTCGGCTGCGCGCGCAGCCACAGGGCCCAGCCCCAGGGCAGCCCGGTGTGGCGTTCGAGCAGCAGACGGCGTGGCGAACGCTCGATGAGCGCCTGGATGATGTCGGCCGCCTTCGCCACGCGACCGTCGCCCCTGTCAGCCCGCGCCGCCGCGCCGCATGTAGGGCGCCTGTCCGCTGGCGTGGTCGGTGGCGTCGCGCACCGCGGTCACGCCGGGCACGCGGGCCATCAGGGTCTTCTCGATGCCCTGCTTGAGGGTCACGTCGGCCAGGCCGCAGCCATGGCAGCCGCCGCCGAAGCGCAGCACCACCACGCCGTCGGCCGACACCTCCTGCACCGTGGCGTGGCCGCCATGCGAGGCCAGCTGCGGATTGATCTCGTTCTCCATGACCCAGCGCACGCGCTCGACCAGCGAGGCCTCGGCGCCCGGGGCCTCGCCCTTGATCTTCGGCGCGCGGATGGTCAGCTGGGCGCTGGTGCCCTGGTGGACGTAGTCGATCTCCGCCCCGTCCAGCCACGGCACACTGTCGGCGTCCACGTACAGGGTGAAGCCCTCGCAGTCCACCGCCCACTCGTTGCCGGCCAGCTCGGACGGCTCGGCGAACTCCAGGCGCGCGTCGGCGCGCGGGGTGCCCGGGTTGACCGCGCTCAGGCGCACGCCCAGGCCGGGAATGGCCTCGCGTTCGATCAGCTTGCGGAAGTGGGCCTGCGCGGTGTCGGAGATGTTGATCATGCGGAGTATTCTAGTCCCATCCCGCCGCCCGGCTGGCGCCCAGCGCGCCCGTCCGGCGAACGGAGCGTTCAGGCACTGCGACGGAGAACATCAATGTCAGACCTCATCCCGCTGGTGCAGGCCCACTGCATGCCGCGCGGCCGCGAACACCGGCTCACCCCGGCCCGGGTCGCCGAGCTGCTGCCGCAGGTCCCCGGCTGGGAGGTGGCCGAGGAAGGCCGGGCGCTGGTCCGCACCTTCACCTTCCCGGACTACCATCGCACCATGGCGTTCGTGAACGCGCTGGCCTGGATCGCCCACCGCGAGGACCACCATCCGGACCTCTCGGTGCACTACGGCCGCGTGGTGGTGCGCTTCTCCACCCACGACGCCGGCGGCCTGACCGAGAACGACTTCATCTGCGCGGCCAAGGCCGCGGCCCTGCTGGAGGACTGAACCATGGCCCGCCGTCCCGCCTTTCCACCCCTGGCCGCCGCGACCCTGGCCGTGGCCGCCTGCGGCCGCGATGCCGACCGCCCGGCCGGGCCGGTGATCCCGCCCACCGAGGTCACCGCGGTGGACACCCCGCCGCCGGAGTACCCGCTGGCGCTGGCCTGCGCCGGCATCGGCGGGCAGACCGTGCTCAACGGGACCATCGGCACCGCCGGCCCGCCGACGAAGATCACCCTGCTGCGCACCAGTGGCAACGAGGAGCTGGACCGGCTGGCCCGGGAGGCGGTGCAGGGCTGGAAATTCCGCCCGGCCACCCGCAACGGCCAGCCGCTGGAGCGGACCATCCAGGTGCCGGTCAAGTTCACGCCGCCGCAGGAACGGCCGCAGGCCTGCTTCGCCCTGGACGCCGGACGCACACCCGCATCCTGACCCCCGCCCCGTTCCCTTCCCC
>NZ_PDWK01000127.1 GCF_010093135.1 Pseudoxanthomonas taiwanensis | reverse complement strand
TGCGCCTGGAAGTCCGAAAGCGGGCTTGTTTCAGAGCGCGGGACGCGCTTGCGGAGCGCTTGAGCAGCGAGAAATCCGCGCTGCCGACCGAGTCGGGGGCTTCGCCGGGTCGAATTTCAACAGGCTGCTAGATGTGCAGGGCCCAGCCGTTCACCGCCATCGCAGCTTCCTTCAGGGCCTCCGGGAGCGTGGGATGGGCGTGGCAGCTGCGCGCCCCGTCGTCCGCCGATCCGCTGAACTCCATCGCGACGACGGCCTCATGGATGAGCGAGCCCGCCTCCGGGCCCACGATGTGTACGCCAAGAATGCGGTCCGTCTCCGCGTGCGCCAGCACCTTGGCGAGCCCATAGGTCTGCGCCTTGGCACGTGCACGCGCGCTGGCGCTGAAGGGGAATCGCCCCACCTTGTATGGGATGCCTGCAGCCTTGAGCTGCTCCTCCGTCTGACCGACCGAGCCCACCTCGGGTGCCGTGTAGATCACGGCCGGGATCGTCCCGTAGTTCACATGCCCCGGCAGTCCCGCCAGCTGCTCGATCAACGCAACACCCTCTTCGCTCGCCTTGTGCGCGAGCATCGCGCCACCGATGACATCGCCGATCGCGTAGATCCCTTCGACATTCGTGCGCCAGTGGTCGTCGACCTTGATGAAGCCCTTCGCGTCGCGCTCCACGCCGAGCTGTTCCAGGTTCAGTCCCTCGGTGAAGGGCCGACGCCCGATGGAGACCAGCACCCGATCAGCGTGGATCCGATCCTGAGCACCGCCGTTGGCCGGTTCGATCAAGAGCTCAACACCGTCACCGTTCACTGCCGCGCCGACGACTTTCTGGGAGAGGCGGAACTCGAAGCCCTGCGACTTCAGCGCCTTGTGCAGCACCGTCGCTGCTTCGACGTCCATTCCTGGTGTGATGCGGTCAAGGTATTCGACCACGGTGACTCGAGCACCCAGTCGACGCCACACCGAGCCGAGTTCGAGGCCGACGTAGCCCGCACCGATGACCACGAGGTGCGCAGGCACCTCCGGGAACGAAAGCGCGCCTGTCGACGATACGATCCGATCCTCATCGACCTCGACGCCGCGCAGCGGCGTGCTGTCCGATCCGGTCGCGATGATGATCCAGCGGCCTGAAAGCTCTTGAGTGTGCCCGGCATCGTCCGTGACTTCGACGCGCCCTGGCGCTGCGATCCGGCCACTACCCTGCAGGCGCGTTACGCCGTGCTTCTTGAAGAGGAAGTCGATGCCGTTGCCCAGGCCGGCGACGACATCATCCTTGTGAGCCAGCAACCGGGGCAGGTTGACCCGCAACCCATCGAACTCGACCCCGTGCACCGCGAATTCGCTCGAGGCCGCGTGGAAGCGCTCGGATGACTCGAGCAGGGCCTTGGACGGAATGCAGCCAATGTTGAGGCATGTCCCACCCAGGCGCCGGCGACGTTCGATGCAAGCGACTTTGAGACCCAGCTGCGCGCCACGAATCGCGGCCGGATAGCCGCCTGGTCCACCGCCAATGATGATGACGTCGTATGTCTCGGCCATGCTGAAGCTCCCGGGGACAGGCGACCGATACTAGAGTCTGGAGCTACTACAGGGTCAAGCCCGGATCGTGACCCAGCATTGAAGTCGTCCTGCCAGCGCCCGGTCGACTCACCTCATGCAGTGGCACACGCCTACTCCTGCGCCTTTACCTGCCGCTTGGCGTACCGCAGACGCTGTTCGCGCTGTCGAACCTGTGGATGGCGCGCCGGCGTTTGTTGCCCACGACGGGAGCAGTGCGTCCGTAAGGCGGGGAAACCCGCCAAAAACCGCCCTGCACTGGCGAAATCCGGTTCGAAAGCGACGCCAGGCCGGCGCCACGATGCCGCAATCCGGGCGGCAGAGCGGGTTGTTCAGATTGGCTACAAGTTCCATACTCAGGTCAGCCACCTCGAGGGCATCGTCGCCTGGGCCCAGACCCGCCAGACCAACGGCTTCCTCGAAGCGCTCAACGGCCTGTTTCAGTCCGCCAAGCGCCGCGCTCGCGGCTTCACCCGCTTCACCACTATCAGAACCGTCATCTTCCTGATCGCCGGCAAGCTCGACTTCGCAGTGATCAACCCTCATGCCCGGCAACCCACTTGAAATTCAACAGAGCCAATTTTGGTGGTCCAGCCTCCGCGGGAGCGGCCGATGGCCTGCGGGCCGTTTTTTTCGTGCGCCGGTGCCGTCCGGGTGGACCTTGACGATCGTACTGTCCAGGCTGACCGCCTCCAGCCGCACCCGGACCAGCTGTTCGGCCTGCATGCGCTCGAAGACCCGATCCAGGACCCCGGCCTTGGCCCACCGGTTCATCCGCGTGTAGATCGTGTGCCAGTTGCCGAACCGCTTGGGCAGGGCCCGCCACTTGCAGCCATTTTCGGCCACGAACAGGATCGCGTTGAGCACTTGAAGGTTGTCCAGCGACACATTGCCCCGCTGCCGCGGCAGGCAATCCTCGACCTGATTAGCCCCGACCCTCAGCCATGAAAATTGCTCGCAGCGCGCAAGACCGGCTCGGGGCAAGGCTTGCAGCGCAGCATGGCGGTGGCCAGTCGCGGCAGCATCTCATGCAGGCGGAAGCGACGGTTGAACCGGTAGGCGGCTTCGGCCAGGTAGCGCCGCGCGTACTTGGCCTGGCGGA
>NZ_PDWK01000126.1 GCF_010093135.1 Pseudoxanthomonas taiwanensis | reverse complement strand
GGCANGGCGTGCGGGGTGCGGGTGGCGTCCATGCCCCCCATTGTAGGAGCCGCGTCCGCGGCGGCCCGGCGGCGTGTCCGGCGCCTGCGTCGAACCGCCCCGCACGAGGCGCCATGGACGCCCCCGGCGCCGGCCCGCACGCCGCGACCGGCCGTGTCCGTCGCCTCGCCGCGGACGCGGCTCCTACAATGGCGCCATGCACATGCCCAACCTGCGCCCCTATCTGGACCGCTCGCCCGTGCTGGGCCGGCGCGTGTACCTGGATCCGGCCGCCACCGTGATCGGCGACGTGGTGCTGGAGGACGACGTCTCGGTCTGGCCCGGCTGCGTGATCCGCGGCGACGTCAACCACGTGCGCATCGGCGCGCGCAGCAACATCCAGGACGGCACCATCATCCACGTCAGCCATCACAGCCCGTACAACAAGGGCGGCTTCCCGACCCTGATCGGCGCGGACGTGACCGTGGGGCATGGGGCCATCATCCACGCCTGCACCATCGAGGACGCCTGCCTGATCGGCATGGGCGCCTGCGTGCTGGATGGAGCGGTGGTGCGCCGCCACGCCCTGGTCGGCGCCGGCGCGGGGGTCGGCCCGGGCAAGGAGGGGGGCGAGGGCGAGCTGTGGCTGGGCAACCCGGCGCGCTGCGTGCGCAGGCTGGGCGAGCGCGAGATCGAGAGCCTGCACTACTCGGCCGCGCACTACGTGCGGCTCAAGGACCAGTACCTGGGGATGGCTCAGTCCGGCTGATCCGGGGCGGTGGCCGCCTCCTCCGCGGCCAGGATGGCCAGCGCCTCCTCGCGGCTGGAGCCGCACATGGCCGGGTGTGGCGGCAGCGAGGCGCCCACCGCCGGCCGCTCCGGGCGGCCGAACAGGCGGCAGCGCAGCGCCCCGTCCAGGTGCGGGCAGGGCACGCCCGCCGGCTTGCCGCCCGGCAGCCCGGGCAGGGGCGAGGAGATCGACGGGGCGATGCAGCAGGCGGCGCAGCCGCTGCGGCAGGCGAAGGGCGCGGCCTGGGACATGCCCGCAGTGTAGGCCATGCGCCCCGGGGCGGCCGCCCGCGCCTCAGGCCGGACGCACGATCCGCGCCGTGAGCCTGCGCACCAGCGGCAGCACCAGCAGCAGCACCGGGAAGGCGATCAGCCAGGACACGCCCCAGGCCGAGAGCCAGCGCGGCGCCAGGCCGATGGCCTTGAGCGTGGTGATCAGCGAGACGATCGCGGTCATCAGCAGCGACAGCAGCAGCGGCATGACCAGCGCGCCGTAGCGGGCCGGCAGCCTGGGGATGCCGAAGGCGATGGTGTGGTCCTCGGGTCGCATGGTCGTGGGGATCGCGGAAGAAGGGGGAGTGCGGCGGCGGCAACCGGTGCGGACCGCCGCCATGGCCCAAGGATGCCGCCGGGCGGCCGCGGGTGAAGCCACGCGACCGCCGGATCCTTGCCCGATCCTGCAGGCTTGCTAGGGAGCGGCCACCGGCTGCCGCGCCCCGGCCGCGTCCAGCGCCTGCAGCAGCGGCTGCAGGGGCAGCGCCGGCGCGGTGCCGCGGTGGCCGTGCACGGTGGTGGCGCGCAGCATGGAGTTGAGGATGGCCTCCTCGGTGGCCTCGGCCACGGCCTCGAACAGCGGCGTGATGGCCTCGCCGCCCACGCTGGCGGCCGGCTGCACCGCCTGCCCCGGGTCGCGCCGGTTCTGCCCGGCGGTGGAGAAGGCGATCACGTAGTCGCCCGAGCCGTTGGACATGTCCGAGCCGGTCCGGGCCAGGCCGGTGAGCGCGCGCGCGGCCAGGCGGCGCAGCGCGGCCGGGTCCAGCGGCGCGTCGGGGGCCACCACGATCATGATGCTGCCGTCGCCGGTGCTCGGGGCCGGCTCGGCGGCGCGCGCCACCTGCGCCGGATCGGGCAGCGACTTCCACACCGGCACGCCGGCCACGGTCAGGCGGCCGCCGTAGTTGCTCTGCACCAGCACGCCCACGGTCCAGCCGCCGTCGGCCCCGGGCAGCACCCGCGAGCTGGTGCCGATGCCGCCCTTCCAGCCGAAGGCCACGGTGCCGGCACCGGCGCCGACCGCGCCCTCCTCGACCGGGCCGTAGCCGACGCCGGCCAGGGCCTGGCGCACCTGTTCGGCGCCGACCGCGCGGGCGCGGATGTCGTTGAGGTAGCCGTCGTTGGTCTCGCCCACCACCGGGTTGATCGAGCGCACGTTCTCCATGTCCGGCTGCTGCAGCAGGTGCTCGACCAGGGCGTCGGCCACCTTCCACACGCCCAGGGTGCCGGTGAGCAGGATCGGCGTCTCCAGCTCGCCCAGTTCCTGCACCTGGGTCACGCCCAGCAGCTTGCCGAAGCCGTTGCCGACCACGATGGCCGCCGGCACGCGCTCGCGGTACAGGTTGCCCGGGTGCGGGACGATGGCGGTGACGCCGGTGTTCAGGCGCCGGCCCTCGCGCAGGGTGGCATGGCCCACGCCGACCCCTTTCACGTCGGTGATGGCGTTGTGCCGGCCGGTGGGCAGGGTGCCGATGACGATGCCCACGTCGCGGGCGCGCGGGCGCGCCTCGCCGGTGCCGGCCGCCAGCGCGGGGGCGGCGGCCAGCAGCAGGGCCAGGACGACGAGGGCGACGAAGCGGAACCAGGGGCGGGCCGGACGGATCGGGGTGCTCATGCGGGTGCGTGTCTCCTGCTTCCTTGGGTGCGGCCGCTAGCCGGTCAGCCGCTCGAACAGGCCCTGCGCGGCCATGCCGCCGCCGCCGACCAGGACCGCGAAGTAGGCCAGGGTCCCG
>NZ_PDWK01000125.1 GCF_010093135.1 Pseudoxanthomonas taiwanensis | reverse complement strand
CCTGGACGAGCACACCGGACTGCGGCCGATGGCGCGGCTGTGGGGCATGGGTCTGCCCGGCCTGCGCGCCGGCCACTACCTGCTGCGCGACCGCACCCGCGCCTTCTGCCTGCTGACCCGCATGGACAAGGTGCTGGTGCTGCCGCGGCGCGACGGGCGCCGCCTGCTGCTCACCCCGGCCAGGCCACGGGCGCTGCTGGCACGCCTGGCCGAGCTGGCCGAAGCGCCGATGCACCCGTAAGCTGCCCGCATGCGCGCCCCCGCACGCACTCTGCGCAACACCGCCGAGATCGAACTGTGGCCGGCCTGGCTGCTGCGCGCCCGCGCCAGCGCCGACGCCCGCGCCATCGCCCGCGCCCACACCGTGCTGCGGCGCAAGCGCGACGGCCGCTTCCTGGCCGCGGTCGGCGAACACAGCGTGCAGGCCCTGGTGCCGCGCCTGGCGCGCGAGCCCGGTCTGGAGCAGGCACTGGACGCCCTGGAAGGCCCGGCCCGGCGTGGCCCGGACGCCCCGCCGCAGCCGCTGCCGCTGCAACGCCTGCACGCGCGCCTGCAGGCGCTGGGCGTGGACGCGGAGGCCTACCAGGCGCGCACCGGGCCGTGCCCGGTGGCCGAACCGGAGTGGCTGGCCTACGCCGGCCGCGACCGCTTCGGCCGGCCGCTGTGGCTGCACCCGCAAGCCGCCCGCGCCTGGGCCGCGCTGCGCCGGGCCGCCGCCGCCGACGGCGTGGCGCTGGACGCGATCTCCGGCTACCGCAGCCACGACTACCAGCTGGGCATCTTCGAGCGGAAGCTGGCACGCGGGCAGGAGCTGGCGCGGATCCTCACCGTCAACGCCGCGCCCGGCTACAGCGAGCACCACGACGGCCGCGCGCTGGACATCGGTACCCCCGGCGAGCCGCCTGCCGAGGAATCCTTCGAGCGCGCCGCCGCCTTCGCCTGGCTGCAGGCGCGTGCCGCGGAGTTCGGCTTCCGCATGAGCTATCCGCGCGACAATCCCCACGGCATCGTGCACGAGCCGTGGCACTGGTACTGCACCACCGGCCTGTGAGCCGCCGCCCGGGCGTTTGCGCCTGATCAATGCGGCCGCGCACGGCGGCGCCGATACTGCGCGCCCCGTCCTGTCCGCAGGCCGCCATGACCTTCCAGCAGCAACCCCGCTACCGCCCCTCGATCATCGTCCTGCACTGGCTGACGCTGGTGCTGCTGGTGGCCGTGTACGCCACCATGGAGCTGCGCGGCCTGTTCCCGCGCGGCAGCGCCACGCGCGAGCTGATGAAGGAAACGCACTTCCTCCTGGGCCTGGCGGTGTTCGTGCTGGCCTGGCTACGCCTGGCCCTGCGCGCCACCGGCGCCACCCCGCCGATCACCCCGCCGCTGCCGCTCTGGCAGACCGTGCTCTCGCGCGTTGTGGCCCTGGCCATGTACGGCCTGATGCTGGCCATGCCGGTGATCGGCTACCTGATGCTCAACGCCTCCGGCACGGCGCCCTCGCTCGGCGGCTGCCGCCTGCCGCTGCTGGTCGGCGCCGATCCGGCCCTGGGCGAGCGTCTGGCGGCGTGGCACGGCGCCATCGCCATG
Source organism: Pseudoxanthomonas taiwanensis (assembly GCF_010093135.1). Lineage (GTDB taxonomy): Bacteria > Pseudomonadota > Gammaproteobacteria > Xanthomonadales > Xanthomonadaceae > Pseudoxanthomonas > Pseudoxanthomonas taiwanensis. Next base: position 1,337 of record NZ_PDWK01000125.1, on the reverse strand, counting down.
GCCGGCTACGGCCTGGTGGGCCTGCACACGGTGGCGGCGCTCTACCACCACCACGTGCGCCAGGACGACACCCTGGTGCGGATGTCGCTGCGCCGCTGAGCCGCCGAGCCGGCTCAGTCCTGCGAGCGGTTGGTGCGCGGTGCGGTGACGTTCTCCCCCGCCCCGTCGGCGATGCGCCACAGGTACAGGCTGGCGTAGGTGCGGTACGGCGCCCAGCGTTCGCCGCGGGCCAGCAGCTCGCGCGGCAGCGGCAGGCCCTCCAGCCGGTCCACGCGCTGGGCACCCTTGCGCACGCCCAGGTCGTCCACCGGCAGCACGTCCGGCCGCCCCAGGCGGAACATCAGCATCATCTCCACCGTCCAGCGGCCGATGCCGCGGATCGGGGTCAGCGCGGCCACGATCTCGTCCTGGTCCATCCCCGCCATCTGCCGCAGGGTCGGGATCTCGCCGCGCGCCTCTCGCGCGGCCAGGTCGCGCAGGGCCAGGATCTTGTTGCCGGATACGCCGCAGGCGCGCAGGGTGGCGTCGTCCACGCGCCCGAGCGTGTCGTGGTGCAGGCGGCGGCTGCCGATGGCCGCCTCGACCCGGCCGACGATGGTCGAGGCCGCCTTGCCGGACAGCTGCTGGAACAGGATGGCGCGGGCCAGCGCGTCCACCGGGTCGAACGGACGGCGCCAACCGCGCTCGGCCGGCAGCGGTCCGATCCTGCGCATCCACGCCGCCAGACGGCGGTCGCGGCGCTGCAGGTGCTCCCAGGCGGCCTCCACGTCGAAGCCGCGGCTGTGGCGCGGCATGGTCAGCGCCTCGCCCGGTGGACGGCCCAGAGCAGCCAGCCGAGCATCATCAGCATGCCGCCGGCCGGAGCCGGGCGGGTCGGCCAGCCGGCCAGGGCGTTGCCGGCCAGGCTGCCGGAGAACAGCAGCACGCCGGCCAGCAGCGCGCCCAGCGCCACCCTGCCCAGGGCGCGCAGCGCGGCCGGTGCCAGCGCCGCCAGCGCCACCCCGTGGACCAGGGCATACAGCGCGGCGGTCTGCAGGTTGCCGCGCGCGTGCGGATCGTCCAGGCCGTGCGCGGCCCAGGCCGACAGGCCGATGCCCAGCGCGGCCAGCACGCCGCCGGCCACGCCCGGCCAGCCGGGCCGCTTCGCGCTCGCCGCCGTCGCCTCCATCGCTTCCTCCACCACTCGGACCGGCGTCAGCCTAAACGAAAACCTGATTAGCCCCGACCCTCAGCCGCCAGTCGCAGGATGTGCGTCGCCCACCGCCGAGCATACGGCCACCTGAAGGCGACGAGGTGGCGTCATGAGCATCAATTCCGTGCAGTTCCAGGCTGGCCTG
>NZ_PDWK01000124.1 GCF_010093135.1 Pseudoxanthomonas taiwanensis | reverse complement strand
TGCGTCCGTAAGGCGGGGAAACCCGCCAAAAACCGCCCTGCACGGGCGAAATCCGGCTCGAAAGCGACGCCAGGCCGGCGCCACGATGCCGCAATCCGGGCGGCAGAGCGGGTTGTTCAGACCTTCCCAAGCGCAAGCTCGAGCACCTGCGCCGCTGGCTGGACGCCACGCCGACCCACGCGGCGCTGCGTGCCCGCTAGACTGGCGGGATGGAACACGTCGAATTCGAGCTTCGCGGCGAGTACGTCGAACTGAACCAGCTGCTCAAGCTGGTGGGCCTTTGCGACAGCGGCGGCGCCGGCAAGATGCTGGTGGCCGCCGGCGCCGTGCGCGTGGACGGGCAGCCCGAGCTGCGCAAGACCGCCAAGATCCGGGCCGGCCAGACCGTGGCCGTGGACGGCGTGGAGATCCGCGTCGTCGCCGGCGCGGACTGACCGCCGCTCCGGCGCCTACAATGCCCGCCAGAAGCGGCCGCGGCGGCCGCACCCCGCGACCGGACGGATGAAAGCGCGCCTGCCCCACTGGATCATCGAATGGCTGGACGTGATCGTGCTGGTGGGCCAGGTGCTGCTGATCGTGCTGGCCGCCTGGCTGCTGCACCGGCTGGTGCGCGCACTGGTCGCGCGCCTGTGCCGGCGCCAGGGCCTGCCGCCGGAGATGGCCACGGTGATGCGCCGTGTGTCGGCCACCCTGGTCGGCTTCTCCGCCCTGCTGCTGGTGCTGCAGCGCCTGGGCGTGTCGGCCACGGTGCTGTGGACCGCGTTCACCAGCTTCGCGGCGGTGGGCGCGGTGGCCTTCTTCGCCGCCTGGAGCGTGCTGTCCAACATCTTCTGCACGGTGCTGATCTTCACCACCCGCCCGTTCCGCCTGTACGACCACGTCGAACTGCTGGAAAACGGCGAGAAGCCCGGCCTCAAGGGCAGGGTGGTGGACGTGAACCTGATCTACACCACCCTGCAGGAGGTGGACGGCTCCGGTGCCACCGGCAGCGTGCTGCAGGTGCCCAACAGCCTGTTCTTCCAGCGCACCGTGCGCCGATGGCGCGGCACCGCCATCCCCGAGGCCTGGCTCAGGCCGAAGGACAGGGACGCCGGCGAGGCCGCGGCGAAGGCGGGCTGATCAGCGCAGCTGGCTGTCCTTGCTGCCGCGGCGGTTGTAGGCGCTGAAGGCGGCGTCCTCGTCCTGCGCCTGCTGGCACGCCACGCACAGGCGCACGCCCGGCACCGCGCGGCGCCGCGCCTCCGGGATGGGTGCGTCGCACTCCTCGCAGCGCTCGCGACCCGGGCCCTGGCCCAGGCGCCGCCGTGCGCGCTCGACCGCATCGTTGATGGTGGCGTCGATCTGCTCGTGGACCGCGCCGTCGCCTGCCCATCCGGTCGCCATGGTGGCCTCCCGTGACTGCTTCCGACTGCCCAGGTTGCACCGGCGGCCGTGAACGACCGCCCAGCGCCCGGCTCAGGCCTTGCGCAGGAACTCGGTGCGCAGGACCAGGCCCTTGATCTTGTCCGAATTGCCCTCGATGTGCTCGGGATCGTCCTCGACCAGGCGGATGTTGCGGATCACCGTGCCCTGCTTGAGCGGGATCGAGGAGCCCTTCACCTTCAGGTCCTTGATCACGACCACGGTGTCGCCGGCCGCCAGGACGTTGCCGTTGCAGTCCCGCACCACCACCGCGGCCTCGGCGGCGGCTTCCTCGGGATTCCATTCATGGCCGCAGTCGGCGCACACCCACAGGGCACCGTCCTGGTAGGTGTTGTCGAGGGAGCATTGCGGGCAGCGGGAGTGTTCGGACATGCGCGGCTGTCGGCTGGCGGAAAGGCCCGCCATGATGCCCGCCCCGGCCGGCCGCCGCCAGTCCGGGGCGCCCCCATGCTGCCGGGTCGGACGGCACCGGACCGGAAGGAAAAGGCCGCCACGGCGCCCGGCCGTGGCGGCCTCCTCTGTCCCCAGGGGCGGGAACTCAGCCGTGGCGGGCGTGCCACAGGCGCAGCAGCTCGGCCTCGCGCCCGCGGCTGATGCCGGCGCGCGGGCTGGCTTGGCGCTCGGCCGGCAGCGACCGGTACCAGGCCAGAAGGTCGGCGACGGTGGTCGCGAACAGGCGATAGGTCAGGCCGGCGGCCACGGCGCGCGCGTTGCTGACCTGGCCGTAGCCGGCATACGGGCCGGACTTGCGCCAGACCCAGATCGGCAGCTGCACCTGGTGTTCATCGAGGAACTCCGGGCTGACGTGGGTCAGCGTCATCGCGCTGCCGGTCACCGCCTGGCAGCCGTGCAGCGCCGCGTCCATGGTCAGCGGATAGTTCGGGCCGACCGCGTTGAAGGTGCCGCAGGTGCCGGATTCGGCCAGCCGCACCACCCACTCGGCCAGATCGCGGGCATCGATCACCTGGATCGGATCCTGGCCGTCGCCCGGCACCAGGATCTCGCCGCCGTCGGCCACGCGCAGCGGCCAGTAGGTGAAGCGGTCGGTCTCGTCGCGCGGGCCGACGATGTAGCCCGGGCGCACGATGGTCACGCGCTGGCCGAATTGCCTGTGGGCCTCGGCCTCGCTCAGGGCCTTCAGCGGGCCGTACAGGTTCTCCATGTCCGCACGCAGCGTCTCCAGCGTCTCGGCCATCGCGTCGCGGCCCTTGTACGGGACCAGCGGCGCGTCCTCGGTGATGCCCGCCCTGCTGCCGTCGGCGTACACCGAGATGGACGAGATGAAGATGTAGTGCCCCACCCTGCCCTTGAGCACCTTGCCGGCATCGCGCACCCAGAACGGCAGGCTGGTCGGGTTGTCGATGCACACGTCCCAGGTGCGGCCTTCCAGTGCGGACAGGTCGCCGGTGTTGCGGTCGCCGAACAGCTGCTCGACCTCGCCCGGCCATTCCGGCGAGGGCCGCTTGCCGCGGTTGAACAGGGTCACCTTGTGCCCGCGCGC
>NZ_PDWK01000123.1 GCF_010093135.1 Pseudoxanthomonas taiwanensis | reverse complement strand
CCCCGGCCCCGGCCGAGACCCCGGCCGCCGTGGATGCGGCGCCCGTCCCCGCGCCGCAGGCCGCCGGTGCCGACGCCGTGCCCGCCGCCACCGCGGTGGCCGACACCGCCGCGCCGGCCGCCCCGGTCCCGGCCGCCGGCCGGGTCACGGTGACCACCGACGTGCTGCGCCTGGTCCTGGACGGCGGCAACGTGCTGCAGGCCGACCTGCTGCAGTACCCGCAGACCCGCGAGGCCGGCAGCCCGCCGGTGCGCCTGTTCAACGATTCCCCGCGCGAGTTCTACGCCGCCCAGAGCGGCTGGGTCAGCGCCGGCGGCGCCGCCCCGACCCACCAAGCCGGTTTCGTGCCGGCGCAGCCGCAGCGCGAGTACGCCCTGGGCGAGGGCCAGGAGGCGGTCAGCGTGCCGTTCGTCTGGCGCGGCCCGGACGGCGTGGAGATCGTGCGCACCTACACCCTGCGCCGCGGCGCCTATGCCATCGAGGTGCGCGACGAGGTGCACAACCGCGGCAGCCAGCCCTGGCAAGGCCAGGTCTACCGCCAGCTGATGCGCGTGCCGCCGGTGCTCAAGAGCAGCTTCACCAGCCCGCAGTCCTACAGCTTCACCGGCGCGGCCTGGTACGACGGCAGCTACCAGCGCCGCAAGTTCGACGAGGACTACCTCGAGGACGGCCGGGTCAACGCGCAGACCCGCGACGGCTGGATCGCCATGCTCCAGCACCACTTCTTCAGCGCCTGGATCCCCGAGCGCGGCCAGCCGAGCACCATCTCCCTCGACCTGCCGGCCACCGGCCCGCTGGTGCGCGCAATGGGCGCTCCGCTGCTGGTGGCCCCGGGCGCCAGCGCCACCACCCAGGCCCGCCTGTACGTGGGCCCGAAACTGGTGGAGCAGATCCGCGCCCAGGGTGTCCCCGGCCTGGAGCGGGCGGTGGACTACAGCCAGTTCTCGCTGATGGCGCTGCTGGGCGAGGGCCTGTTCTGGGTGCTCAGTGGCCTGTACGGCCTGTTCGGCAACTGGGGCTGGGCGATCATCGGCCTGGTGGTGATCGTCAAGCTGGTGCTCTACCCGCTGTCGGCGGCCCAGTACAAGAGCTTCGCCAAGATGCGCAAGTTCCAGCCGCGCATCCAGCAGCTGAAGGAACGCTATGGCGACGACCGCCAGAAGTTCCAGATGGCGATGATGGAGCTGTACAAGAAGGAGAAGATCAACCCGATGGGCGGCTGCCTGCCGATCCTGGTGCAGATGCCGGTGTTCCTGGCCCTGTACTGGGTGCTGGTGGAGTCCGTCGAGCTGCGCCACGCGCCGTGGATCGGCTGGATCCAGGACCTGACCGCGCGCGACCCGTGGTTCATCCTGCCGGTGCTGAACGTGGCGGTGATGTGGTTCACCCAGAAGCTGCAGCCGGCTCCGGGGGTGGATCCGGTGCAGCAGCGCATGATGCAGATCATGCCGGTGGCCTTCGGCGTGCTGATGGCCTTCTTCCCGGCCGGCCTGGTGCTGTACTGGGTGACCAACGGCGCCCTCGGCCTGCTGCAGCAGTGGTACATGATGAAAAAGCACGGCGAGCCGGCCCCGCGCCCGGCCAAGTAGGTCGCCACCCTCCCGGGAAGCCCGCCGCAAGGCGGGCTTCCCGCATCCGCCGCCGCCACCGGCCCCGCACCGCCGCTACGCTGTGTCCATGGATCCCCAGGCCGAGACCATCGCCGCCATCGCCACCGCGCCGGGTGCCGGCGGCATCGGCATCGTCCGCCTGTCCGGCCCGCGCGCCCTGGCCATCGCCGCGCAGATGTGCGGCCGCGCCGCGCTGCCGGCCCGCCGCGCGCTGCGCGCCTGCTTCTACGACGCCGACGGGGCGGTGATCGACGACGGCATCGTCCTGGCCTTCCCCGCCCCGCACAGCTTCACCGGCGAGGACGTGGCCGAGCTGCAGGCGCACGGCAGCCCGGTGCTGCTGCGCCGCCTGATCGAGCGCTGCCGCGAGCTGGGCGCGCGCCAGGCCCGGCCCGGCGAGTTCAGCCAGCGCGCCTTCCTCAACGGCAAGCTCGACCTGGTCCAGGCCGAGGCCATCGCCGACCTGATCGCCGCCGCCGACCTGCGCGCCGCCCGCGCCGCGCGCCGCGCCCTGGACGGGGTGTTCTCGCGGCGCGTGGAAGCCGTGGCCGAAGCCCTGCTGCGCCTGCGGATCCACGTGGAGGCGGCGATCGACTTCGCCGACGAGCCGATCGAGACCCTGGGCCTGGACCAGGTGCGGACATCGCTGCAGGCCCTGTGCGCCGACCTGGAGCGGCTGCTGGCCGAGGCCGAGCGCGGCCGCCGCCTGCGCGACGGCCTGCACGCGGTGCTGCTGGGCCCGCCCAACGCCGGCAAGAGCTCGCTGCTCAACGCCCTGGCGGGGGACGCCCGCGCGATCGTGGCCGACGTGGCCGGCACCACCCGCGACGTGCTGCGCGAGACCGTGCGCATCGACGGCCTGGAGCTGGTCCTGGCCGACACCGCCGGCCTGCGCGAGGGCGGCGACGCGATCGAGCAGGAAGGCATGCGCCGCGCCCGTGCCGAGCTGGAACGCGCCGACCTGGCCCTGCTGGTGGTGGACGCGCGCGACCCGGATGCCGGCCACGCCCTGCTAGACGAGGCCGCGGCGGCGGTGCCGCAGCGGCTGTGGATCCACAACAAGGCCGACCTGCTGCCGGCCGACGCGCCGCCGCCGGCCGACGGCGGCCTGCGCGTGTCGGCGCTGACCGGGCGGGGTCTGGAGGCGCTGCACGCGGCCCTGCGGCAACTGGCCGCCGGGGGCGCGCCGGAGGCGGCCGCGGGCGGGTTCCCCGCCCGCGCCCGCCAGGTCGAGGGCCTGCGCCGGACCCTGGAGCACGGCCGCCAGGCGGAGGCCTGGCTGGCTGCCGGCCAGCTGGAACTGGCCGCCGAGGAGCTGCGCCTGGGCCACGACGCGCTGGGCACGATCACCGGGCGGATCCCCGCCGACGAGCTGCTCGGCCACATCTTCGGCACCTTCTGCATCGGCAAGTAGCCGGGCCCGCGACTTGTGGAGCCGGCCCGTGCCGTTGAACAATCGGCCCCGGGAGCGCCTGCGCCGGCGCTGCCACCGGCTACCGCCACAGGGGAGTAAACGAATGGTGTTGTTGACGATTTCGCCGAAGTCGTGGCTGCGCGCGTGCGTGCTTCTGGCCGTGCTGCTGTGGCAGCTGCGCCGCCTGGACATGCCGCCGCTGCGGGTGCCGGCGCGCCTGGTGATGGCCGCCGCGGTGGTCCTGGCCTGGCTGTACGAACGCGACCTGCTGCAGGCCCTGACCGGC
>NZ_PDWK01000122.1 GCF_010093135.1 Pseudoxanthomonas taiwanensis | reverse complement strand
CGCCGCCTGGCTGCGCGACGAGGCCACCCACGTACGCGAGCTGCTGGCCCAGGCCAGCCTGGACCCGGCCGTGCAGGCCGAGGTGGACGCCCTGGCCACGGACCTGGTGCGGCGGGTGCGCGCCCGGGCCCGCGACCAGGGCGTGATCGAGGCCTTCATGCGCCAGTACGACCTGGGCAGCGAGGAGGGCGTGCTGCTGATGTGCGTGGCCGAGGCCCTGCTGCGCATCCCCGACCAGGACACCGCCGACCGCCTGATCCGCGACAAGCTGGGCGAGGCCGACTGGGAGAAGCACCTGGGGCGGAGCGATTCGCTGCTGGTCAACGCCTCCACCTGGGGCCTGATGCTCACCGGCCGCCTGGTCCGCCTCAACGACCGCACCCGCGAGGACGCGGCCGGCGCGTTCAAGCGCCTGGTGGCGCGGGTGGGCGAGCCGGTGGTGCGCCTGGCCGTGCGCCAGGCCATGAAGATCATGGGCCACCAGTTCGTCATGGGCCGCACCATCGACGAGGCGCTGGCGCGCTCGAGGAAGGGCGCCAACGCCATGTACCGCTACTCGTTCGACATGCTCGGCGAGGGCGCGCTGACCATGCAGGACGCCCGCCGTTACCTGCAGGCCTACCGCGACGCCATCCACGCCATCGGCGGCAGCGGCGACTACCGCGGCGGCGACGTGTTCGCCGCGCCGAGCATCTCGATCAAGCTCTCGGCGCTGTTCCCGCGCTACGAGCACGCCAAGCGCGAGCGGGTGATGGCCGAGCTGGCCCCGGCGGTGCTGGAGCTGGCGCAGCTGGCCCGCTCCTACGGCATCGGCTTCACCGTGGACGCGGAGGAGAGCGAGCGCCTGGAGCTGTCGCTGGACGTCATCGAGGCCACCTACGCCGACCCCTCGCTGGAGGGCTGGGAGGGCTACGGCCTGGCGGTGCAGGCCTACCAGAAGCGCGCCCCGTTCGTGATCGACTGGCTGGCCGACCTGGCCCGCCGCGTCGGCCGCCGCATCCCGGTGCGCCTGGTCAAGGGCGCGTACTGGGACGCCGAGATCAAGCGCGCCCAGGTCGAGGGCCTGCCCGGCTACCCGGTGTTCACCCGCAAGCAGAACACCGACGTGTCCTACCTGGCCTGCGCCAAGCGCATGTTCGGCCACGGCGACGCGCTCTACCCGATGTTCGCCACGCACAACGCGCAGACCATCGCCGCCATCCGCGCCATCGCCCAGGGCCGGCCGTACGAACACCAGAAGCTGCACGGCATGGGCGACGACCTCTACGCCGAGGTGGTGCCGGCCGACCGCCTGGGTGTGCCGTGCCGCGTCTACGCGCCGGTGGGCAGCCATGAGGACCTGCTGCCGTACCTGGTGCGCCGCCTGCTCGAGAACGGCGCCAACTCCAGCTTCGTCAACCGCATCACCGACGAGGACGTGCCGGTGGAGGAGCTGGTGCGCGACCCGGTGCGCACCGTGGCCGCGTTCGAATCCATCCCCCATCCCCGCATCCCGCTGCCGGTCGAGCTGTACCGGTCGCAGGGCCACGACAGGAAGAACTCCATGGGCCTGAACCTCGCCGACGACCGCCAGCTGCAGGAGCTGGCCGCGCGCATCAACGCCGAACCCGGGCCGTGGCAGGCCGCGCCACTGGTGCCCGGCGCCACCCCGTCCGGGCAGCCGGTGGCGGTCGCCAGCCCGGCCGACCGCCGGGTGGTGGTCGGCCACTGGCTGCCGGCCGACGCGGCCACCGTGGACCGCGCCCTGGCCAACGCGGTGGCCGCACAGCCGGACTGGGACGCCATCCCGGCCGCCAGCCGTGCCGCCATCCTCGAGCACGCCGCCGACCTGCTGGAGCAGCGCATGCCGCAGTTCATGGCCATGTGCGTGCGCGAGGCCGGCAAGACCCTCCCCGACTCGGTGGCCGAGGTGCGCGAGGCGGTGGACTTCCTGCGCTACTACGCCGGCCAGGCGCGGGCGAAGTTCGCCGCTCCGGAAGCGATGCCCGGCCCCACCGGCGAGTCCAACGCCCTGCAGCTGCACGGCCGCGGCGTGTTCGTGTGCATCAGCCCGTGGAACTTCCCGCTGGCCATCTTCCTGGGCCAGGTGGCCGCAGCGTTGGCCGCCGGCAACAGCGTGATCGCCAAGCCGGCCGAGCAGACCACCCTGGTCGGCCACGCCGCGGTGAAGCTGCTGCACGAGGCCGGCGTGCCGGAGGCGGTGCTGCAGTTCGTGCCCGGCGACGGCGCCAGCGTCGGCGCCGCGCTGACCTCCGACGCGCGCGTGGCCGGCGTGGCCTTCACCGGTTCCACCGAGACCGCGCGCGCGATCAACCGCGCCCTGGCCGCGCGCGAGGAGGCGCCGATCGCGGTGCTGATCGCCGAGACCGGCGGCCAGAACGCGCTGATCGCCGACTCCTCCGCCCTGCCCGAGCAGCTGGTCAAGGACGCCATCGCCAGCGCCTTCACCTCCGCCGGCCAGCGCTGCTCGGCCGCGCGCGTGCTGTTCGTGCAGGAGGACATCGCCGACAAGGTCATCGCCATGCTGGCCGGCGCCATGGCCGAGCTGAAGGTGGGCGACCCGGGCCTGCTGGCCACCGACGTCGGCCCGGTGATCGACGAGGACGCCCTGCGCATGCTCCAGGCCCACGCCGAGCGCATGGACCGCGAGGCGCGGCTGATCGCGGTCGCGCCGCTGGACCCGGCCACCGCCCACGGCACCTTCTTCGCCCCGCGCGCCTACGAGATCGATTCCATGGCGCGGCTGCAGCGGGAGGTGTTCGGCCCGGTGCTGCACGTGGTGCGCTGGAAGGCCGGCGGGCTGGACGCGGTGGTGGACCAGGTCAACGCCACCGGCTACGGCCTGACCCTGGGCATCCACTCGCGCATCGACGAGACCGTCGAGCGCATCGCCGCGCGCGCCCGGGTCGGCAACATCTATGTCAACCGCAACCAGATCGGCGCGGTCGTCGGCGTGCAGCCGTTCGGCGGCCAGGGCCTGTCCGGCACCGGCCCCAAGGCCGGCGGCCCGCACTACCTGCTGCGCTTCGCCACCGAGAAGACGGTGACCATCAACACCACCGCCGCCGGCGGCAACGCCTCGCTGCTGACCCTCGGCGACTGAGCCCACGGCCGGGCCGGACCCGGCCGTCCACGCGGGCGCCGGCGCGCCCGCCCCGCCTGCCGGCAGGCGAAGGCGCCGCCTTGCCGTTATAGTCGCCGGGCGTCGATCGCATCTGCCAGGGGAGGCGGATGACCACCGATTTCTACAACCTGCTGCTCAGCGACGGGGCGTTGGCGCTGATCCTGCTGGGCCTGTTCTGCCACCTGGCACGGGTCTCCCGCGGCCTGCGCGGCATCGCTTCCTGGGGCGTGGGCCACTTTCTCTACAGCACCGGCGCGATGATGCTCGACGGCACCGCGCACCAGCTAGGGTCTGTTAACACTATCGCAACGATTCGACGATCAGTGCGAAGTGGATGAAGGCCGCGAACATGACGTCGAGCTTGTCGAAGCGGCTGAAGATGCGGCGGAACCCTTTCAGACGGCGGAACAGGCGCTCGATTTCGTTGCGGCGCTTGT
>NZ_PDWK01000121.1 GCF_010093135.1 Pseudoxanthomonas taiwanensis | reverse complement strand
GACCATGGAGGAGATCGTGGCCTCGGTGCAGCGGGTGACGGACATCATGGGCGAGATCTCGGCGGCCTCGCAGGAGCAGGCGGCGGGGATCGAGCAGGTGAACCAGACCATCGTGCAGATGGACGAGGCCACGCAGCAGAACGCGGCGCTGGTGGAGGAGGCCTCGGCCGCGGCCCGGGCCATGGAGGAACAGGCCGCCAGCCTCGCACAGGCCATCGCCCTGTTCCGCACCGGCGAGCATGACCTGCCGACCGGCCCTGCCCCGGGCGGCCTGATCCAGGCGGCGACGGCCCCGCCCGCCGGGCCGTCAATTTTCCGGCCACGCGGCCGTTAACGGGGGTAACCGTATGTACCCGCTTCCCGATGACTGCCGCGCACGAACCAACCGTGGTGCCCAAGGGGCTGGAGGGCGATGACCGCTACCGCCTGCGTGATCCGCGCGAGGTCGTGCGTGTCCTCCAGGCCCTGGTGGACGCGCGTGCGCTGATCACGGCGCAGCTGCTGCCCGGCGGCCTGTCCTGCCCCACCGCCCTGCTCGAGGTGGATCCGGCGGCCGGGACCGTGCTGCTGGACGGCAACCGCCAGGAGGCGGTCAACGCGCGCATGGCCGCGGCCCGGCAGGTGGTCTGCGCCGCCCAGCTGGACGGGGTGCGGGTGGAGTTCCGCCTGCAGGGGCTGCGCCGCGCCGCCGGCGGCGGCGCCGTGGCCTTCACCGCGCCGCTGCCCGGGTGGGTGCTGCGCCTGCAGCGGCGCGAGATGTACCGGCTGCCGCTGCTGCCCGGCCCCACCGTGACCCTGGCCGTTCCGGAGGACCCGGAGGACGAGGATCCGGTCCGGTTCCGGGTGCTGGACATCAGCGGCGGCGGCCTGGCCCTGCGGGTCGAGGAGGTGGACGCATGGCGCTTCCGGCCCGGCGCCGCGCTGGAGGGCTGCACCCTGCACCTGCCGGAGGAAGCCATCCCGGAGCTGCGTGTGGAGGTCCGGCACCTGTCGCGCCTGGACCCGCCGCTGGCCGGGGCCACCCTGCGCGCCGGGTGCCGCTTCCTGGACCTGCCCGGCCCGGTGGAAAAGCGCCTGTTGCGCTTCATCTTCCAGGTCGAACGCCAGCGCAACGCCCGCGAGCGCGGCGTGGCCTGAGCCCTAAAGTTGCCGCCCCGCCGGCCGATCCCCAGAGGACCCGAACCGCGCGCCAAGGCGCGGTCTTGCCTGCAGGAGCGCAACATGAGCAGCACCCCCGTCCCGACCCCGGGCGAATTCCTCACCTTCACCCTGGGTGACGAGCACTACGGCGTCGACATCCTCAAGGTCCAGGAGATCCGCGGCTACGACGCCGTCACCCGCGTGCCGGACGCCCCCGAGTACATCAAGGGTGTGATCAACCTGCGCGGCACCATCGTGCCGGTGATCGACCTTCGCCTGAAGCTGCGCCTGAAGGAGGCGCGCTACGACAGCTTCACCGTGATGATCGTCCTCAATGTCGAGGACCGCGTGGTCGGCATCGTGGTGGACAGCGTGTCCGACGTGGTGCCGCTGTCGGCCGAGCAGATCCGTCCCACCCCGGAGTTCGGCGCTACGGTGGACACCCGCTTCATCTCCGGCATCGGCACCCTCGACGAGCGGATGCTGATCCTGCTGGACATCGAGACCCTCCTGGACAGTGCCGAGCTTGGCGAGCCGCACGCCGAGGCGGCCGCCGCCTAAAGTCCTGGCCTGCCGTGCCGATAGGGGGCGATGGCTTCGTGCCTTCCCCCATTACCTGCAACCGGAGTACCCGATGAAGTCCAACCGCAAGCTCCTGTTCCTTGCCGTCGCTGCCCTGGCCGCCGCGCCGTTCGCCTCGCTGGCCCAGGAGGCCATCCCGGCCGAGCAGGCCATCCGCTTCGTGGGCAAGGAGGGCATGGTGTGCGGCAAGGTGGAGAAGACCCGCTATGCCCAGAACACCGAGGGCGAGCCCACCTTCCTGTACATGGGCGGGACCTTCCCCCGTCATACCTTCTCGGCCCGCATCCCCGGCGACCAGCGTGACAAGTTCCGCCCGGCCCCGGAGGAGCTGGAAGGCCGCGACGTCTGCGTGATCGGCCTGATCAAGCGCGACGCCAGCCGCGCCGAGATCGCGGTGACTTCGCCGGCCAACATCAAGCTGGCCACCATCAAGTGACCGCCGGCCCGGGCGCCGCGCGCGCCCGGGCTTTCCGTACCAGCGAAGTCAGGGGGACTGACGCTAGATGAACTCGCTCAAGAGACTCAAGCTCGCGCCGAAGCTGCTGCTGGCCTTCGGTGTGGTGCTCGTACTGATGATCGCCCAGGCCGTGGGCGCCTATTTCGGCCTGTCCAAGCTGGAGCGGGCCACCAACCGCCTGGCCGACGAGATCGTCGCCAAGGTGGCCACCGCCGCGGAGCTGCGTGCCCTGGTCGGCGAGTTCCGCACGAACTCCTACCGCGGCCTGATCCGCGCCAGCGACGCGGTCAAGCAGGAAGCCCGCCAGCGGGCCGAGCAGCTGGCCGCGGACATCGAGCGGACCAGCGCCGACTACGGCAAGCTGGTGGCCACCGACGAGGAACGCCAGCTGCACGAGAAGTTTGTGACGGCCTGGGCCAACGCCAAGGCCTCGTACGACTCGGTCAACGAGATGCTGGACCTGGACCTGCCGGACGACGCGGTCGACACCTTCCTGGGCGAGACCACCGACCTGCACAACCGGGCCACCGCCGCGGTCACCGCGCTGATCCAGGAGGCCGATCGCCAGGCCGGCGCCGCCACCGAGGAGGCCAAGGGCGCCTACGCGGCGTCCAACTGGACCACGATCGTCATGATCCTGTTCGGCGTGGCCGGCGGCATCGGCATCGCCCTGTACTTCGCCCGCGAACTGGTGGCCGCCATGCGCGACGCGGTGGGCGTGGCCAACGACGTGGCCGCCGGCAAGCTGGACAGCCGCATCGACACCTCGCGCCAGGACGAGATCGGCGACCTGATGAAGGCGCTGCAGCGCATGCAGCACGACCTGCGCGAGCGCACCGAGCGCGACCAGCAGGCCGCGGCCGAGAACCTGCGCATCCGCACCGCGCTGGAGGCCTCCTCGACCGGCCTGATGATCACCGGTCCGGATTACCGCATCGCCTACCGCAATCCGGCGCTGACCGCGATGCTGGAGCGCCACGCCGACCAGGTCTCGGCCGCCCTGCCCAACCTGGACATGGACGCTTCCCTGGTGGGCCAGCCGGTGGACGTGCTGGAGATCGGCGGCAAGGTCGCCCCGGAATTCCTGGCGCGCCTGGAGCGCGACGGCCATGCCGTGCGCGAGGTCCGCTACGGCGAGGCCTGCTTCGAGCAGAGCATCTCCACCATCCGCGACGCCGAGGGCAACTACGTCGGCACCGTGTACGAGTGGCGCGACCGCACCCTCGAGATCGCGGTCGAGCAGGAGGTGGCGCGCGTGGTCGAGGCCGCGGCCGCCGGTGACCTGTCCGGCCGCATCGACACCAGCGACAAGCAGGGCTTCCTGCTGCAGCTGGCGGTGCAGCTGAACAGCCTGCTGGACGCCAACGCGATCAGTCTGGCGGAAG
>NZ_PDWK01000120.1 GCF_010093135.1 Pseudoxanthomonas taiwanensis | reverse complement strand
GGAATGGGCCGCGCGGGGTCAGCGCTCGGACAGTTCGGTGGCGGCCTCGGCCGGGAACGGGGCGTGCGGTTCGGCCGGCGGCGCGGCGTCGGCCGCGGGGGCGCCGGCCGCATCGGCGGCGGCCCGTGCCGCCTCCTGCGCGGCGTCGGCGGAGGCCCCGGCCTCCTCGGACATCGCGGTGGCGCGGAGGGTGGCCAGCAGGCTGGAGGCGGTGCCCAGCATCTGCAGCCAGCGCGCCGCGCCGACCCGCGACAGCGGCTCGGCGCGGCCGACCAGGAAGCCGGATACCAGGCCGGCGACCACGATGCGGCCCGGCGTCCAGGCCTGGCGCCAGGCCTGGCCCAGCGCGCCACGCTGCGTGGCCGCGCGCTCGACGCAGGCGGCCGTGCGCCGTTCCGCGCGTTCGACCCGGCGTTGCAGCAGCTCGAACCTCATGCGCGGGTGTCTCCGTCCGTGGCCGGCGGCGGGGCGGGGGAGGGCGGCGGCGCGGTCGGCGCCTCCGCGTCCCCGTCCCCGTCGTCGTCCTCGTCGAACAGGCCCATGCGCGCCAGCTGGCGGCGGGTGGCGTGCAGGCCCATCCAGTCGAAGTAGCGCGAGGTGCGCCAGGCGGCCAGCGCGGTCACCGCCAGGTTGAACAGCGCGGCGATGCTCAGCGAGGCCAGCCAGGACAGGCCCAGCTGCTGCATCAGCGCCACGCCCGCGGCGGGGGCCAGCAGCCAGGCCGAGGCGCCGAACCCGATGGCCACGCCGGCCCAGGCCAGGGCCCGGCCCATCGCGCTGCGTGCCAGCGCCAGGTCGGCCGACAGCAGCGCGCGCAGGGGGCGCAGCACCTCGCCCCAGGCCTGCAGCGTTGCGCGGCCGGCCTGGCCGATCTGGCGCAGGCTCTCGTCCAGCGGCGGGGGCGGGGCGGCGCCGGGCCGTCCGCCGGCGGCCGCGTCCTGCTGGCGCTCCCCGTCTTCCATGGCCTCTTACCGGTCGCGGCGGGTCAGCGCGGCGACCAGCCAGCCGGCGGCGAAGGCCACGCCGAAGGACGCCAGCGGACGCTCGCGGATCAGTTCGGCGGCGCTATCGATCAGGTCGCGGCCCTTGTCCAGCAGCACGTCCACCTGTTCGCGGGCGGCCTGCCCGCCCAGCTCGGCGGCGGCCATCCCGGCCAGCGCGCTGTCGGCCAGCTCGGCCTTGACGTTGGCCTTGCCCAGGCGCAGCTCATCGGTGGCCGCGCTTGCGGCCCCGCGCAGCGCCTCGCCCGCCGCGCCCGCCGCGGACTTCAGGTGGGTGGTCGCCTCGGACAGGTTCTCCTTCAGGCCCGACGTGGCGGCGGCGGGAGTGGTGTTCGGATCCGGAGTGTTCATCGTGGTCTCCTGGGTGGGCGGATGCGCCATGCGGCGCGTCCGGGGCATCGAAGCATGCGCCGGGTGTAGGGGCCGTAACGGCCCGGCCGCCTCAGCGCAGGCTCAGCGTCCCCTGCACGTTACCGCGCAGGATGCGCAGCACCAAGCGCTCGGGCCGGCGCGACAGGGTGCCGCGCAGCGCGCCCAGGTCGTCGGCCGGGCCGGCATTGGTGGCGACGATGATGTCGCCCGGCTGTAGCCCGTTCTGTGCGGCGCGGCTGCCCGCGGCCACCGCCTCCACCCGCACGCCGCGGCCCAGTGCCTGGCGCTGGGTCTCCGACAGCTCGGCCAGGCGGGCTCCGGCCAGGCGCGGGTCCAGCGCGCCGCCGTCGAGCTGGCGCGGCTGCTCGTGCAGGGTGGCGTTGAGGGTCAGGGTGCGGCCGTCGCGCAGCACCTTCAGCGGCACGGCGCTGCCCACCGGCTGCAGGCCCTCGAAGTTGTGCAGGGCGCCGGGGTGGTCGATGCGCTGGCCGCCGGCCTCCACGATCACGTCACCCGGGCGCAGGCCGGCGGCGGCCGCGCCGGAACCGGCATGCACGGCAGTGACCAGCGCGCCCTGCTGGCCGGCGTCCAGGCCCAGCGAGCGCGCCAGGCGCGCGTTGAGCGCCTGCGTCTCCACGCCCAGGGTGCCGCGGCGCACCTCGCCGATGGGGACCAGCTGGCGCACCACGTCGCGCGCCAGGTTGGAGGGGATGGCCAGCCCCAGGCCGATGTTGCCGGCCATGCTGCCGCGCGGGTTGAGGCTGGCGGTGTTGATGCCCACCAGCTCGCCGCGCAGGTTGACCAGCGCGCCGCCGGAGTTGCCCGGATTGATCGAGGCGGCGGGCTGGATGAAGTTCTGGGAGCCCAGGCCGCGGATGCCGCTGCGCCCCACCGCCGAGACGATGCCCGAGGTCACCGTCTGGGTCAGGCCGAACGGGTTGCCGATGGCCACCACGAAATCGCCCACGCGCAGCTTGCTGCTGTCGCCCAGCGGCAGCGCGGTGAGGTTGTTGGCCGGGATGCGGATCAGGGCCACGTCGGGGTCGGCGTCCGAGCCGAGGAACTCGGCCTGGAAGGTGCGGCCGTCGGCCAGGCTCACCGACACGTCGTCGGCGTTCTCGATCACGTGGTGGTTGGTCAGCACGTAGCCGCGCTCGGCGTCGATGATCACGCCCGAGCCCAGCGACTCGTTGATCCGCTCCTGCGGGATCTCCGGGAACAGGCGGCGGAAGAACGGATCGTCGAAGAACGGGTTGCGGATGCGCACCACCTGCTTGGTGTGGATGCGGACCACCGCCGGCAGCACCCGCTCCAGCATCGGCGCCAGCGAGGGCAGCGGCTGGCCGTCGCCGGTGGCCGCCGGCCGGCTGGCCACCGCGGGGACGGCCGCGGCGGCGGCGGTGGCCGCGGCCTCGGCGCGCGCGGGCGCGGCCTGGGCGCGGTTGTCCAGCAGGTCGCGGATGCCGGTGGCGGCGAAGCCGCCGAACGCGGCGGCGGCAGTCAGGGCGAGCAGGGTCGCGGTCGATCGCTTCATCGGCATCGGCTTGGATTCGGCAATGGCTGAAGGGCCCGTTCAGTTTCGCAGGCCCGGTTCAATGCCTGCTGAAAGTGGGGCGGGCGCCCCCCCCGCGCAAGGGGACGCGCCCGCCCGGCGGCCCTGCCGCGGACCTCAGAACCCGCGTGCCAGCCCCGGCCGCGCCTCGAACCGGCCGTCTTCGCGCAGGCAGGCCAGGTCCCATTCCCAGCGGTGCTCCAGCGGCCCGCCCAGGCGCAGGCCCAGCGTGGCGCCGCCGCGCGGTTGTGGATCGGGAAGGCGGAAGCGCCCCGCCGGTGCGGCGCGGAACCCGGCATGCACCGGGGCCGCCGCCTGCAGTGCCTGGTGTCGCTGCGCCTCCAGCTCCAGCCACAGCCGCCGCCAGTGGCGGCTGTAGCGCGCGCCGAGGGCGGCCGCCAGCCGGGACCGGCGCGAGGCCTCGCCGACCAGTTCCAGCCCGGTGTCACCCAGTTCGGCGAAGGCCTCGCCGTCGATCCGGCTGTAGTCGAGGCTGGCCAGCGGTTGCAGCCGGCCACCGCCCAGCGGCATGTCACGGGCGAGCTGGACATGGGCGAAGGCCTAGCAGCTTGTTGAAATTCTCCCGCGCCAGAGCTTGCTTTCAAGCCCTCTGTTTGCGATATCGACCTCAGCCATAGTGGAGGGCGTGGGATGCGCGGTGCAGACGTCACTCAGGAATCGTTGTTCA
>NZ_PDWK01000011.1 GCF_010093135.1 Pseudoxanthomonas taiwanensis | reverse complement strand
AACCAATCTGGTCGAAGGCATCAACAACAAGATCAAGGTCATCAAGCGGGTGGCCTACGGCTACCGGGACGACGCCTACTTCTTCCTGAAGATCCGGGCGGCCTTCCCCGGACTTGGGTGAAGAACCTTTTTTCCAGGGCCCGGGGAGGCCCCGCTTGCCGAAGGCGCGGCCTGCCGATATGGTCGGGCCGTCGGACGGAGGCGGCACGCAACCCGCCTGTGTCCTCCCCCGGGGACGACGACTACACGGAACCGCCATGCCCCGCTACGAGATGCTCGACAACATCGCCCACAAGGGCCTGCGGGTGTCCGCCCGGTTCGGGCCGGAGTACGGCGACGACGTGGGGCTGGTGCAGGCGTTCCCGACCGAATTCGCCGAGCTGCAACGCGAATATCCGATCTTCTTCCGCAAGGGCGAGGACGGCAGCTTCCACGCCGTGGCGCTGCTGGGCTTCTCGCCGCGCGAGAACCTGTTCCTGCGCGACGGCCGCTGGAACGCGCGCTACCTGCCCGGCGCGATCGCGCGCGGGCCGTTCCTGATCGGCTTCCAGGAGCAGATGGTGGCCGGCGAGCTGCACAGCGAGCCGGTGGTCCACATCGACATGGAGCACCCGCGCCTGCGCGACGGCGACGGCCATCCGCTGTTCCTGCCGCAGGGCGGGTACAGCCCCTACCTGGAGCGGGTGATCACCGTGCTGCGCGGCATCCACACCGGTGTCCAGGCCGGCGCGGCGATGTGCGCGGCGCTGCAGGAACACGAACTGATCCAGCCGTTGGCGCTGGAGGTGCGCTTCGACGACGACCACGCCGTGCGCCTGGAGGGGCTGTACGGCATCGATCGCGAGCGCCTGGCCGCGCTGGACGCGGCCCGGCTGCACGCCCTGCACCGCGACGGCTGGCTGGAGGGCGCCTACCTGGTGCTGGCCTCGCTGCACAACATGCGTCACCTGATCGCCGAGAAGCAGCGGCGCCTGCGCGAGGAGGCGGGCCTGCCGGTGGAGGGCCTGGTGGCCTGAGGACCATGGACGCGCGTTTCGCCCCCGTCCGCGTGCTGGAGGGCTGCCGGCCGGAGACGCTGCCGCTGCGGCGCCTGCTCGAGGAAGGCGTGCCCACCGTGCTCAAGGGCCTGGTGCGCGACTGGGGCCTGGTGCAGGCCGGCCTGCGCTCGCCGCAGGCGGCGATGGACCACCTGCGCCGCCACTACAACGGCCGACCGGTGCAGTACAACTGGGG
Organism: Pseudoxanthomonas taiwanensis; assembly: GCF_010093135.1. Classification (GTDB taxonomy): domain Bacteria; phylum Pseudomonadota; class Gammaproteobacteria; order Xanthomonadales; family Xanthomonadaceae; genus Pseudoxanthomonas; species Pseudoxanthomonas taiwanensis. The sequence goes on along the minus strand of NZ_PDWK01000011.1, from coordinate 52,392 downwards.
CGAACCGGCCACCGCCGGCCGCCCGTTCTACAACGAGGACTTCACCGCGCTGAACTGCCAGGTGCGGCGCGGCAGCCTGGAGCAGGTGCTGGACGAGCTGGCCGCGCTGCTGGACGAACCGAACCCGCCCACCTACTACGTGGCCTCGCTGCCGGTGGACTACTGCCTGCCCGGGCTGCGCGCCGACAGCGACCTGGACCTGGCCGCGCACGGCGTGAACGCGCCGCCGGCCATCTGGATCGGCAACCGGGTCACCGCCTCGTGCCACTACGACGCGCCGGACAACATCGCCTGCTGCGCGGTGGGACGGCGCCGCTTCACCCTGTTCCCGCCGGAGCAGATCGCCAACCTCTACCCCGGCCCACTGGATCCCACGCCGGGCGGACAGGCGATCAGCGTGGTGGACTTCGAACATCCGGACCTGGTCCGCTACCCGCGCTTTGCCCAGGCGCTGGAGGCGGGGCAGAGCGTGGAGCTGGAGCCGGGGGATGCCATCTTCATCCCCAGCATGTGGTGGCACCACGTCCAGGGGCTGACCCCGTTCACCGTGCTGGTGAACTACTGGTGGGGCAGCATGCCGGCCTGGATCCCCACGCCGATGCACGCGCTCTACCACGCCATGTGGGCCATCCGCGACCGGCCCGAGCGCGAGAAGCGCGCCTGGCGCGAGGTGTTCGAGTACTACGTGTTCGGCCCGTCCGGGCGCGCCGGCGAGCACCTGCCGGAGCAGGCGCGCGGCCTGCTCGGGCCGATCGACGAGGTCCGTGCGCGCCAGCTGCGGGCCATGCTCATCCAGAAGCTCAACCGTTGAGGGGCGCCGCGCCGGCCGGCGCGGCGGAGGTCCAGTCCGGCGTACGCCGGGGCCAGGGGAGGAACCGACTTGGAGAACGCAAACGGGAGGATCCGCAAGGTCGTCATCGCCGGCGGCGGCACCGCCGGCTGGGTCACCGCCTGCGCGCTGACCCACCAGTTCCGCGACCTGCTGGAGATGGTGCTGGTGGAGTCGGAGGAGATCGGTACGGTGGGCGTGGGCGAATCCACCATCCCCACCATCCGCACCTTCCACCGCCTGCTGCAGATCGACGAGCGCGAGTTCATGAGCGCGGTGGCCGGCAGCTTCAAGCTGTCGATCTCCTTCGAGAACTGGAAGCGGCCGGGTGACCGCTACTTCCACCCGTTCGGCACCACCGGCATGAACACCTGGTCGTGCGACTTCCACCAGTTCTGGCTGGAAAGCCTGCGCCGCGGTGTGAAGTCGGAGCTGGGCGACTACTGCCTGGAAACGGTGGCCTCGCGCCAGGACCGGTTCGCCCTGTTCGGGCCGCCCGGCGGTGCCGCCCAGCAGTGGTCCATGCGCTGGACCCGCCCGGCGACCTCGTTCGAGCGCTCGGACCTCAGCTACGCCTACCACTTCGATGCGGCGCTGTACGCCGCCTTCATGCGCCGCAAGTGCGAGGGCCGTGGCCTGGTGCGCATCGAGGGCAAGATCCGCGAGGTGCGCAAGGATCCGGAGAACGGCTTCGTCCGCGCCCTGGTCCTGGAGGACGGCCAGGTCGTGGAGGGGGACCTGTTCATCGACTGCACCGGCTTCCGCGCCCTGCTGATCGGCCAGGCCCTGGGCACCGGCTACGAGGACTGGAACAACTGGCTGCCCTGCGACCGTGCGGTGGCCATGCAGGTGGAGACGGACGACCCGCCGGTGCCGTATACCCGAGCGGTGGCCCACCAGGCCGGCTGGCGCTGGCACATCGCCCTGCAGCACCGGGTCGGCTGCGGCTGGGTGTTCTCCAGCGCGCACATGTCCGACGACGAGGCCGCGGCCAGGCTCAAGGCGGCCTATCCGGGCACACGCCTGGTGCGCGAGCCCTGGGTGGTGCGCTTCCGCACCGGCCGCCGCCTGCAGGTGTGGAACAAGAACGTGGTGGCCCTGGGCCTGGCCTCCAGCTTCATCGAGCCGCTGGAGTCCACCAGCATCCACCTGACCCTCAGCGCGGTGACCCGCCTGGTGCAGATGTTCCCGCACACCGGCATCGACGAGTCGGTGGTGGCGCGCTACAACCAGGTCAGCCGGGCCGAGCTGGAGCACGTGCGCGACTTCATCATCCTGCACTACCACCTCAACCAGCGCGACGAGCCGCTGTGGCAGGCCTGCCGCAACATGCGCATCCCCGACGCGCTCGCCAACCGCATCCAGGTGTTCCGCGACACCGCCTACGCCTGGCAGGGCGAGGACGAGCTGTTCCGCCTGGACTCCTGGACGCACTGCATGCTCGGGCAGGGGGTGGTGCCGAAGAACCACCACCCGCTGGCCCGCGGCCTGGCCGACGCCGACATGCGCAAGCTGTTCGAGGCCATCCGCCGCCCGATCGAGCAGCTCGTGGCGGCCATGCCGCCGCACCACGAGTTCCTGCGCAGCTACTGCCCGGCCGACCCGTCGGTTTGGGAAATGCGCGGCAAGTCCACGGTGGGCTAGGGGTGATCATCGACCTGAACCCGCGGATGCGCGTGCAGCGCCTGTCGATCGGACGGGAAGGCACGCCGCTGCTGGTCATCGACGGGCCGGTGCTGGAACCGGAGCGGCTGGTGCGCAAGGCCGCGCGCAGCCGGTTCACCCCGCAGGGGGCGATGTTCCCCGGCATCCGCGCCCGCGCCCCAGCCTCGTACGAGGTGTTCCTGGAGAAGCTGGTCCGGCCGTACCTGGTGGACTTCTTCGGCCTGCGGCCGGGCCGCTTCGCCTTCCCGATGTGCCACTACTCGCTGGTGACCCGGCCGCCGGAGCAGCTGGCCTTCCTGCAGCGCATCCCGCACATCGACTCCACCACCCGCCAGGGCCTGGCCTTGGTCCACTACCTGTTCCGCGGCCCGTGGGGCGGCACCGCCTTCTACCGGCACCGCGCCACCGGCTTCGAGTACGTGGACGTGGAGCGCTACGAGGCCTACTTCGGCCAGCTGGAGCGCGAGGCGCAGGGGCCGGACGCGCCGGGGCCGGGCTACATCGGCGAGGACACGCCGATGTTCGAGCGCATCGGCCAGGTGGAGGCGGCGTTCAACCGCATCGTCATCTACCCGCGCAACTGCCTGCACTCGGCCACCATCGACAACCGCAACGTGCCGCCGCCCGACCCGCTGGCCGGGCGGTTGTCGGTCAACGCGTTCATTGACGTGCTCGACTGAACCGCCGCGCCCGCTTGCGCTATCGTTGGCCCGGGCACACGGGCACGGGAGAGGATGCGGTGATCCGCCAGATCGTGAGGATGGGCGAGCCGGTGCTGGTGCGCGCGGCCGAGCCGGTGGAGCACATGGGCACCGGCGAGCTGCGCGACCTGGCCGAGGACATGTGGCAGACCATGGAGCAGGCCGGCGGAGTCGGCCTGGCCGCGCCGCAGGTGGCCGTCGGCCTGCGCGTGATCGTGTTCGGCTTCGAGCACAGCAGCCGCTATCCGCATGCCCCGCCGGTGCCTCCCACGGTGCTGGTCAACCCGGCGATCGAGCCGCTGACCGGCGAGGTCGAGGAGGACTGGGAAGGCTGCCTGTCCATCCCCGGGCTGCGCGCGAAGGTGCCACGCATCCGCCGCATCCGCTACAGCGGCTACGACGTGGAGGGCCGCCGCATCGAGCGGGTGGCCGAGGGCTTCCACGCCCGCGTGGTGCAGCACGAGGTGGACCACCTGGACGGCATCCTGTACCCGATGCGCATGCGCGACTTCACCAGCTTCGGCTTCACCGACGTGCTGTTCCCGGAGCTGGCCGACCGCCGCTGAGGCGGCCTCCGCCACGCCGCGACGCTGGCGTTTCCCCTTCCCATTCCGAGGAGAACGCATGAGAAGAGTGCTTGCCTGCCTGTGCCTGCTGCTCGCCCCGGCCCTGTCCGTGCAGGCGCAGGCGCCTGCGCCGGCGGACGACTGCCTGCGCGCCCGCGCCGTGGTCGCCGACCTGATGCGCATCACCAGCCCGGACGGCGTGCAGGAGTCGTACAAGGTGCGCATCGGCGGCATCGAGCAGTGGCTGTACGTGCGCGGGCAGGACCGCGCCAACCCGCTGCTGCTGTTCGTGCACGGCGGCCCGGCCTCGCCGGCCGCGCCCAGCCTGTGGCAGTTCCAGCGCCCGCTGGAGGAGTACTTCACCGTCGTGCAGTGGGACCAGCGCGGCGCCGGCCGCACCTTCCTGGACAACGATCCGGACGCGGTGGCCGACAGCATCCGCATCCAGCGCTACGTGGACGACGCCATCGAGGTGGCCGAGCACCTGCGCCAGCGCTACGGCAAGCGCAAGCTGGTCCTGGTCGGGCACAGCTGGGGCACGGTGGTGGGCATGCACGCGGCGCTGCGGCGCCCGGACCTGTTCCACGCCTACGTGGGCATCGGCCAGGTGATCAACACCCGCGAGAACGAGCGCCTGAGCTTCGAGTACGGCCTGCGGCAGGCGCGCCTGCACGGCAACACCGAGGCCCTCGCCGAGCTGGAGTCCATCGCTCCGTACCCGGGTGATGCGCCGATCACCCGCGAGCGCATCGTCGTCGCGCGCAAGTGGCCGCAGTTCTACGGTGGCCTGAGCGCCTTCCGCGAAAGCTCGCTGTACTACTTCGGCGCCTGGCGGCTCTCGCCCGAGTACGACGCGGCCGCGGCCCGGGCCATCGACGCCGGCAGCCTGTTCACCCTGGACCGGCTGCTGCCGGAGTTCCTGCAGGTGGATTTCACCGGCGTGCAGGAGTTCCCGGTGCCGGTGGTGATGTTCATGGGCCGGCACGACTACACCACGCCGTCCGGGCCGACCGCGCGCTGGCTGGAGCAGGTGCGCGCGCCGTACAAGCGCGGGGTGTGGTTCGAGCACTCGGCGCACATGATCCCGTGGGAGGAGCCGGGCAAGACCCTGGTCAGCCTGCTGGAGCACGTGCGCCCGCTGGCGCTGGAGGACTAGGCGCGGGCGTGTCCCGGCCTCAGGCCAGGGCGTAGCGCAGCGCGAACAGCCCGGCCACCAGCCACACCGCCGGGTGCACCTGCCGCCAGCGGCCGGTGCCGGCCTTGAGCACCGCGTAGGCGATGAAGCCGAAGGCCAGGCCGTTGGCGATGGAGTAGGTGAAGGGCATGGCCAGGGCGCACAGCGCCGCCGGCACCGCCTCGGTCAGCTCGCTCCACTGCACCTCCACCAGCTCGCGCAGCATCAGCCCGGCCACGTACAGCAGCGCCGGCGCGGTGGCGTAGGCCGGCACCATCGCCGCCAGCGGCGAGAACAGCAGCGCGGCCAGGAACAGCGCGGCCACCACCAGCGCGACCAGGCCGGTGCGGCCGCCGGCCTGCACGCCGGAGGCGCTCTCGGCGTAGGCGGTGGTGGAGCTGGTGCCCAGCAGCGAGCCGGCCAGGATCGCGGTGCTGTCGGCCAGCAGGGCGCGGCCGAAGCGCCGGCGGCCGTCCGGCAGCCGCAGCAGGCCGGCGCGGCCGGCCACGCCGTACAGGGTGCCGGTGGCGTCGAACACCTCCACCAGCACGAACACCAGCACCACGTGCAGCAGCACCGACCAGCCGGAGCCCTCCTCCCAGTGCAGCAGGCCGGGCAGGTCCAGCTTGAGGAAGGTGGGGGCCAGGCTGGGCGGCAGCGAGACCAGGCCGTTCCACTGCACCAGTCCCAGCGCCCAGGCCAGGGCGGTGACCGCGAGGATGCCCGCCAGGATCGCGCCGCGCACGCCGCGCGCCTCGAGGATGGCGATCAGCAGGAAGCCGCCGAGGGCCAGCAGCGGCTCGGGCGCGGTCATCGCGCCCAGGCGCACCAGGGTGTCCGGGTCGGCGACCACCACCCCGGACTTCTGCAGGGCGATGATGGCCAGGAACAGGCCGATGCCGGCGACGATGGCGCTGCGCAGCGAGGCCGGGATGCCGTCCACCAGCCAGCGCCGCACACCGGTCACGGTCAGCAGCAGGAACACGACGCCCGACAGCAGCACCGCGGCCAGCGCCTGTTCCCAGGGCAGGCCGGCGGCGCCGACCACGGTGAAGGCGAAGAAGGCGTTGAGGCCCATGCCGGGGGCCATGCCCACCGGGAAGTTGGCCGCCAGCCCCATCACCGCCGAGCCCAGCGCCGCGGCCAGGCAGGTGGCGACGAACACCGCGCCGGCGTCCATGCCGGTGGTGGCCAGGATCGCCGGATTGACGAAGACGATGTAGGACATCGTCAGGAAGGTGGTCAGGCCTGCCAGCAGCTCGGTGCGCACGCTGGTGCCGTGCTCGCGCAGCTTGAACAGGCGTTCGGGCAGGGACATGGCGGCCTCCGGACGCGGCGGGGGCTGGAAAAGGCACCGGCCGCGCGGGGCGGCCGGTGGCAGCTTACTTCAGGGCCTTGAAGCGCAGGCGCTTGGGACCGGCGTCGTCGCCGAGGCGGCGCTTCTTGTCCTCCTCGTACTCGCGGTAGTTGCCCTGGAAGAACTCCACGTGCGAGTCGCCCTCGAAGGCGAGGATGTGCGTGGCGATGCGGTCCAGGAACCAGCGGTCGTGGGAGATCACGAAGGCGTTGCCCGGGAACTCCAGCAGGGCGTCCTCCAGGGCGCGCAGGGTCTCCACGTCCAGGTCGTTGGACGGCTCGTCCAGCAGCAGCACGTTGCCGCCCTGCAGCAGGGTCTTGGCCATATGCAGGCGGCCGCGCTCGCCGCCGGACAGCGAGCCGACGCGCTTCTGCTGGTCCGGGCCCTTGAAGTTGAAGCGGCCGATGTAGGCGCGCGACTGGATCTCGATGCCGTTGATGTTGAGGATGTCCAGGCCGCCGGACACCTCCTCGAACACGGTCTTGTCCGGGTCCAGCGCGTCGCGGCTCTGGTCCACGTAGGCCAGCTTCACCGTCGGGCCGATGATGATCTCGCCCGAGTCCGGCTTTTCCTGGCCGGTGATCATCTTGAACAGCGTGGACTTGCCGGCGCCGTTCGGGCCGATGATGCCGACGATCGCGCCCGGCGGCACGATGAAGCTCAGGTCGTCGATCAGCAGGCGGTCGCCGAAGCGCTTGGAGACATTGCGGAACTCGATCACGTTGTTGCCCAGGCGCTCGCCGGGCGGGATGAAGATCTCGTTGGTCTCGTTGCGCTTCTGGTACTCGATGCTCTGCAGCTCCTCCAGGCGGGCCAGGCGCGCCTTGCCCTTGGAGCGGCCGCCCTTGGCGTTCTGCCGGGCCCACTCCAGCTCGCGGGCGATGGCCTTCTGGCGCGCCTTCTCCTGGTTCTCCTCCTGGCGCAGGCGCTCTTCCTTCTGCTTGAGCCACTCGGTGTAGTTGCCCTTCCAGGGGATGCCGCGGCCGCGGTCCAGCTCCAGGATCCACTCGGCGGCGTTGTCCAGGAAGTAGCGGTCGTGGGTCACGGCCACCACGGTGCCTGGGTAGCGCTGCAGGAACTGCTCCAGCCACTCCACCGACTCGGCGTCCAGGTGGTTGGTCGGCTCGTCCAGCAGCAGCATGTCCGGCTTGGACAGCAGCAGGCGGCACAGCGCCACGCGGCGCTTCTCGCCGCCGGACAGGTGGGCGATCTTCGCGTCCCACGGCGGCAGGCGCAGGGCGTCGGCGGCGACCTCCAGCTGCTGCTCGAGGGTGTGGGCGTCGCCGGAGGCCAGGATCGCCTCCAGGCGCTCCTGCTCCCTGGCCAGGGCGTCGAAGTCGGCGCCTTCCTCGGCGTAGGCGGCGTAGACCTCCTCCAGGCGCTTCTGCGCCTGCAGGATCTCGCCCACGCCTTCCTCCACCGCCTGGCGCACGGTGTGCTCGGGGTTGAGCTGCGGCTCCTGCGGCAGGTAGCCGATCTTGATGCCGGGCTGCGGGCGGGCCTCGCCTTCGTAGTCGGTGTCCACGCCGGCCATGATCCGCAGCACGGTGGACTTGCCGGCGCCGTTGAGGCCCAGCAGGCCGATCTTGGCGCCCGGGAAGAAGCTCAGCGAGATGTCCTTGATGATCTGCCGCTTGGGCGGGATCACCTTGGACACCCGGTTCATGGTGTAGATGTATTGCGAGGACAAGGCAGACTCCTGGCGCGCGTCCGGCCGGCCCGTGCCAGCGGGCCGGCAAGGTAGGAATGAGGGATAGCCCGCGATTATAGCCCCTTCCCGCGGAGGTGCCCGGCTTCCGGGGGCACCGGGCGGGGCGGGGGCGGCCCGGATTCAGGCGCCGCCCCCGGCCCGCCCGGCGATGCGGCGGCCGGGCGGGCCGGGCCTTACAATCAGCAGCTTGCCCCATCCTCCCCGGAGTGACCGATGTTCCCGCGCGACGCCCGCATCGAAACCTACGACCCCGAACTGGCCCAGGCCATCGCCGCCGAGCGGCGCCGCCAGGAGGACCACGTCGAGCTGATCGCGAGCGAGAACTACGCCAGCCCCCGGGTGATGGAGGCGCAGGGCAGCGTGCTGACCAACAAGTACGCCGAGGGCTACCCGCGCAAGCGCTACTACGGCGGCTGCGAGTACGTGGACGTGGCCGAGCAGCTGGCCATCGACCGCGCCAGGCAGCTGTTCGGCGCCGACTACGCCAACGTGCAGCCGCACTCCGGCTCCCAGGCCAACCAGGCCGTGTACTTCGCCCTGCTGCAGCCGGGCGACACGATCCTGGGCATGTCCCTGGCCCACGGCGGCCACCTGACCCACGGTGCCAGGGTCAACGCCTCGGGCAAGCTGTTCAACGCCGTCCAGTACGGGGTCAACGACCAGGGCCTGATCGACTACGACGAGGTCGAGCGCCTGGCCGTGGAGCACAAGCCGAAGATGGTGGTGGCCGGCTTCTCGGCCTACTCGCGCGTGGTCGACTGGGCGCGCTTCCGTGCCATCGCCGACAAGGTCGGCGCGTACCTGTTCGTGGACATGGCCCACGTGGCCGGCCTGGTGGCCGCCGGGGTGTACCCGAGCCCGCTGCCGCACGCCCACGTGGTCACCTCCACCACCCACAAGACCCTGCGCGGCCCGCGCGGCGGCATCATCCTGGTCAGCCGCCAGGGGGCCGGCGAGGCCTTCGAGGAGATCGAGAAGAAGCTGCAGAGCATCGTCTTCCCGGGCATCCAGGGTGGCCCGCTGATGCATGTGATCGCGGCCAAGGCGGTGGCCTTCAAGGAGGCGCTGGAGCCGGAGTTCAAGGCCTACCAGCAGCAGGTGGTGAAGAACGCCCGGGCCATGGCCCGCACCCTGGTCGAGCGCGGCTACAGGATCGTCTCCGGGGGCACCGACAACCACCTGATGCTGGTGGACATGATCGGCAGGGAGGTGTCCGGCAAGGACGCCGAGGCCGCCCTGGGCCGCGCCCACATCACCGTCAACAAGAACTCGGTGCCCAACGACCCGCGCTCGCCGTTCGTGACCTCGGGCCTGCGCCTGGGTACCCCGGCGGTGACCACCCGCGGCTACACCGAGGCCGACTGCGTCGAGCTGGCCCACTGGATCGCCGACGTGCTCGACAACCCCAACGACGAGGCGGTGATCGCGCGCGTGCGCGAGCAGGTCACCGCGCAGTGCCGGAAGTACCCGGTCTACGGCTGACCGCGGCCGGAACGCGCCGGCGGGCCAGGTCCGCCGGCCGCCGGCCGGCGGACCGCCAGCGCAAAACGGAGCGCCGCCATGCATTGTCCCTACTGCCAGCACAGCGAAACCCGCGTGATCGACTCGCGCGTGTCCGACGACGGCGCCACCATCCGCCGCCGCCGCGAGTGCGAGGCCTGCGGCGAACGCTTCAGCACCCTGGAGACGGTGGAGCTGAAGCTGCCGGCCATCATCAAGAACGACGGCAGCCGCGAGGCCTTCGACGCGCGCAAGGTGCGGGTGGGCTTCGACCGCGCGCTGCAGAAGCGGCCGGTGTCCGAGGAGCAGATCGAGGCGGCGGTGCGCGCGGTGGTGCACGCCGCGCGCATGAGCGGCGAGCGCGAGCTGCCCTCGCGCCGGATCGGCGAGTTCGTCATGGAGCAGCTGCGCAAGCTGGACCACGTGGGCTACGTGCGCTTCGCCTCGGTCTACCGCAGCTTCCAGGACGTGGCCGACTTCCGCGAGGAGATCGAGAAGCTGGAGCGCGAGCTGCCGCCGGCTGCCGGCCAGCTGCCGCTGCTGCAGGGCGCCGAGGTGGTGCCGCTGGAGCCGCACGGCGAGCGCCAGCGCAAACGCTGAGTGTCCGGTGCGCATCGACTGGCTCAGCGCGCATCCGCGGCATGCCGCCGCGCTGGCGCGGGCCCACGTCGCGGCCTTCGGGGCGCTGCTGCCGGACTGGACCGTGGCCGAGGCGTTGGCCGAGCTGCGCTCGCACGACCGCCCGGCGACGATCCCGTCCACCCTGGTGGCGCTGGACGGGGGCGGCGGCTGGCTCGGTTCGGTGAGCCTGCTGGCCGAGGACCACCCGGACATCCCGCAGTATTCGCCCTGGCTGGCCAGTCTGTACGTGCGCCCGGAGGCGCGCGGCCGCGGCGTCGGCCGTGCCCTGGTGGCGCGCGCCGTGGCCGAGGCCGGCGCCCTGGGGACGCGGACCCTCTACCTGTACTGCGCCTCCGACATGGCCGTCTGGTACCGTGGCCTGGGCTGGCGCGAACACGAGGTGCTGCGGCTCGGGCCGCTGCTGGTGCACGTGCTGGCCACCGACTGCCTGGAACACGCATGAGCTTCGACGCCTTCGACCACGCCTGCATGGCGCGCGCCCTGGAGCTGGCCGAACGCGGCCTGTACACCGCCCGTCCCAATCCCGCGGTCGGCTGCGTGATCGCGCGCGACGGCCGGGTGGTGGGCGAGGGCTGGCACCCGCGCGCCGGCGAGCCGCACGCGGAGGTGTTCGCCCTGCGCCAGGCCGGCGAGGCCGCGCGGGGCGCCACCGTCTACGTCACCCTGGAGCCGTGCGCCCACCACGGCCGCACCCCGCCGTGCGCCGATGCCCTGGTCGCGGCCGGCGTGGCGCGGGTGGTGGCGGCCGTGCGCGACCCGGTCCCGCAGGTGGACGGGGCCGGGTTCGCCCGCCTGCGCGCGGCCGGCGTCGAGGTGGCCTCCGGCCTGCTGGAGGCGCAGGCGCGCGAGCTCAACCGCGGCTTCCTGGCGCGGGTGCAGCGCGGCCGGCCGTGGCTGCGGGTGAAGCTGGCGGCCAGCCTGGACGGGCGCACCGCCCTGGCCAGCGGCGAGTCGAAGTGGATCACCGGCGAGCAGGCCCGTGCCGACGTGCAGCACTGGCGCGCCCGCAGCGGCGCCATCCTCACCGGCGCGGACACCGTGCTGGCCGACGACCCGGCGCTGACCGCGCGGGTGCAGGCCGAGGTGGTGCCGCCGCTGCGCGTGGTGGTGGACTCGCGCCTGCGCAGCCTGGCGCGTGCGCGGGTGCGCGACGGCGCCGCGCCCACCCTGTACCTGCACGCGCCGGACGTGGTGCCGCCGGCCGGGCTGCAGGCGGAGTTCGCCGCCGTGCCGCTGCGCGACGGCCATCTGGACCTGGAGGTGGCGCTGCGCCTGCTGGGCGAGCGTGGCATCAACGAGGTCCAGGTCGAGGCCGGCCCCGTGCTGTGCGGCGCCCTGCTGCGCGCCGGCCTGGTGGACGAGCTGCTGCTGTACCAGGCGCCGCTGCTGCTGGGCGATGCGGCGCGGCCGCTGTTCGCCGGGCTGGGCATCGGCTCCATGGCCGGGCGCCTGCGCTTCCGCCTGATGGACGAGGCGCGTCTGGGCGAGGACCGGCGCCTGCTGCTGCGGCCGCAGGCCTGAAAACGCGGACGGGCCCCGCAGGGCCCGTCCGGTGGCGGGTGGCGGCCGGCCTCAGAAGCTGGCGCGCACGCCCAGGTTGTAGCGGGTGACGTCCTCGTAGGCCTCGATCTCGCCGACCAGGCCCCAGGTGCGGTTGAGGTTCACCTGCAGGCCCAGGCTGCCGAGCCACTCGCCGTCCAGGTCGCTGCCGTCCAGGTAGCCGGCCTTGGCCCACAGCTCCGTGTGCGCCGAAGGCTTGCCGCGCAGGCCGACGGTGGCACGGCCGGCGGTGACGTGCTCGTCCACGAGGTCGACCGGGTCGGCGATGCCGGACAGGCGGACCTTTCCGTTCAGGCGCACCCAGGCCAGGTCGGCGGTGAAGTCCAGGCGGTCGGTGAAGCCCTGGTGCCAGCCGATGCCGAACTCCGGCTGGGCCAGCTCGAACTTCACGCGGCCCGGCGCCAGGCGGTAGGTCTTGGACACCTCGGCGTAGCCACCGAACAGGTAGACCTGGTCGGCAATGGCATAGGAGCCGCGGATGTAGGCGCCGTCCCCCTTGGGGTCGTCCAGCCAGTCGTCGTCGATCTTGACCTCGGTCCAACCGGCTTCGACGTAGGTGTAGCTCATGTCCCCGGCCACCGCGGTGGCGAAGGGCGTGGCGGCCAGCATCAGGGCTGCAACCAGCTTGCGCATATTTCTGTCTCCTGTTCCGTGTATGGCTTCCGTTCCGCGGAAGCCGCACGATCAACCGTGATCGTGCGCACGCAGATTAACGGGATCTTTATGAACGGTTCCGGACGTGCCGGTGCGGCGGTGTAGAATCCGCCCGCCGGGTCTCCCGGCAGAACCGAACGTCTTCAGGGCGGGGTGGAATTCCCCACCGGCGGTAGGCGCGGTCCCGGCATCGCCGGCCCGCGCGAGCCCGCGAGCGCTCCCGCTACGCGGGAGGTCAGCAGATCCGGTCCAAAGCCGGAGCCGACGGTCCGGGCACGCGGCCTGCCGCGCGCCCCACAGTCCGGATGGAAGAAGATGGCCACCACCCGGTCCGCATGCGGACCGGCGGCGGCTCGTGCCTTGGGGCGTTTTTCGCTTCCACTCCTGCGAGAAACGCGACATGCCCTCCTTCTGCAACACCGCTTTCCTGCCTCCGTCCCGGGAGGTGCGCTGATGTTCACCGGCATCATCGAGGGCGTCGGCCGCCTGACCGCGCGCGAGGCGCGCGGTGGCGATGTCCGCTTCACCTTCCAGGTCGGCAGCCTCCCGTTCGACCATGTCTCCCTCGGCGAGAGCATCGCCGTCAACGGCGTGTGCCTGACCGTGGTCGCCTTCGACGCGGCCTCGTTCCAGGCCGACGCCTCCAACGAGACCCTGGCCCTGACCACGCTCGGCACCCTGGAGTCCGACGCAATGCTCAACCTGGAGCGGGCCATGCGTCCGACCGACCGCCTCGGCGGCCATCTGGTCAGCGGCCACGTGGACGGCATCGGCCGCGTGCTGGCCATCGAACCGGACGCGCGCGCCCAGCGCTGGCGCTTCGCCGCGCCCGCGCACCTGCTGAAGTACATCGCGAAGAAGGGCTCGATCTGCGTGGACGGGGTGAGCCTGACCGTCAACGCCGTGGACGGGGAGGGCTTCGAGGTGGCGCTGATCCCGCACACCGTGGCCCACACCCGCTTCGCCCACATCGGCGTGGGCGAGCCGGTCAACCTGGAGGTGGACCTGGTGGCCCGCTATGTTGAGCGCCTGCTGGCCGCGCGGGAGGTGCAGGCATGAGCTTTGCGCCCATCCCCGAGCTGCTGGAGGAGATCCGCGCCGGCCGCATGGTCGTGATCGTGGACGACGAGGACCGCGAGAACGAGGGCGACCTGATCATGGCCGCCGAGCTGGTCCGCCCGGCCGACATCAACTTCATGGTCACCCACGCCCGCGGCCTGGTGTGCCTGAGCATCACCCGCGAGCGCGCCAACCAGCTCGGCCTGGCGCCGATGGTCTGGCACAACACCGCCCAGTTCCAGACCAACTTCACCGTCTCCATCGAGGCGGCCGAGGGCGTGACCACCGGCATCTCCGCCTACGACCGCGCCCACACCATCCGCACCGCGGTCAAGCCTGATGCCAAGCCTTCCGACCTGTCGCAGCCGGGCCACATCTTCCCGCTGATCGCCCAGCCGGGCGGCGTGCTGACCCGTGCCGGCCACACCGAGGCGGCCTCCGACCTGCCGCGCCTGGCCGGCCTGGAGCCGGCCGGCGTGCTGGTGGAGATCCTCAATCCCGACGGCACCATGGCACGGCGCCCGCAGCTGGAGGCCTTCGCCCGCGAGCACGGGCTGAAGATCGGCTCCATCGCCGACCTGATCGCCTGGCGCCTGGCCACCGAGCACACCGTCGAACGGGTGGATGAACGCGACATCCAGACCGAGTTCGGCCCGTTCCGCCTGGTCACCTACCGCGACCGCATCGCCCACGAGCTGCACTTCGCCCTGGTGCGCGGCAACCCGGACGGGCAGCGGCCGACCCTGGTGCGCGTGCAGGTGGAGAATCCCCTGGCCGACCTGCTGCACTGGCGGCGCGAGGACTTCGGCGTGGCCGCCACCGACGCGCTGCGCGCCATCGCCGCCGAGGGCGAAGGCGTGATGGTGGTGCTCTCGGCCCCGCGCGACAGCGAGGCGCTGCTGGCCCGCCTGCGCGAGCAGCCGGAGCCGCGCGCCGGGCACAAGGACAAGGACGTGGGCCAGTGGCGGCGCAACGGCGCCGGAGCGCAGATCCTGGCCGACCTGGGCCTGCGCAGGCTGCGTGTGCTGGGTACGCCGCGCCGCCAGGTGGGCCTGTCCGGTTTCGGCCTGGAAGTCGTCGAATACCTGGCCCCGTGACCGCCGGCCGGCCCCACCGGCCCGGCGGCCCCGCGTCCGGTAAACTGTGCGACCCCGACAATCCCCGATCCCATGCCCCTTTACGAAGGTGATCTCCGCCTGCCGGCCGGCGCCCGCTTCGCCATCCTCGCCAGCCGCTGGAACGCGCGCATCACCGACGCCCTGGTCGCCGGCGCGCGCCGCTGCCTGGCCGACAACGGCGTGCCGGAAGCGGCGGTGGACGTGGTGCGCGTGCCCGGCGCCTGGGAGCTGCCGATGGTCGCGCGCCGCCTGGCCGCCGCCGGCGGCCACGCCGCGCTGATCGCGCTCGGCTGCGTGGTGCGCGGCGACACCCGCCACTACGAGCACGTGGCCGACCTGTGCGCCGAGGGCCTGATGCGCGTGGCCCTGGACACCGGGGTGCCGGTGCTCAACGGCGTGCTGGCGGTGGAGCGCTTCGAGGACGCCGAGGCCCGCGCCGGTGGCAGCCACGGCAACAAGGGCGAGGAAGCGGCGATGGCCGCGCTGGAAATGGTCAACCTGCTGGAGCGCCTCCCATGAGCCGTTCGTTCCGCAACCGCACCGGCGTCGATCCGGTCCTGCGCGCCCGCGCCCGCCGCCGCGCCCTGCAGGCCATCTACGCCTGGCAGATTTCCGGCGGCACCCCGCAGCAGGTGATCGCCCAGTTCGCCCACGAGCAGGCGCACGAGGTGGCCGACCTGGCCTACTTCGAGGACCTGGTGACCGGCGTGCTGACCCGCCGCGCCAGCCTGGACGAAGCCCTGGCCCCGCACCTGGACCGCGCCGTGGAGGAGGTGGACGCCATCGAACGCGCGGTGCTGCGCGTGGCCGCCTACGAGCTGCTGCACCGCCTGGACGTGCCGTACCGCGTGGTCATCAACGAGGCCATCGAGACCGCCAAGCGCTTCGGCTCCGAGCACGGCCACACCTACGTCAACGGCGTGCTCGACCGCGCCAGCGCGCAGTGGCGCGCCGCCGAGGTGCAGGCCGCGCGCAACGGCGGGCGCTGAGCGGCGCCGCGCGGGAGGCGTGGCGATGGCCGAGTTCGACCTGGTCGAACGCATCCGCCGCCGCGCCGGCGCGCGCGCCGACGTGCGCCTGGGCATCGGCGACGACGCCGCGCTGCTGCCGGTGCCGGCCGGCCACGAGCTGGTGGTCACCGCCGACACCCTCAACGCCGGCGTGCATTTTCCCGCCGGCACCGCGCCCGCCGACCTGGGCTGGAAGGCGCTGGCGGTGAACCTCTCCGACCTGGCCTCGATGGGCGCGCGCCCGGCCTGGTGCACGCTGTCGCTGTCCCTGCCCGGGGCCGCGGAGGCCTGGCTGGACGGCTTCCTCGACGGCTTCCTGGAGCTGGCCGCGCGCCACGACGTGGCGCTGGTGGGGGGGGACACCACCCGCGGCCCGCTGTCGGTGGCGGTGACCGCCCTGGGCCTGGTGGAGCAGGGCGCCGCGTTGCGCCGCGACCGTGCCCGCCCCGGCGCCGCGGGGTGGGTCACCGGCACCCTGGGCGATGCCGCTGCGGCGCTGGTGCTGGACGGGCACATGCCCGCGCCCGGCGGCGCCACGCCGGTGGCCGGGGAAGAGGCGCGGGCGTTCCTGCGCGCGCGCCTGCACCGGCCCACGCCACGGGTGGAGGCCGGGCGCTCCCTGCTCGGCCTGGCCCGTGCCTGCGTGGACGTGTCCGACGGCCTGCTGGCCGACCTGGGGCACATCTGCGAACGCAGCGGCGTGGGCGCGGAGGTGTGGCTGGAGGCCCTGCCGGCCTCGCCGGCGCTGGCGGCCGTGTCCGGCGCGCGGCGCGCCGCGCTGCAGGCAACCGGGGGCGACGACTACGAGCTGTGCTTCACCGCGCCGGCGGCGCTGCGCGAGGAGGTGGCGCAGGTGCTGGAACAGGCCGGCGTGGAGGCCACCCGCATCGGCCGCATCGTGGCAGGCTCCGGCGTGCGCGCCCTGGCCGCCGCCGGCAGCCCGTGGCAGCCCCCGCACGCCGGCTACCAGCACTTCGCGCCGGCATCCCCCCTGTAGGAGCCGCGTCCGCGGCGACCTGGCCGGCGCATCCGGAGCCGGCGTTCAGGCGTCACGGCACGGACGCTCCCGGCTCGCGTGCGTGCGCCGCGACCGGACGTGCACGTCGCATCGCCGCGCATGCGGCTCCTACAATGGCGGGGCAACGCCGGGAGGCCGCCTTGGACATCCACGATTTCGACGCCGTCCCCCTCGACCAGCTGCGCGCCGGCGGCGGGCTGAAATGGCGCGCCTTCCCCGACTGCATCGGCGCCTTCGTCGCGGAGATGGACTTCGGCCTGGCCCCGCCGATCGCCGCCGCGTTGCAGCAGGCCCTGGCCCGCGGCCAGGTCGGCTACCTGTCGCCGGACCTGACCCGCGCCCTGGCCGAGGCCTGCGCCGACTGGCAGCGCCGCCACCACGGCTGGGAGGTGCCGGCCGAAGCCATCCACGCCGTGCCGGACGTGCTGGGCGCGCTGGAGGTGGTGCTGCGCCATTACCTGCCGGCGGCCACGCCGGTGGCGCTGCCGGTGCCCAACTACATGCCGTTCATTCCGCTGCTGCGGCTGCTGGGCCATCCGGTGCTGGAGGTGCCGATGCGGCGCGAGGACGGCGCCTGGGTGCTGGACGAGGCCGCGCTGGAGGAGGCTTTCGCCCGCGGCGCGCGCCAGCTGGTGCTGTGCAACCCGCACAACCCGATCGGCAAGGTGTACGGCCGTGACGAGCTGGCGCGCATCGCGGCCATCGCCGCGCGCTTCGACGCGCGCGTGTTCGCCGACGAGATCCACGCGCCGATCGTCTATCCCGGCCACCGCCACGTGCCCTATGCCTCGGTGTCGGAGCAGGCCGCGCGCCAGGCCATCACCGCGGTGTCCGCATCCAAGGCCTGGAACCTGGCCGGGCTGAAGTGCGCGCAGCTGGTGTTCACCCGTGACGAGGACCTGGCGCTGTGGCGACGCATAGGCCTGTTCGCCGGCCATTCCACCGCCACCCCGGGCGTGATCGCGCACACCACCGCCTGGCGCGAGGGCGATGCCTGGCTGGCGCGGGGGCTGGAGTACCTGGAGGGCAACCGCGCGCTGCTCGGGCAGTTGCTGCGCGAGCGCCTGCCGCAGTTGCACTGGATCGCACCGCAGGGCACCTACCTGGCCTGGCTGGACTGCCGCGCGCTGCCGCTGGAGATGCCGCCGCACGCCTTCTTCCGCCGCCGCGCGCGCGTGGCCCTGACCGACGGCGCCGAATGCGGCACCGGCGGCGAAGGCCACGTGCGGCTCAACTTCGCCATGCCGCGCCCGCTGCTGCGCGAGGCCATCGAACGCATGGCCGAGGCCGTCGCCTCCCTGTAGGAGCCGCGTCCGCGGCGACCCGGCAGGCGTAACCGGCGCCGGCGTCCCACCGCCACGTTGCGAGCGCCCGGCACGGGTGCATCCGTCGCGACCGGCCGCGCGCGTCGTGTCGCCGCTTGCGCGGCTCCTACAGGGGGGGCAGGACCTTGCCGGGGTTGAGGATGCCGTCGGGGTCGAGGGCGGCCTTGACCGCACGCATGGCGGCCAGGGTGGGGGCGTCGAAGGCGCGGGCCATCCAGTCGCGCTTGGCCACGCCGATGCCGTGTTCGCCCGAGAGCGTGCCACCCAGGGCGATCACCTGCGCGAACAGGCCCTCCAGCGCCGCCTGCGCGCGCGCCGATTCGGCCGCATCCTCGGGGTGGTACATGATGTTGACGTGCAGGTTGCCGTTGCCGGCATGGCCGAACACCACGATCGGCAGGGCATGTTGCGCCGACAGCGCCTCGGCGGCGGCCACCAGGTCCGGGATGCGCGAGACCGGCACCACCACGTCCTCGTTGATCTTGCCCGGGGCGATGCCGCGCAGCGCCGGCGAGAGCGCGCGCCGCGCCGCCCACAGGCGGTCGCGCGCGGCCCCGTCCATGGCCACGTCCAGGTCGAGCAGGCCCTCGCCCTGGGCGGCCTCGGCCAGCGCCTGCAGGGCCAGGGGCAGGATGTCGTGGTCGCCGTCGGCCTCCACCAGCAGCATGGCGCCGGCCTCGGGCACGTCGCTGCCGTTGCGGCGGAGCAGGGCGATGGCGCTGCGGTCCATGAACTCCAGCATCGCCGGCACCTGCGGCTGCGCCATCAGCCGCGCCACCGCCGCCGCGGCGGCGGCCGCGTCGCGGTAGAACACGCGCAGTCCGGCCTGCGCCACCGGCCGCGGCAGCAGCCTCAGCGTGGCCTCGACGATCAGGGCCAGGGTGCCTTCGCTGCCGACGATCAGGTGGGTGAGGTCGTAGCCGGTGGCGTCCTGGGTCCACGGCCCGCCGCAGCGGATCAGCTCGCCGGTGCCGGTCACCGCCACCAGGCCCAGCACGTTGTCGCGGGTGGCGCCGTACTTCACCGCGCGCGGGCCGCCGGCGTTGCAGGCCAGGTTGCCGCCGACGGTGCAGTGTTCGGCACTGGACGGATCCGGCGCCCAGAACAGGCCGTGCGGCTGCAGCGCCTGCTGCAGGGCGGCGTTCGGCACACCCGGCTCGACCACCGCGCAGCGGTCGCCGGGGCTGATCGCCAGGATCCGGTCCATGCGCGCGAAGGAGACCACCACGCCGCCGGCGAAGGGCACCGCGCCAGCGGCGGTGCCGGTGCCGGCACCGCGCGCCACCACCGGCACGTGGTGGGGGCGGCAGGCGCGCACGATCGCGGCCACCTGGGCGCGGTCGCGTGGCAGGGCCACGCCGTCGGGCAGGGCATGGCGGCGGGAGTCGTCCCCGCCGTGCGCGGCGCGCGCCGCCTCGTCGGTGCGCCAACCTTCGGCGCCCAGCAGGGCGGACAGTTCGGCGTCGAGGGCGGCAGGCAGCGCGGTCATCGCCGGATTGTACGGCGCGGCCGCGCGGGGACGGTCAGACCTCGTCCAGGCGGAAGGCGTCGCGGGTCCAGACGATGTGCGGGGAGGCCGGGTCGCCGTGGGCGGCGACCACGTCGAAGCGGCAGGGCAGTTCCGCCAGCTGCGGGTGGGCGGCCAGGTAGGCCTGCGCGGCATGGACCAGCCGGCGCCGCTTGCCGGCGTCCACCGAAGCCAGGCCGTCGCCGAAGGCGTGGCCGGCGCGGTAGCGCACCTCGACGAACACCACGGTGTCGCCCTCGGCGCCGGGTTCGCGCATCACCAGGTCCAGCTCGCCGCCGCGGCTGGCGACGTTGCTGGCCAGGGTGCGCAGGCCGGCGCGCTCCAGGCGGGCGCGGACCGCGGCCTCGCCCCCCGCGCCGCGCGTGCGGCCGGGGTCCCGGGGGCGGCCTCCCTGCCGCGGCGCCATGGCCGTCAGTCGCGCAGCGGCACCGGGGTGCCGCCGCTGAAGGTGGCCCAGGCCGGCTGGCGCAGCACCGCGCCGAAGCCGTCTAGGCGCAGGGTGCCGGTGGCCCCGCGCAGTTCGCCGTCGGCGCGGGTGGCCAAGCGTTCCAGGTAGGCGCTGATGCGCCAGGCGTCGTAGCCGAAGGCGAACAGGCGCGCGGCCGGGCCGCGCGCGGTGGGCACCAGCTCGGCGGCACGCTGGGCCGAAGGCAGCTGCGCCGCGCCGCGCACCGGCCAGGCCTCGGTCGGATACACGGTGCCGTCCAGCACCGCGTCCTCCTCCGCCCTGCCGGTGCCGGAGGTCAGCTGCGAGGTGGCCACCCGGGTCTTGACACCCAGCCCGGCCAGGGCCAGCTGCGGGACCAGTGCCCGCGCCTGCGGGCCGCGCATGGCCAGGAACACCGCATCCGCGCCGGCGGCCGCGGCCTGCCCCAGTTGCGCGCTGACGTCGCCGGGCTGCTCGCCCACGCGCACCGTGGCGGCCACTTCGCCGCCGCGCTCGGCCAGGCGCCGGGCGAAGGCCTCGGCGGCGCGCTGGCCGTTCTCGTCGTTGGCGGCGATGACCAGCACGCGGCGGTGTTCGCGCGCGACCAGGTAGTCGGCCGCGGCCACGCCGTCCTCCTCCGGCGCCAGCGAGAAGGTGGCGTGGCCGGGCGGGGGCGGCACGTTGCCGCGGTTGAGCGCCAGGGTGGGCACGCCGGCGCTGGCCTGGCCGAACACGGCGCCGACCTCCTCGCGCGACAGCGGGCCGATCACGAAGTCGGCCTGCTCGGCCGTCGCGCGGGCGTAGGCGGCCAGGGCCCCGGCCGGGGTGCCGGCGGTGTCGTAGAAGCGGATCTCCGGGCGCTGGCGGGTCTCGCCGTAGTAGCCGGCCAGCAGGCCGTCGCGCACCGAGGCGGCGGCGGTGGACAGCGGGCCGCTGAGCGGCAGCAGCACCGCCAGCCGGCGCGGCGGCCGGTAGCCGTCGGCGGCGGCCGGCGGCCGGTCGTCGAAGTTCCAGGCCGGATCCCGGTCGAACGGACGCGGCAACGGCAGGCCGCGGCGCAGCAGGGCGCGCGCGGTGAAGTTGTACAGCGGCTCGCCGGCCGGCAGCGCCGCGGCGCGGGCGCCCAGGGTGGCGTCGTCCAGGCCCGAGAGCAGGCGCTCGATCGCGCGGCGGTTGTCCTCGCGCGCCTGGCCCTGCAGGCCGGCGTCGGCGCGCGCGCGCGCGGCCGCGGCGCCGATGGCGTCGCCGGCGGCTTCCAGGGCCGCGCCCTGAGCCAGCTGCCAGCGGGCCTGCTGCCCCGTCGGCAGCAGTGCCGGATCGCCGTCCAGGGGGACCGGCACCTGGCCGTCGGCCAGCGCCAGCTCGGCCCGCAGCAGCGCTAGGCGGGCGCGGCTGGCGCCGCCCACCCGGCGCGCCTCGACCTGCGCCAGCAGGCTGCGCGCGCGCGCCTCGTCCCCGGCCTCGCGCCAGGCGAAGGCGGCGTCGGCCAGCAGGGCGTGGCGCTGGCCGTTGCGCGCGGTGGCCGCCAGCGCCTCCAGCTGCTGCGCGGCCTGGCGCGCCTGGCCCTGCTCCAGCAGGGCGATGGCCACGGCGTGGCCCGGATCGGCGCTGGGCGCGGGCGCCACCGAGGCGCAGCCGGCGGCCAGCAGTACGGCCAGGCCGGGTGCCAGCCAGCGCCGGGCCGGGTGCGGTTGCTGGGGTGCGCGCGTGTGCCTGTCCATGCGGGGGCCGGGCCTCGGTGAAAAGGGCTTACGATTCTATCCCTCCCACCGTCGCCCCGACCTTGATGTCCGCCCCCACCCTGTACGTCGTCGCCACGCCCATCGGCAACCTGGGCGACCTGTCCCCGCGGGCCCAGCAGGTGCTGCGCGAGGTGGCGGCGGTCTGCGCCGAGGATACCCGCCGCAGCGGCCAGCTGCTGGCGCACTTCGGCATCGGCACCCCGCTGCTGGCCCTGCACGAGCACAACGAGCAGCAGCTGGCCGAGCGCCTGGTGGCGCGGCTGCTGGGCGGCGAGTCGCTGGCCCTGGTCAGCGACGCCGGCACGCCGCTGGTCAGCGACCCCGGCTACCGCCTGGTGCGCGCCGCCCGCGAGGCGGGGGTCAGGGTCAGCCCGGTGCCGGGCCCGTGCGCGGCCATCGCCGCGCTGAGCGTGGCCGGCCTGCCCTCGGACCGCTTCGCCTTCGAGGGCTTCCTGCCGGCCAAGGCCTCGGCCCGGCGCGAGCGCCTGGCCGCGCTGGCGGGCGAGCCGCGCACCCTGGTCTTCTATGAGTCGGCCCACCGCATCGCGGAGATGCTGGAGGATGCCTGCGCGGCCTTCGGCCGGGATCGTCCGGCGGTGCTGGCGCGCGAGCTGACCAAGCTCTATGAGACCGTGCTCGACGGCACCCTGGGGGGGCTGCGCGAGCGCGTCCACGCCGACGCCGACCAGCGCCGGGGCGAGTTCGTGGGGGTGGTGCAGGGCGCCGGCGACGACGCCGACGCGCGCCTGGCCGAGGGACGGCGCCTGTACGCCCGCCTGGCCGAGCACCTGCCGCCCTCCACCGCGGCCAAGCTGGCCGCGGAGCTGACCGGCGCCCCACGCAAGGCGCTCTACGGCGGCTGAGGGCCCCTCGGGCGTGCGACAATGCGCCCTGGCGGAGTCGGCCAGACAGTCGCGGCACCCTTCGCGGGTGTCGAGGAAAGTCCGGGCTCCACAGGGCACGGTGCCAGGTAACGCCTGGGCGGCGCGAGCCGACGGAAAGTGCAACAGAAAGCAAACCGCCGATGGCCCGGCCGTCCCGCAAGGGGCGCCGGGATCAGGCAAGGGTGAAATGGTGCGGTAAGAGCGCACCGCGAGCCTGGTAACAGGCCGGCACGGCAAACCCCACCGGGAGCAAGGCCAAATAGGGACCCCATGACGTGGCCCGCGTCGGGTCTGGGTAGGCTGCTAGAGCGCCGCGGCGACGCGGCGCCCAGAGGAATGACTGTCCACGACAGAACCCGGCTTACCGGCCGGCTCCGCCCCTCCATTTCCTCCGGCCGTCCGGCGGCATGAGCCCCGGACGGCCGCGTCTGCCCGTGCGCCGCCTCCGCGGCGTCCATCCGCCCAATACCGTGACGTACATCACAAGGACTTCCCGTTGCGCGGACCGGGTGCCGCGGGCGCGGCGGGCCGGATCCGGGGCCTGGTCCGGGCTGCCGGCCTCCACGCGGCCTTCACGGAGGCCGATTCTCAAAAAATGAGACTAAACAGCGACTTGTGGAAAACCCTTGAACTTGTCTGTGAACATCGCTGCAAATCATTGACGCAACAGGCGATTTTTTCTGCAGGAGCCTGTTGACAACCCTGTTGGTGACCCCTAAGGTGGGCATCCGAGGGAAAACCGGGGATTTCGTGGTTTTCCGTGGTTGAACTGCCTCCCAGCCGGGGTCGAGAGTGTTCCAGGGCGAGACCGCCATCACCGTGGACGACAAGGGGCGCGTGGCCATCCCGACGGCCTACCGCGACCTGATCGCGCGCGAGTGCGGCAACCGCCTGGTGATCACCTACAACCCGTTCGAGGCCGGGTCGCTGTACCTGTACCCCTACAAGGAGTGGGAACGGGTGCGCGACGCGGTCAACAAGCTGCCCAGCACCCGGGCGGCGCACCGCAGCCTGCAGCTGAAGCTGGTTGGTGCCGCCACCCCCGTGGAGCCGGACGCCAACGGGCGCATCTCCATCCCGGCCAGCCACCGCAGCGCGGTCGGCATCGAGAAGAAGGCCGTGCTGCTGGGCATGGGGGACAAGTTCGAGCTTTGGAGCGAGCAGGCGCACCACGCGCAGATCCGGCGGACGCTGACCGACGAGGATCTGAGCGAGCACATGCTCGACCTGAGGTTGTGAGCATGGGGGACCGGATGCGCATGGGCGCGCAGGCCGGCCACCCCGCTGACCCGTCAGCGCCGGCGGCGCACCTGCCGGTGCTGTTCACGCAGGTCGTGGATGGGTTGCGCGTGGTCGCGGATGGACGCTACCTGGACGGCACCTTCGGGCGCGGCGGCCACGCGCGCGGGGTGCTGCAACGACTCGGCCCGGGAGGCCGGCTGCTGCTGATGGACAAGGACCCGGAAGCGATCGCGGAAGCCGAGCGCAGCTTCGGCGGCGACCCGCGTGTGGCCATCCGGCGCGGCAGCTTCGCCACGCTCGGCGCCTGGGAGCAGGCCCGCGACCTGGACGGGGTGCTGTTCGACCTGGGCGTGTCCTCGCCGCAGCTGGACGTGGCCGAGCGCGGCTTCTCCTTCGGCAAGGACGGGCCGCTGGACATGCGCATGGACCCGGACTCGGGCGAGAGCGCCGCGCAGTGGCTGGCGCGTGCCGACGAGGCCGAGATCGCCGAGGTGCTGTGGCGCTACGGCGAGGAGAAGCAGAGCCGGCGCATCGCCCGCGCCATCGTCGCGCGCCGCGCGGTCAAACCGCTGACCCGCACCGCCGAGCTGGCCGAGCTGGTGGCCGGCGTGGTGCCGCGCGGCAAGGACCGGAGCCATCCGGCCACGCGCAGCTTCCAGGCCATCCGCATCCACATCAACCGCGAGCTGGCCGACCTGGAGGCCGGGCTGGACGCGGCCCTGGCCGCGTTGCGCCCGGGCGGGCGGCTGGCGGTGATCAGCTTCCACTCGCTCGAAGACCGCATCGTCAAGCAGTTCATCGCGCGCCATGCCAAGGCGCCGCCGGCCAACCGCCGCCTGCCGCAGCAGGAGGCGTTCGTGCCGATGCTGGCCGCCATCGGCGGCGCGATTCGCGCCGACGAGGCGGAGGTGGCCGCCAACCCGCGCGCGCGCAGCGCCGTGCTGCGCGTGGCCGAGAAGCTGCCGGTGGCGGAGGTGGCGCCATGATCCCCCGCATCCTGGCTGGCGTGCTGCTGCTGGCCGTGGTGGCCAGCGCCATCGGCGTGGTCTACCAGCGCTACCGCCACCGCCAGCTGTTCGTGGAGCTGACCCGGCTGGAGCGCGAGCGCGACGAGCTGAACATCGAATTCGGCCGGCTGCAGCTGGAGCAGGCCACCTGGGCCCAGGCCAACCGCATCGACCAGGTCGCGCGGCAGCGGCTGGGGATGAAGTTCCCCGCGGCCGAGGACATCGTGGTGGTGCGGCCATGAAGCGCGCCCCCCGCCAGCGCGGCAAGTTCAACCTCCGCGGCCGCATGATGCTGGTCGCGTGCACGCTCGGCCTGTGCTCGGTCGCGCTGGTCGGCCGCGCCGCCTACGTGCAGCTGGTCAACGCCGATTTCTACCAGCGCCAGGGCGAGGCGCGCTTCGTGCGCGAGATCCCGATCCCGACCTCGCGCGGCATGATCACCGACCGCAACGGCGAGCCGCTGGCGGTGTCCACCCCGGTCGAGTCGATCTGGGCCAACCCGCAGGAGCTGCTGCGCTACCCCGAGCGCCTGCCGGAGCTGGCCAAGGCCCTGGACGTGCCGCTGGACCAGCTGGCCAGCCGCCTGTCGCAGCGCGCCGACAAGGAGTTCGTCTACCTCAAGCGCCGGATCAACCCGGACCAGGCCAGGGCGATCCTGGCCCACAACATCCCNGGGGTGTTCAGCCAGCGCGAGTTCCGCCGCTTCTACCCGCAGGGCGAGGCGATGGCCCACGTGCTGGGCTTCACCAACATCGACGACCGCGGCCAGGAGGGCCTGGAGCTGGCCTTCGACGAGTGGCTGCGTGGCAAGCCCGGCGCCAAGCGTGTGATCCGCGACCGCCACGGCCGCATCGTCGAGAACATCGACCTGATCCGTCCCGCCGAGCCGGGCAAGGACCTGACCCTGTCGATCGACCGCCGGATCCAGTTCCTGGCCTACCGCGAGCTGCGCAACGCGCTGGCCACGCACAAGGCCAGCAGCGGTTCGGCGGTGGTGCTGGACGTGGCCACGGGCGAGATCCTGGCCATGGTCAACCTGCCCAGTTACAACCCCAACGCGGTCACCGGCCACAACCCGGACGCGCGCCGCAACCGCGCGGTCACTGACCTTGTCGAGCCGGGCTCGACCATGAAGCCGATCACCGTGGCCGCGGCGCTGACCGCCGGCACCGCCAGGCTCGACACCCGGGTGGACACCAGCCCGGGCTACATGGCGCTGGGCCGGTTCACCATCCGCGACCACCACAACTACGGGGTGCTGGACGTCACCGGCATCATCACCAAGAGCTCCAACCTGGGCTCGGTGAAGCTGTCCGAGCCGCTGTCGGCGCAGTTCTTCTACGATTTCATCCGCCGCTTCGGCTACGGCAGTGCGCCGCAGAGCGGCTTCCCCGGCGAGGCCGCCGGCGTGGTGCTGCCGCCTTCGCGCTGGAACGGCCTGACCAAGGCCACCATGTCCTACGGCTACGGTCTGTCGGCCACCGCGCTGCAGGTTGCCCAGGCCTACGCGGCGCTGGGCAACCACGGCCGCCTGATCACGCCCACCTTCGTCAAGGGCCAGATCAACGAGGCGCGCCAGGTGGTGGCCCCGGAGATCGCCGATGCGGTGGTGCGGATGATGCAGACGGTGACCGAGCCGGGCGGCACCGCCACCCAGGCCGCGATCCTGGGCTACCACGTGGCCGGCAAGACCGGCACCTCGCGCCAGGCCGCCGCCGGCGGCTATTCGCGCCGCTACACCACGCTGTTCGCCGGCCTGGTGCCGGCGACCAACCCGCGCTTCGCCACCGTGGTGGTGATCAACGATCCGCAGGGCGGCGCCTACTACGCCGGCCTGGTCGCCGCGCCGGTGTTCCGCGCGGTCATGGAGGACACGCTGAGGCTGATGGACGTACCGCCGGACGACATCGAGACCTGGCTGGCCGCCCAGGCCAAGGGCGAGGCCAAGCGCCAGGCGGCGCTGCCGCCCCTGCCGCCGCCGCTGGAGGAGGACCCCTACGACGCGGCCATTCCCGCGGCGATGCCCGGGGTGGGCGATGGAGGCGAGCCATGAGCCGCACCATGCCCCTGTCGCGCCTGCTGCCGGACGTCGCGCTGCCGCGCGACGTGGCCGTTTCCGGGCTGGTGATGGACAGCCGCGAGGTCAGGCCGGGCGATGTCTTCGTCGCCATCGCCGGCTTCGGCACCCACGGCCTGGCCTTCGCCCGCCAGGCGCTGGAGGCCGGGGCGGTGGCGGTGCTGTTCGAACCGCCGGCGCCGGAGGCGTACCCGCCGCCGCCGGAGGCCATCCCGGTGCCCGGCCTGCGCGCCCGCCTGGGCGCGATGGGCGACCTGTTCCACGGCCATCCCTCGCACGCGATGACCATGGTCGGGGTCACCGGCACCAACGGCAAGACCTCGACCGTGCAACTGCTGACCCAGGCCTGGCACCTGCGCGGCGTGCGCGCCGGCAGCATCGGCACCCTGGGCGTGGGCGTGTACGGCCAGGTGCGCCCGACCGGCTTCACCACGCCACTGGTGCTGCCCATGCACGCGCTGCTGGGCCAGCTGCGCGACGCCGGCGTGCAGGCCGTGGCCATGGAGGTCAGCTCGCACGCCCTGGACCAGGGCCGGGTGGACGGCGTGCACTACGACGTGGCGGTGTTCACCAACCTCACCCGCGACCACCTGGACTACCACGGCGACATGGAGCGCTACGGCCTGGCCAAGGCGCGCCTGTTCGAGCGCCCGGGCCTGCGCGCGGCGGTGCTGAACCTGGACGACGCCTACGCCCGCACCCTGCGCGGCCACCTGGCGCCGGAGGTGCGTGTGGTGGGCCTGAGCTCGCGCGGCCAGGACGGTGCCACGGTGCGCGCCGACAACCTGCGCCTGGACGTGCGCGGCATCGGCTTCGACCTGGTGGTGGACGGCCAGGCGCACGCGGTCGCCTCGCCGCTGCTGGGCCGCTTCAACGTGGACAACCTGCTGGCCGTGGCCGGCGTGCTGCACGCGCTGGGCGAGGCCCCCGGCAGCATCGCCGCCACCCTGGCGCAGCTGCAGCCGGTGCCCGGGCGCATGAACCGCCTGGGCGGCGACGGCGTGCGCCCGCTGGTGGTGATCGACTACGCGCACACCCCCGACGCGCTGGCCCAGGCGCTGGCCAGCCTGCGCGCCCATGCCGCGGCGCGGCTGCTGTGCGTGTTCGGCTGCGGCGGCGACCGCGCCCGCGGCAAGCGCCCGCAGATGGCGCGGATCGCCGAGGCCGGCGCCGACAAGGTGTTCGTCACCGACGACAACCCGCGCACCGAGGATGGCGAGACGATCGTGGCCGACATCCTGGCCGGCTTCGCCCGCGCGGAGGCGGTGGTGGTGGAGCGTGACCGTGCCCGCGCCATCGCCCGCGCCATCGCCGAGGCCGGCCCGCAGGACATCGTGCTGGTGGCCGGCAAGGGCCACGAGCCGTACCAGGAGATCAACGGCGTGCGCCATCCGTTCGACGACACGCTGGTGGCGCGCGCCGCGCTGGAGGGCCGGGCATGAACCGCATCCCGCTCTCGCTGGTGGCGCACTGGGCCGGTGGCGAACTGCACGGCGAGGACGTGCTGGTGGACGCCATCGGCCACGACACCCGCAGCCTGGTCCCCGGCAGCCTGTACGTGGCCCTGCAGGGCGAGCGCTTCGACGGCCATGCCTTCGTCGCCGACGCGGCCCGGCGCGGCGCCGTCGCCCTGCTGGTCGAGCGGCCCATGGCCACGGACCTGCCGCAGGTGCAGGTGCCCGACAGCCTGCGCGCGCTGGCGCGCATCGCCGCCGGCATGCAGCGTGGCCGCCGGGCGAAGGTGGTGGCCATCACCGGCAGCAACGGCAAGACCACGGTCAAGACCCTGCTGCTGGAGATCCTGCGCCGCGCCGGCCTGGCCTACGCCAATCCCGGCAACCGCAACAACGAGGTCGGCCTGCCGCTGGCGGTGATCGACGCACCGGAGGACGCCGACTTCGCCATCTACGAGATGGGCGCCGGCAAGCCGGGCGACATCGCCTACCTGACCGAGGTGGTGCCGCCGCACGTGGCGCTGGTCAACAACATCGCCCCGGCGCACCTGGAGCGCATGGGCAGCCTGCTGGGCGTGGCGCAGACCAAGGGCGCCATCTACGCCGCGCTGGGCGAGGGCGGGGTGGCGGTGGTCAACGCCGACGAGGCCTTCGCGCCGTGGTTCGAGCAGCAGGTGATCCGCCCGGCCGGGACCGGCCGCCGCGTGCTGCGCTTCGGCCTGGAGGCCAGCGCCGAGGTGACCGCGCGCGACCTGCGGCCGGGTGCCGGCGGGCAGCGCTTCACCCTGGCCACGCCGGAGGGCGAGGCCGAGGTCGTGTTGCAGCTGCCCGGCCGCCACAACGTGCGCAACGCCCTGGCCGCCGCCGCCCTGGCGCTGGCCTGCGGCGTGCCGCTGGCCACCGTCGCCGAGGGCCTGGCCGCGGCGCAGCCGGTGCCGGGCCGCCAGGTGGCGCACGTGCTGGCCGACGGCACCGTGCTGGTGGACGACAGCTACAACGCCAACCCCGGTTCGGTGGCCGCGGCCATCGACGTGCTGGCCGCCTCCGGCGACGAGGCCTGGCTGGTGCTGGGTGACATGCGCGAGCTGGGCCCGGACGCCGAGGCACTGCACGCCGAGGCCGGCGCACGCGCCCGCGCCGCCGGCATCGCCCGGCTGTACGCGCTGGGGCCGCTGAGCGCCTCCGCGGCGCGTGCCTTCGGCGAGGGCGGGCGGCATTTCGGGACGCACGAGGCACTGGCCGCGGCGCTGCGGGAGGACCTGCGCGCCGCGCCGGCACCGCGCGAGGGGGGCGGGCGCCGGCTCCTGGTGAAGGGTTCGCGCGGAAGCGCGATGGACAGGATCGTGACTGCGCTGCTGGCGCGGGGAGACGTATAGATGTTGCTTGAACTGGCGCGCTGGCTGCACAAGCTCGAGAGCTTCTTCGGGCTGTTCGGCTACATCACCTTCCGCGGCATCCTCGCCGCGCTGACCGCGCTGTTCCTGTCCCTGTGGCTGGGGCCGGCGGTGATCCGCCGTCTCGGCCAGCTCAAGGGCGGCCAGCCGATCCGCAAGGACGGCCCGCAGACCCACTTCTCCAAGGCCGGCACGCCGACCATGGGCGGCGCGCTGATCCTGATCACGGTGATGCTGTCGATCCTGCTGTGGGGCGATCTGCGCAACAAGTACGTGTGGACCGTGCTGCTGGTGATGCTGGCCTTCGGCGCCATCGGCTGGTACGACGACTGGCTCAAGATCGTCAAGCGCGACCCCAACGGCCTGAAATCGCGCTGGAAGTACCTGCTGCAGTCAGTCTTCGGCCTGGCTGCCGGCCTGTACCTGTACCTGTACGCCGACGTGCCGGCGGCCACCACGTTCTACGTGCCCCTGTTCAAGTCGGTGGCCCTGCCGCTGGCCGGCATCTCCTTCGTGGCGATCGCCTACTTCTGGATCGTCGGCTTCTCCAACGCGGTCAACCTGACCGACGGTCTGGACGGCCTGGCGATCATGCCCACCGTGCTGGTGGCCGTGGCCCTGGGCGTGTTCGCCTACGCCTCCGGCCACGCCGTGTTCGCCAACTACCTGCAGATCCCGCAGGTGCCCGGCGCGGGCGAGCTGGTGATCATCTGCGCGGCCATCGCCGGCGCCGGCCTGGGCTTCCTCTGGTTCAACACCTACCCGGCGATGGTGTTCATGGGCGACATCGGCGCCCTGGCCCTGGGCGCGGTGCTGGGCACCATCGCGGTGATCGTGCGCCAGGAACTGGTGCTGGTGGTGATGGGCGGCATCTTCGTCATCGAGACCCTGTCGGTGATGATCCAGGTCGCCAGCTTCAAGCTCACCGGCAAGCGCGTGTTCCGCATGGCGCCGATCCACCACCACTTCGAGCTGAAGGGGTGGCCGGAGCCGCGGGTGATCGTCCGCTTCTGGATCATCTCGGTGATCCTGGTCCTGATCGGCCTGGCCACGCTGAAGGTGCGCTGATGAACGACCTGTCCCGCCAGGCAACCCGGCTCGAGGCCATCGGCGGCCGCTTCGACCCCTGGCTGGTCGGCGCCGCCCTGGCGCTGGCCGCGCTCGGCGTGGTGATGGTCGCCTCTTCCTCCATCGCCATCGCCGAGAACCTTGGGGCCGGGCCGTTCCACTACCTGGTCCGCCACGTCATGTTCCTGGGTGTGGGCATCGGCCTGGCGGCGGTGCTGATGCGCACCGAGCTGAAGCTGGTGGAGAAGTACAACCAGGTGCTGCTGCTGGGCTGCCTGGTGCTGCTGCTGCTGCCCTGGATCCCCGGTCTGGGCGTGAGCGTCAACGGTGCCCGCCGCTGGATCAACCTCGGCCTGTCCCGCTTCCAGGTGGTGGAGGCGGTGAAGGGGCTCTACATCGTCTGGCTGGCCAGCTACCTGGTGCGCTTCCGCGACGAGGTCAACGCCACCTGGCCGGCCATGCTCAAGCCGCTGGGCGTGGCGGGCCTGCTGATCGGCATGCTGCTGGCGCAGCCGGACTTCGGCTCGGCGACCCTGATCCTGGGCATCACCACCGGCATGCTGATCCTGGGCGGGGTGAACCTGCCGCGCATGTCCGCGCCGGTGCTGGCCGTGCTGCCGGTGCTGGTGGCGCTGGTGGTGTTCGAGCCCTACCGCATGCGCCGCGTGACCTCGTTCCTGGACCCCTGGGCCGACCAGCTCGGCTCGGGCTACCAGCTGTCCAACGCGCTGATGGCCATCGGCCGCGGCGAGTGGTTCGGTGTGGGCCTGGGCGCCTCGGTGCAGAAGCTCAACTACCTGCCGGAGGCGCACACCGACTTCATCTTCTCGGTGATCGCCGAGGAGCTGGGCTTTGTCGGCGTGTGCGCGGTGATCGGCCTGTACGCGCTGCTGGTCGGCCGGGCCCTGTACCTGGGCCTGAAGTGCGTGGACATGCGCCGCCACTTCGCCGGCTACTGCGCCTTCGGCGTGGCCCTGTGGCTGGGCATGCAGAGTTTCGTTTCCATCGGCGTGAACCTGGGCCTGCTGCCGACCAAGGGCCTGACCCTGCCGCTGGTCTCCTCCGGCGGCTCGTCGGTGCTGATGACCTGCGTGGCCCTGGGCCTGCTGCTGCGCGTGTCCTACGAGCTGGAGCGCGCCACCCGACAGGTCGCGCGGCTGCGCCCGGATGCCGCGCACGCGGCCTCCCCCGCGGATGCGCCGCCGCCGCAGGCGCCGATGCCGCCGGTGGCCACCGCCGGCTACCGCCAGGCCGATGCCCGCCCGGTGCGCGCGCCGGCGTCCGCGCCGTCGCCACAGGTCGCCTCCGGCCGCGGCACCTCGCGCGTGGAACCGACCTTCGGGAGCTTCGCATGAGCACGACCGGCATGCCCGCGCCCGAAGCGCGCCCGGTCATGGTGATGGCCGGCGGCACCGGTGGCCACATCTTCCCGGCGCTGGCCGTGGCCGACGAGCTGCGCGCGCGCGGCGTCCCGGTCACCTGGCTGGGCGCGTCCGGCGCGATGGAGACGCGCCTGGTGCCGCAGCACGGCATCGAACTGGACACGCTGCCGATCGCCGGCGTGCGCGGCAAGGGCACGATGACCGTGCTGGCCGCGCCGCTGCGGCTGGCGCAGGCGGTGCGCGCCGCCACCGCGGTGCTGCGCCGCCGCCGGCCGCGCGCGGTGATCGGCTTCGGCGGCTTCGCCTCCGGCCCCGGCGGCCTGGCCGCGCGCCTGGCCGGCATCCCGCTGCTGGTGCACGAGCAGAACCGCGCCGCCGGCCTGACCAACCGCGTGCTGGCACGCCTGGCCCGGCCCGGGCTCACCGGCTTCCCGGGCCCCTTCCCGGGCGAGGAGGCGGTGGGCAACCCGGTCCGGACCGAGATCGCCGCGCTGCCGCCGCCGGAGGAGCGCATGGCCGGCCGCGGCGGCCCGGTGCGCGTGCTGGTGCTGGGCGGCAGCCAGGGCGCGCGCGCCCTCAACCAGGCCATGCCGCGCGCGCTGGCCGCACTGCGCGACGTGCCGCTGCACGTGGTCCACCAGTGCGGCGAGAAGCTGCGCGAGGAGGCGCAGCGGGCCTATGCCGAGGCCGGCGTGGCCGCGCACGTGGAGGCGTTCATCGCCGACATGGCCGGCGCCTACGAATGGGCCGACCTGGTGGTGTGCCGCGCCGGCGCCTCCACCCTGGCCGAGCTGTGCGCGGCCGGCGTGGGCAGCGTGCTGGTGCCATTCCCCGCCGCGGTGGACGACCACCAGACCCGCAACGCCGAGTACCTGGCCGACCAGGGCGCGGCGCTGCTCTTCAAACAGGATGGACGGCTGGCTGACCGGCTGGAGGAGGCGCTGCGCGCCCTGGCCGGCGACGCGCGGCGGCGCCTGGACATGGCCCGCGCCGCGCGCGCCCTGGCCCGCCCGGACGCGGCCGCGCGCATCGCCGACGCCGTCCTGCAGGAATCGAACCAGGGAGCTTCCGCATGATCCGCCGCCTGCACGACACCCAGGACCTGGTGCGGGCCTTTCCCCGCGTGCACTTCGTCGGCATCGGCGGCACCGGCATGAGCGGCATCGCCGAGGTGATGCTGACGCTGGGCTACGAGGTCTCCGGCTCGGACGTGGCCGACAACGCCGCCACCCGCCGCCTGGCCCGGCTGGGCGCGCGCATCGTGCGCGGGCATTCGGCGGCCAACGTGCTGGGCACCGACTGCGTGGTGGTCTCCTCGGCCATCCGCGAGGACAACCCCGAGCTGATGGAGGCGCGTGCCCAGCGCATCCCGATCGTGCCGCGCGCGGCCATGCTGGCCGAGCTGATGCGTTTCCGGCGCGGCATCGCCGTGGCCGGCACCCACGGCAAGACCACCACCACCTCGCTGACCGCCGCGGTGCTCAGCGAGGGCGGCATGGATCCGACCTTCGTGATCGGCGGGCAGCTGCTGGCCGCCGGCGCCAACGCCAAGCTCGGCGGCGGCCAGTGGCTGGTGGCCGAGGCCGACGAGAGCGACGGCAGCTTCCTGCGCCTGAACCCGCTGATCGCGGTGGTCACCAACATCGACGCCGACCACCTGGAGAACTACGGCGGCGACTTCGCGCGCCTGCGCGCGGCCTTCTCCGAGTTCCTGCAGCGCCTGCCGTTCTACGGCCTGGCGGTGCTGTGCATCGACGACCCGGAGGTGGCGGCGATGGCCGCGGCCATGCCGCGCCACGTGATGACCTACGGCACCGCCGAGAACGCCGACGTGCGCGCCGACGACATCGTCCAGGAAGGGCCGCGCATGCGCTTCACCCTGTGCCTGCCGGAGGGCGTGAGCCTGCCGGTGAGTCTGGCCCTGCCGGGCCGGCACAACGTGCTCAACGCCCTGGCCGCGGCCGCGGTGGGCTGGCAGCTGGGCCTGGCGCCGGAGAAGATCGCCGCGGCGCTGGAGAAGTTCGCCGGCATCGGCCGCCGTTTCAACGACCTGGGCGAGGTCGCCACGCCGGGCGGCGCGCGCGTGCGCATCGTGGACGACTACGGCCACCATCCGCGCGAGCTGGCGGCGGTGTTCGCCGCCGCGCGTGGTGGCTGGCCCGACAAGCGCCTGGTGGTGGCCTTCCAGCCGCACCGCTACACCCGTACCCGCGACCAGTTCGACGCCTTCGCCGCGGTGCTGTCGGAGGTGGATGCGCTGGTGCTCAGCGAGGTCTACCCGGCCGGCGAGGCGCCGATCCCGGGTGCCGACTCGCGCGCCCTGGCCCGCGCCATCCGCGCGCGCGGCCGCAGCGAGCCGGTGGTGGTCGGGTCGGCCGCCGAGCTGCCGAAGGTGCTGCCGGACGTGCTGCGCGACGGTGACCTGCTGCTGATGATGGGCGCCGGCGACATCGGCTACATCGCCCACCAGATCGCGGCCGAAGGCTTCGGAGGCAAGGCATGAGCAGTCCGGTCCTGCCGCCGCCGCGCCACGCCGACCCGGCAGTGTTCGGCCGCGTCGCCGTGCTGATGGGCGGCACCAGTTCCGAGCGCGAGGTCTCGCTCGATTCCGGCCGCAACGTGCTCGAGGCGCTGCGCGCGCGGGGCATCGACGCCCATCCGGTGGACGGCATTCCCGCGCTGGTGGCCGCGCTGGCGGAGAAGCGCTTCGACCGCGTGTTCAACATCCTGCACGGCGGCGATGGCGAGAACGGCGTGGTCCAGGGCCTGCTGCAGGCCCTGGGCGTGCCGTACACCGGCCCCGGCGTGCTGGGCAGCGCGCTGACCATGGACAAGATCCGCACCAAGCTGCTGTGGATCGCCGCCGGCCTGCCGACCGCGCGCTTCGTGCGCATCCCGCCGGGCGGCGACCTGGCCGCGGCGGTGCGCGAGCTGGGGCTGCCGGTGTTCGTGAAACCTTCCTGCGAGGGCTCCAGCGTCGGCGTGTTCCCGATCCGCGGCGAGGCCGACCTGGCCCCGGCGCTCGAATTCGCCGCCGGCTACGGGGGCGAGCTGCTGGCCGAGCAGATGCTCACCGGCGGCGAGTACACCGTGGGCATCCTCGGCGAGGTGGCCCTGCCCAGCATCCGCATCATCCCGGCCTCGGGCTGGTACGACTACCACGCCAAGTACATCGCCGAGGATACCCGCTACCTGTGCCCGGGCCTGGAGGGCGCCGAGGAGGAGGAGATCCGCGCGCTGGCTCTGGCCGGCTTCCAGGCCGCCGGATGCAGCGGCTGGGGCCGTGTGGACGTCATGCGCCACGCCGATGGCCGCTTCATGCTGATGGAGGTCAACACCGCGCCGGGCATGACCAGCCACTCGCTGGTGCCCAAGGCCGCGGCGCAGCTGGGCGTGGGCTTCGAGGAGCTGTGCTGGCGCATCCTCGAGCAGACCCTGGAAGGAGGTGCGGTGGCATGAACGCGCTGCTGCGCCTGCTGGCCTGGCTGCTCGCGCTGGCGCTGGTCGCGCTGCCGGTGGTGGCCGTGCTCAACGGCTGGGTCGGCGCCGAGCGCTTCCCGCTGGCGCGGCTGCGCGTCAGCGGCCAGTTCGAGCGGGTGCAGGCCGAGCAGCTGCGCGCGGCGGTGGCGCCGCACGCGCGGCGCGGCTACTTCGCGGTGGACCTGCACGCGGCCCAGCGCGCGGTCGAGCGGCTGCCGTGGGTGGAGAGCGCGCAGGTGCGCAAGCAGTGGCCCGACGTGCTGGAGGTGCGCGTGGTCGAGCATCGGCCGTTCGCGCGCTGGGGCGAGGACCGCATGCTGTCCGAGCGCGGCGTGCTGTTCCCGCTGCCGCCGGACCTGGCCGACGCGCGCCTGCCGCGCCTGGATGGCCCGCCCGCGCGCGCGCCCGAGGTGGTGGCCCTG
Source organism: Pseudoxanthomonas taiwanensis (assembly GCF_010093135.1). Taxonomy (GTDB): domain Bacteria; phylum Pseudomonadota; class Gammaproteobacteria; order Xanthomonadales; family Xanthomonadaceae; genus Pseudoxanthomonas; species Pseudoxanthomonas taiwanensis. Next base: position 16,396 of record NZ_PDWK01000011.1, on the reverse strand, counting down.
TACAACGAGGCGCGCGAGCTGTTCGCGCCGCTGGGCTACGGCGTGGCCGAGCTGGGCGTGGACGCGCGCGGCAGCTGGTCGCTGGTGCTGGACAACGGCACCCGCGTGGTGGTCGGCCGCGACGACGCGCGTGCCCGCCTGCAGCGCTTCGTGCGCGTGCTGCCGCAGCTGCTGGCCGGCCAGGCGCGGCCGCTGGAACGCGCCGACCTGCGCTACACCAACGGATTCACCCTGGCGTGGGGCCGCCCGGCCACGCGCGATTCCTCCTTCCACACGCCCGCGTCCGCGCAGGCGCGGGCAAAACAGGCGAGCAGTACATGAACCGCAAAGGCGACAAGTCCCTCATCGTCGGCCTCGACATCGGCACCTCCAAGGTGGTGGCGCTGGTGGGCGAGTACTCGCCGGGCAACCCGATCGAGGTCATCGGCATCGGCTCGCACGAGTCGCGCGGCCTCAAGCGCGGCGTGGTGGTGGACATCGAGTCCACGGTGCAGTCGATCCAGCGCGCGGTCGAGGAGGCCGAGCTGATGGCCGGCTGCGAGATCCGCTCGGTGTACGCCTCGATCTCCGGCAACCACGTCCAGTGCAAGAATTCGCCGGGCATCGTTCCGATCCGCGACGGCGAGGTCACCTGGCAGGACCTGGAGCGGGTGCTGGATGCGGCCAAGGCGGTGGCGATCCCGGCCGACCAGCGCATCCTGCACGCGATCCCGCGCGAGTACGTGCTGGACGACTCCCAGGAGGGCATCCGCAACCCGGTGGGCATGACCGGCGTGCGCCTGGAGGTGCACGCGCACCTGGTCACCTGCGCGCAGTCGGCGGCGCAGAACATCACCAAGTGCGTGCAGCGCTGCGGCCTGAACGTGGACGACCTGATCCTGTCCTCGCTGGCCTCCTCGGTGGCGGTGCTGACCGCCGACGAGCGCGAGCTGGGCGTGGTCCTGGTGGACATGGGGGCCGGCACCACCGACATCGCGGTGTTCATCCAGGGCGCGATCTGCCACACCGCCTCGCTGCCCATCGCCGGCGACCACGTCACCAACGACATCGCGCACATGCTGCGCACGCCCACGCCGGAGGCCGAGCAGATCAAGGTGCGCTACGCCTGCGCGCTGGCCCAGCTGGCCACTGCCGAGGAGAGCATCCAGGTGCCGTCGGTCGGCGACCGGCCGCCCCGGCGCATGCCGCGGGCCTCGCTGGCGCAGGCGGTGCAGGGCCGCTACGAGGAGATCTTCGAGATGGTCCAGGCCGAGCTGCGCCGCTCCGGTTTCGAGGAGCTGGTGCGCGCCGGCATGGTGCTGACCGGCGGCGCCTCGAAGATGGAGGGCGTGATCGAGCTGGCCGAGGAGATGCTGCAGATGCCGGTACGCATCGGCAATCCGCAGCACGTCTCCGGCCTGGGCGAGGTGGTGGGCAACCCGGTGCACGCCACCGGCGTGGGCCTGCTGCTGATGGGCAGCCAGATCGAGCACCCGCGGCGGCCGTCGCTGCCGAGCGGGCGCGCGGCCAGCTTCTTCAAGAAGCTGCGCAACTGGTACCGCGGCGAGTTCTGAGGCAGGCCGCGGCGGGGCCGCGGCCGGTGAGGGCGGGGCGGAAGAAGAAGGTTTTTTGCAGGAGCCGGGTCGCACCCGGATGGAAGACGCAAGGAAACGCGGAAGGGGCGGGAAGGCCCTGCACGCAACAGGCAACAACCAAGACGCCGGAGCACAGAAAGCCGGCAACCAATAAATCGAGGACAACGGACATGGCACATTTCGAACTGATCGAGAAAGTGGCTCCCAACGCGGTCATCAAGGTCATCGGCGTCGGTGGCGGCGGCGGCAACGCCGTCGCGCACATGGTCAACAGCAACATCGAGGGCGTGGAGTTCATCACCGCCAACACCGACGCCCAGGCGATCAAGAACTGCGGCGCCAAGCTGCAGCTGCAGCTGGGCAGCAATGTGACCAAGGGCCTGGGCGCCGGCGCCAATCCGGAGGTCGGCCGCCAGGCCGCGCTGGAGGACCGCGAGCAGATCATCGCCGCGCTGGAGGGCGCGGACATGGTGTTCATCACCGCCGGCATGGGCGGCGGCACCGGCACCGGCGCGGCGCCGGTGGTGGCGCAGCTGGCCAAGGAGATGGGCATCCTGACCGTGGCCGTGGTCACCAAGCCGTTCCCGTTCGAGGGCCGCCGCCGCATGCAGGTGGCGCTCAAGGGCATCGAGGAGCTGGGCCAGCACTGCGACTCGCTGATCACCATCCCCAACGAGAAGCTGATCACCGTGCTGGGCCGCAACGCCACGATGATCCAGGCCTTCCGCGCCGCCAACGACGTGCTGCAGGGCGCGGTGCAGGGCATCGCCGACCTGATCGTGCGCCCGGGCCTGATCAACGTGGACTTCGCCGACGTGCGCACCGTGATGAGCGAGATGGGCCTGGCCATGATGGGCACCGGCTCGGCGCGCGGCGACGACCGTGCCCAGGCCGCGGCCGAGGCTGCGATCCAGAACCCGCTGCTGGACGACGTCAACCTGGCCGGCGCCAATGGCATCCTGGTCAACATCACCGCCGGCCCGGACTTCACCATGGCCGAGTTCGACGAGATCGGCCGCACCATCGAGGGGTTCGCCTCGGAGGACGCGACCGTGGTGGTCGGCACCGTGCTGGATCCGGACATGCAGGACGAGGTCAAGGTGACCGTGGTGGCCACCGGCCTGAACCGTGCCACCGCCCGCCAGCAGGTGCGCGGCGAGTTCGGCGCCCGCGACTCCGGCCGCGCTCCGGTGCGCCTGGTGCGCGACGGCACCACCGGCCTGGCCATCGACGACGGCTTCGGCGCCGCCGACCCGGTGTCCAGCCCCGTCGGTGTCCTGGGCCTGCGCCGCGGCGCCGCCGCGCCGGCGGCCCCGACCGGCACTCCGGTCACCGCCGACCTGCCGTCCGACTATCTGGACATCCCGGCGTTCCTGCGCCGCCAGGCCGACTGAGGTACCCCGGCGGGCGCGGCATCGCCGCACCCGGCGGAAAGCAGTTCCCCGGGGGCGCGCCTCGCCAATGCGCGCCATGCAACCCGGTGTCCGTGGTCCTTGCCGCCGGGCCCTCACCGGCCCGGCGGACTTTCCGCGGAGCCCGGGAATACCGGGCACGGGCGCAACGCTGCTTTCGTCAAGATTCAGCGAAATGCGTGGTATTCTCACCGGCCATTAATACGCAGCCGACGCCTACGGCGCATACCCCGATCCCATGACCCGGCAGCGCACCCTCAAGAACACGATCCGCGCCACCGGCGTGGGCCTGCACAGCGGCAACAAGGTCTACATGACCCTGCGCCCGGCGCCGGCCAACCACGGCATCGTGTTCCGCCGCACCGACCTGGATCCGGTGGTGGAAGTGCCCGCGTCCGCGGGCCTGGTCACCGAGACCACGCTGTGCACCGGTCTGACCTGCGGCAACGCCAAGGTCCAGACCGTCGAGCACCTGATGTCGGCCGCCGCCGGCCTGGGCATCGACAACATGATCGTCGAGCTGTCGGCGCCCGAGCTGCCGATCATGGACGGCTCGGCCGGCCCGTTCGTGTTCCTGCTGCAGTCGGCGGGCATCGTCGAGCAGGACGCGCCCAAGCAGTTCATCCGCATCCTGCGCGAGGTGGAGGTGCGCGATGGCGACAAGATCGCCCGCTTCACCCCGTACGACGGCTACCGGCTGGACTTCACCATCCAGTTCGACCACCCGATGATTCCCGCGCGGCAGTCGCACGCCAGCATCGAGTTCTCCACCGCCACGTACATCAGGGAGATCTCGCGCGCCCGCACCTTCGGCTTCATGCGCGACCTGGAGTACATGCGCGAGCTGAACCTGGCGCTGGGCGGCTCCATGGACAACGCCATCGTCCTGGACGAGTTCCGCGTGCTCAACGAGGACGGCCTGCGCTACGCCGACGAGTTCGTGCGCCACAAGATCCTGGATGCCATCGGCGACCTGTACCTGGTCGGCGCGCCGATCCTGGGTGCCTACGAGGGCTACAAGTCCGGCCACGCCCTCAACAACAAGCTGGCCCGGGCCCTGCTGGCCGACGCCTCGGCCTGGGAGAAGGTCAGCTTCCAGGATGTCCCGGCCCCGCTGGTCTACGGCGAACCGGCCCTGGCCTGATCCGCCGGCGCATCCGGCGCCGGTGTGCGACCACACGTTCCGGACGCCCCCGGCGCGGGGCTTCCGTCGCAACCGGATGGGCTTCGTCGCGTGGCCGCTGAAGCGCCTGTACGCAGCGCCCCGACCGGCCTGTCGGGGGCGGCCCGACGCCCGGTTGGGCTTCACCCCACCCAATCCCGCTTAACCATCGCATCGATTCGAATCTTCGATTCCGTGCGTGGCGTCACATTTTTCGGGATTGCATAACGGGCTCTTAACTTCCCGCTAACGACGTGGGTCCGAGGGGCCGCTAGGATGCCCCCCCGGGTTGTTACCGGTATGCAACATCGCGTTGCGCTGGACCCGCTACCGGACCCCGGAACCGTCCGGGGAGCCCGGGGGATCCACAGGGGAGGATTCCCGCAAGGACGCCAGGATGTCGCGCAAGGCTTTGCGCGCGGCATCCGAAGGGGGAGACGGTGCTTCCGCCACCGGCGGGCGCACCGGTGTGGTGGTCTTGACGACAACTGTAGAGGGATTCAGTCCGACGGATCGGGCCGCATCGAGGATCTCGGCTTCGGCAAGGCGCAGGCGCGCCCGCCAGACCGGGGAGTCGGTGACCAAAACGAGCTGCTCGCCGGACACGTTGGCCAGCCGGCAATGGGAGGCCAACCCCGGGGGCAGGAGGGGACGCAACTGCTGGTCCAGCGCGTCGAGCCACAAGGCGCGGCGCAGGGTGGCTCCAGTCTGGTCCGCGAAGGCGGCTTCGGCCGCTTGCAGCGGAATCGCCGCCCGGCGGTCGTTGGGCTTTGAACGAGGCATACCTACAGCATGAGCTACAAACTGATCATTAGGAACCCGCGCGCCGCCGTTGCCGGCCGCTGGGGGCAGATGCAGGGGTGGGCCACCCGCCGCCCGGGGCTCATGATCGCGGCCACGCTGGCCACCGGACTTCTGCTTGGCGCCGGCGCCGGCGCCGCGATGGCCCGGGCCGGCTCGGCCCAGATGGAAGCGCAACTGGCGCAACAGCAGCGTGAACTGGAGCAGGTGCGCCGCCAGTCGCAACAGGAAATCAACGCCCTGGCCGCGCGCCTGGGCGAGCTGCAGGCCCAGGCCAACCGCCTCAACGCCCTGGGCGAGCGCCTGACCGAGGTCGGCCAGCTGGAGGACGGTGAGTTCGACTTCCAGGGCTCGCCCGGCCAGGGTGGTGCCGGCCCGGTCGGCGACATGCCGCTGGAGGAGCTGCTGCAGGGCCTGGACGAGGTCGAGCGCCAGTTCGCCGCCTCCGGCAAGCAGCTGGCGGTGATGGAGTCGCTGCTGTTCGACCTGCAGGTCGAGAACGCCGCCGTGCCCGCCGGCGCCCCGGTGCGCCGCAGCTACATCACCTCCAGCTTCGGCCACCGTGCCGACCCGTTCGGCCGCGGCCGCCAGTTCCACAAGGGCATCGACTTCAACGCCAAGGTCGGCGATCCGGTCATGGCCGTGGCCGACGGCGTGGTCAGCTTCGCCGGCACCCGCAGCGGCTACGGCCACACCGTCGAGGTGGACCACGGCAACGGCTACGTCACCCGCTACGCACACAACTCGCGCCTGACGGTGAAGGCCGGCGACCTGGTCCGTGCCGGCCAGGAAGTGGCCAAGGCCGGTTCCAGCGGCCGCTCCACCGGCGCCCACGTGCATTTCGAGGTGTGGGAGAACGGCCGGGTGGTGAACCCGCGCAAGTTCCTGGCTTCCAGCCGCGCCCCGGTCGCCAGGCGCGGTCGCGGCTGAGCACCATCGTACGGCCCGGCCGGCGCCCCGCCACAGGGACAGGGGGCGCCGCAGGAGCGGCGTCCGCGGCGCCCCGGCCGGCGCACCCGGCGCCGGCGTTCAACCGCCACGCATCGAAGGCCCCAGGCGGGGGCGCCGCGCCCGGCCGGCTCCCTCGCGCCGCCCCTGACGCGGTCCCCCGACACATATTTATGTGCACCGGCCCGGTCGCCCTGCAGGGGCGGTTGGCCGGGGCGGGGCCCTCCGTCCGTCCCGCCGGGGGTTGAGAACGGCGCCCCGCGTCCCAAGCTACAATGCACTGTTGCCGGACAGGGCGCGTGGCGCCCTGTTTCGTTTGGACGCCGTCCCCCGGGGCTTGGCGCCGGCGCTCCTTTCCAACGGGCCTCTAGATGATCAACAAACTGCTCACCCGCATCTTCGGCAGCCGCAACGAACGGCTCCTGCGCCAGCTGGACCGCATCGTCGCCAACATCAACGCCCTGGAGCCGGAGATGCAGGCGCTCTCCGACGAGGCGCTGCAGGCCAAGACCCCCGAGTTCCGCCAGCGCATCGCCAACGGCGAGTCCCTGGACAAGCTGCTGCCGGAGGCCTTCGCGGTCTGCCGCGAGGCCAGCCGCCGCGTGCTGGGCATGCGCCACTACGACGTGCAGCTGATCGGCGGCATGGTCCTGCACCTGGGCAAGATCGCCGAGATGCGCACCGGCGAGGGCAAGACCCTGGTGGCGACCCTGCCGGTGTACCTCAACGCCCTGGAAGGCAAGGGCGTGCACGTGGTCACGGTCAACGACTACCTGGCCCGCCGCGACGCCGCCTGGATGGGCAAGCTGTACAACTGGCTGGGCATGTCCGTCGGCGTGGTCTACCCGGGCATGCCGCACGGCGACAAGAAGGCCGCCTACGCCGCCGACATCACCTACGGCACCAACAACGAGTTCGGCTTCGACTACCTGCGCGACAACATGGCGATGTCGAAGCACGACCGCTTCCAGCGCGGCCTGCACTACGCCATCGTCGACGAGGTGGACTCGATCCTGATCGACGAGGCCCGCACCCCGCTGATCATCTCCGGCCCGGCCGACGAGTCGCCGGAGCTGTACATCCGCGTCAACCGCATCGTCCCGCACCTCAAGCGCCAGGAGACCGAGGACGGCGAGGGCGACTACTGGGTGGACGAGAAGGGCAAGCAGGTGCACCTGTCCGAGGAGGGCATGGAGCACGCCGAGCAGCTGCTGCGCGAGGCCGGCATCATCGCCGAGGACGACAGCCTCTACAGCGCCAACAACCTCCCGGTGGTTCACCACCTCAACGCCGCCCTGCGCGCGCACGCGCTGTACCAGCGCGACGTGGACTACATCGTGCGCGACGGCGAGGTGGTCATCGTCGACGAATTCACCGGCCGCACCCTGCCGGGCCGCCGCTGGTCCGACGGCCTGCACCAGGCCGTGGAGGCCAAGGAGGGCGTGCCGGTCCAGCGCGAGAACCAGACGCTGGCCAGCATCACCTTCCAGAACCTGTTCCGCATGTACCGCAAGCTCTCGGGCATGACCGGCACGGCGGACACCGAGGCCTACGAGTTCCAGAGCATCTACGGCCTGGAGGTGGTGGTCATCCCCACCCACAAGCCGGTCAAGCGTGTGGACCACCCGGACCAGGTGTTCCTCACCCGCGAGGGCAAGTTCCGCGCGGTGCTGGCCGACATCCAGGACTGCCACAAGCGCGGCCAGCCGGTGCTGGTGGGCACCACCTCGATCGAGACCTCCGAGATGCTCTCGGCCTTCCTGCGCAAGGCCGGCGTCCCGCACGAGGTGCTCAACGCCAAACACCACGAGCGCGAGGCGCAGATCGTGGCCAACGCCGGCCGCCCCGGTGCGGTGACCATCGCCACCAACATGGCCGGCCGCGGCACCGACATCGTGCTCGGCGGCTCGCTGGAGGCCGAACTGGCCGCCCTCGGCCCGGACGCCGGCGAGGAGGAGAAGGAGAAGGTCCGCGCCGCCTGGCGCGAGCGCCACGAGCAGGTCAAGGCCGCCGGCGGCCTGCACATCATCGGCACGGAGCGCCACGAGTCCCGCCGCATCGACAACCAGCTGCGCGGCCGCTCCGGTCGCCAGGGCGATCCGGGCTCCTCGCGCTTCTACCTGTCGCTCGAGGACAACCTCATGCGCATCTTCGCATCCGACTGGGTGCAGAAGGCCATGCGCATGATGGGCATGAAGGAAGACGACGTCATCGAGGACAAGCTGGTCAGCCGCCAGATCGAGAAGGCCCAGCGCAAGGTCGAGGCCCACAACTTCGACATCCGCAAGAACCTGCTCGAGTTCGACGACGTCAACAACGACCAGCGCAAGGTCATCTACGCCCAGCGCAACGAGCTGCTGGAGGCCGATTCGGTCAAGGAGAACATCGACGGCATCCGCGCCGACGTGGTGCACGACATGGTGGTGCGCTTCGTCCCGCCGGAGTCGGTGGACGAGCAGTGGGACCTGCCGGGCCTGGAGGCCGCCCTGGAGGGCGAGCTGGGCCTGCGCCTGGACCTGCAGGGTCTGGCCAGGTCGGCCGAGGAGCTGGACGCGGAAGGCATCGAGAAGCACGTGCAGGACGCCGTGGCCGCGCTGTTCGACGAGAAGGAGCGCCAGCTCGGCGCCGAGACCATGCGCGCGCTGGAAAAGCACATCATGCTCAACGTGCTCGACCAGGGCTGGAAGGAGCACCTGGCGCGCATGGACTACCTGCGCCAGGGCATCCATCTGCGCGGCTACGCGCAGAAGCAGCCCAAGCAGGAATACAAGCGCGAAGCCTTCGAGCTGTTCTCCGAGATGCTGGAGAACGTCAAGCGCCAGGTCATCATCCTGCTGGCCCGCGTGCGCATCCGCAGCGACGAGGAGATCGCCGCGCTGGAGGCGCAGGAGCGCGCCCAGGCCGAGGCCAAGCTGCGCCAGGCCCAGTTCCAGCACGAGTCCACCGGCGGCTACGGCGCCGACGAGGAGGCCGAGCAGGTCCACCGCGCCCGTGCCATGCCGCCGGCCGCCGGTCCCAAGGTCGGCCGCAACGACCCGTGCCCCTGCGGCAGCGGCAAGAAGTACAAGCACTGCCACGGCCAGCTCGGCTGACCGCCCGGCCGGCAACCGCCGGCCGGCCGTCACCACGACACGCGACCCGGCCCACGGCCGGGTCGTCGCATATCGAACACCTCCGGCGCGGCCGGCGCACGCGCCGCCACCCCGTTCCAGGAGCCGCGTCCGCGGCGACCCGGCCGGCGTACCAGGCGCCGGCGTTCAACCGCCGCGCATCGAATGCTCCCGGGCACGGGTGCACCCGCCGTGACCGGACGGGGCCGTCGCGTCGCCGCTGACGCGGCTCCTACAAAAAACGCGCGGCGGCCCGGCCGGCGTACCCGGCGTTCAACCATCACGCATCGAACGCCCTTGGGCGCGGGTGTCCCCGCCGCGACCGGACGGGTTCGTCGCGTCGCCGCTGACGCGGCTCCTACAAAAACGCGCGGCGGCCCGGCCGCGACCGCCACGCACCAACCGCCCGGCCCCGGGTCGCCGGGGCGGCCGATGTGATCCCGCGCCCGTTCCCGGCCGGGCGAGGTTTCGTCCCGGCGCCGCCTGCCTTTAAGCTGCACCCATGGAAGTCCCCTTGCGATCGATCCACGTGGTCGCCGGCGTCATCCGTGACCCGCGCGGCCGAATCCTCCTGGCCCGCCGCTCCGGGGGCCGTGACCTGGCCGGCCTGTGGGAATTCCCCGGCGGCAAGCGCGAGCCGGGCGAGAGCTCCGAGCAGGCCCTGGCACGGGAACTGAAGGAGGAACTCGGGATCGAGGCCGAGGTGGGCCACACGCTGATCGAGGTCCCGCAGCAGTACCCGGACAAGCGCATCCGCCTGGAGGTGCGCGACGTCCTCCGCTGGAAGGGCAGCCCCCGCGGCCGCGAGGGCCAGGCCCTGACTTGGGTGGCGCCCGAGCGCCTGGGCCGCTACAGCATGCCGCCGGCCGACCGCCCGGTGGTGGGCATGCTGCGCCAGCCGCCGCTGTATCTGGTCACGCCCGAACCTGGCCTGGACCATGCCGCCTGGCTGGCGGGCCTGGAGACCGCGCTGGAGGCTGGCCACAACCGCGTGCAGCTGCGCGCGCCACGGCTGGCGGCGGAGGCGGCCGGCACCTGGCGCACGCTGGTGGAGGCGGCGGTGGCGCGCTGCCGCGAGGCCGGGGCCGAGGTGCTGCTCAACCGCGACATCGCCCTGGCTGCCGCCCTGGGCGTGGGCGTGCACCTGGGCAGCGAGCAGCTGGCCACGCTGACCGCGCCGCCGCTGCCGGCGGGCCTGCCGATGGGCGCCTCCTGCCACACCCTGGAGGACCTGCGCGCCGCCCAGGCGCTCGGGTGCGACTTCGCCGGACTGGGCTCGGTGCAGGCGACCGCCAGCCACCCGGGGGCACCGACCCTCGGCTGGGACGGGTTCGCGCGGATGCGCGAGCAGGTCAGCCTGCCGATCTACGCCATCGGCGGCCTCGGTGCGGACGACCTGGCCGAGGCCCGCCGCCACGGCGCCCAGGGCATCGCCGCCATCCGCGATTTCTGGCCCGCGCCGCTGGACCTTTCCGGCGACCTGCGCGCCAGCGCCTGACCGCCCCGGTAACCGGCGTGCCCGTTGCCGCTGACGCGGCTCCTACAGGAACGCGCGGTGGCCCGGCCGGGACCGCCACGCATCAACCGCCCCTGGACACGGGGGCAGCCGCCGTGACCGGGTGCGTCGCCCCCTGTAGGAGCCGCGTCCGCGGCGACCCGGCCGGCGTACCCGACGCCCGCGTTCAACCCGCCACGCATCAAGCGCCTTGGGCACGGGTGCACCCGCCGCGACCGGACGGGTCCGCGTCGCCGCTGACGCGGCTCCTACAAAAAACGCGCGGCGGCCCGGCCGGGACCGCCACGCATCAACCGCCCCTGGACACGGGGGCAGCCGCCGTGACCGGGTGCGTCGCCCCCTGTAGGAGCCGCGTCCGCGGCGACCCGGCCGGCGTACCGGGTGCCGGCGTTCAACCGCCGCGCATCGAATGCTCCCGGGCACGGGTGCACCCGCTGCGATCAGACCGTTCCGTCGCGTCGCCGCTGACGCGGCTCCTACAGGGGATGGCACGCGGCCAGGGCGCGGTATTTGGCGTCGAGGGCGGCGACGGCGGTCTCGAGGTGGTCCGGGTGGCCGTCGTTGACGATCACGTCGTCGGCGATGGCCATGCGCGCCTCGCGTGGGGCCTGGGCGGCAATCATGCGTTCGGCCAGCTCCCGGGAGACGCCGTCGCGGCGCATCAGCCGCTCGCGCTGCAGCTCCACCGGCGTGTCCACCAGCAGGATGCGGTCCACCCAGGGATAGGCGGCGCGGCCACCGGCCTCGGTCAGCAGCGGCACCGCGGCGATGGCGTAGGGGCCGGGTGCGGTGCGGCATTCGGCCTCCAGCGCGGCGCGGATGGCCGGGTGGGTGATGGCCTCCAGCGCCCGCCGCGCATCGGCATCGGCGAACACCAGTTCGCGCAGCTTGCGCCGGTCCAGGGTGCCGTCCGGCAGCAGCACGCCCGGGCCGAAGCGGGCGACGATCCTGGACAGGGCCGGCTGGCCCGGCTCCACCACGCGGCGGGCAGTGACGTCGGCATCGGCCACGTGCACGCCCAGGGCCTGGAAACGCCGGGTGACCTCGGTTTTGCCCGCGGCCACGCCGCCGGTCAGGCCGATGATGAAACCGCTCATGCGTCGCGGTGATGGGGTGGGAAGCGCCAAGTCTACGGACCGGCCGCGGCGGCGTCTTGTGCCCTCGGGGGATGGCGCCGTGTTGCCGAGCGGGCCGGCGTCAGCGCCCCCGTTGCAGGAGCCGCGTCCGCGGCGACCCGGCCGGCGTGCCCGACGCCCGCGTTCAACCCGCCACGCATCAAACGCCTTGGGCACGGGGGCACCCGCTGCGATCGGACCGTTCCGTCGCGTCGCCGCTGACGCGGCTCCTACAGGAACGCGCGGCGGCCCGGCCGGGACCGCCACGCATCAACTGCCCCTGGACACGGGGGCAGCCGCCGTGACCGGGTGCGTCGCCCCCTGTAGGAGCCGCGTCCGCGGCGACCCGGCCGGCGTACCCGGCGCCGTCGTTCAACCGCCACGCATCAAACGCCTTGGGCACGGGTGCACCCGCTGCGATCGGACCGTTCCGTCGCGTCGCCGCTGACGCGGCGCCTACAAAAAACGCGCGGCGGCCCGGCCGGGACCGCCACGCATCAACTGCCCCTGGACACGGGGGCACCCGCCGTGACCGGGCGCGTCGCCCCCTGTAGGAGCCGCGTCCGCGGCGACCCGGCTGGCGTACCCGGCGCCGGCGCTCAACCGTCACGCATCAAACGCCTTGGGCGCAGGTGCACCCGCTGCGATCGGACCGTTCCGTCGCGTCGCCGCTGACGCGGCTCTTACAAAAAACGTGCGGCGGCCCGGCCGGGACCGCCACGCATCAACCGCCCTTGGACACGGGTGCACCCGCCGTGACCGGGTGCGTCGCCCCCTGTAGGAGCCGCGTCCGCGGCGACCCGGCCGGCGCACCCGGCGCCGGCGTTCAACCGTCACGCATCAAACGCCTTGGGCGCAGGTGCACCCGCTGCGATCGGACCGTTCCGTCGCGTCGCCGCTGATGCGGCTCCTACAAAAAACGTGCGGCGGCCCGGCCGGGACCGCCACGCATCAACCGCCCTTGAACACGGGGGCACCCGCCGTGACCGGGTGCGTCGCCCCCTGTAGGAGCCGCGTCCGCGGCGACCCGGCCGGCGTACCAGGCGCCGGCGTTCAACCGTCACGCATCAAACGCCTTGGGCGCAGGTGCACCCGCTGCGATCGGACTGTTCCGTCGCGTCGCCGCTGACGCGGCTCTTACAAAAAACGTGCGGCGGCCCGGCCGGGACCGCCACGCATCAACCGCCCTTGGACACGGGTGCACCCGCCGCGACCGGGTGCGTCGCCCCCTGTAGGAGCCGCGTCCGCGGCGACCCGGCCGGCGTACCCGGCGCCGTCGTTCAACCGCCACGCATCAACCGCCCCTGGACACGGGGGCACCCGCCGCGACCGGACGGGTCCGCCGCGTCGCCGCTGATGCGGCTCCTACAAAAAACGGGCGGCGGCCCGGCCGGGCCCGCCCCGCATCACCCGCCCTTGGACACGGGTCCACCCGCCGCGACCGGACGGGTCCGTCGCGTCGCCGCGGACGCGGCTCCCGCAAAAAACGCGGCAAGCTGCCGACGGGGCAATCGTTGCCGGTTACAGCCCCGCGTAGCGCATGTAGGCGTCCACCATCCGGTCGCCCCAGAAGAACACCAGCCAGCCGGCGATGGCCAGGTAGGGGCCGAACGGGATGGGGGTGGCGCGGTCGCGGCCGCGCGCAAACAGCCAGATGGAGCCGATCACCGCGCCCAGCACGGACGAGATCAGGATGATCGGGATGATGCCCTTGAGCCCGCACCAGGCGCCCAGCGCGGCCAGCAGCTTGAAGTCGCCGTGGCCCATGCCCTCCTTGCCGGTGAGCTGCTTGAACAGCCACCACACGCTCCACAGCAGCACGTAGCCGGCCACCGCGCCCAGCAGCGCCGGCTTGGCGGGCATGTACAGGTTGTCCAGGCTGGCCACCAGGCCCAGCCACATCAGCGGCAGGGTCAGCTGGTCCGGCAGCAGGCGGGTACGCAGGTCGATGCCCGACAGGGCGATCAGGAACCAGGTCAGCACCATCGCCCCGAAGCCCTGCCAGCCGAAGCCGAAGCGCCAGGCGCAGACCACGGTCAGCAGGCCGGTCAGCAGCTCCACCAGCGGGTACTGCAGGGAGATGCGCTGCCCGCTGTAGCGGGAGCGCCCGCGCAGCAGCAGGTAGCTCAGGACCGGGATGTTCTCCCACCACTTGAGCCGGTCGCCGGTGACCGGGTCGTGCGAGGGCTCGACGATGACCCCGGGTGGCGGCGGATCGTAGATCTCCGGCAGCTCCAGCACCTCGCGCGCCTCGCGCTTCCACTCCCACTCCAGCCGCCGCGGCAGCCGCAGGATGACCACGTTGAGGAAGCTGCCCACCGCCAGTCCAACGGCGGCCGCAAGCGGGTAGCCCAGGGCGGGCTGGGTGTCGAGATAGGCCATGCTGCCTTCTTGTTGTGCTCAGATCGTCGCGGCCAGCTTGAAGATGGGCAGGTACATGCCGATCACCATCGCGCCCACCACGCCGCCGATGAAGATCATGATCATCGGCTCCAGCAGGCTGCTCAGCGCGTCGACCGCGTTGTTGACTTCCTGCTCATAGTACTCGGCCACCTTGAACAGCATGGCGTCCAGGGCGCCGGCCTCCTCGCCGATGGCCGCCATCTGGATGACCATGTGCGGGAACAGTCCGGTCTGGCGCATGGCCACGTTGACGGGGTAGCCCACCGCCACGTCGTCGCGGATGCGGTAGACGGCCTTCTCGTACACCAGGTTGCCGGTGGCGCCGGCCACCGAGTCCAGCGCCTCCACCAGCGGCACGCCGGCCTTGAAGGTCACCGCGGTGGTGCGGGCGAAGCGGGCGATGGCGCTGTTGTGCATGATCTGGCCGATCACCGGCACCTTCAGGATCAGCCGGTCGAAGGCGTCCTGCATGGCCGGCGAGCGCTTGTACAAGAACAGCAGCAGGAAGATGCCGCCGCCCACCACCAGCAGGATGGCCCACCACCACTGGACCATGAAGTCGGAGGCGGCCACGATCATCTGGGTGAAGGCCGGCAGGTCCGCACCGAAGCTCTGGAAGGTGGCCTGGAACTGCGGCACCACGAAGATCAGAAGCACGGCGCTGACGATGATGGCCACGGCGATCACCACCGCCGGGTAGAACAGGGCCTTCTTGATCTTGCCCTTCAGCGACTCGATGTTTTCCTTGTAGGTGGCGATGGTGTCCAGCACCGTCTCCAGCACACCGGCGCTCTCGCCGGCGCGGACCAGGTTGCGGTACAGCTCGTCGAACTGCACCGGGTGCTTGCTCAGCGCCTCGTACAGCGACGAGCCACCCTCCACGTCGGCGCGGATCTGGGCCACCATGGCCTTCATGCGCGGGTTCTTGTGGCCGCTGGAGATGATCTCCAGCGCGCTCACGATGGGCACGCCGGACTTCATCATGGTGGCCATCTGCCGGCTGAAGAAGGCGATGTCCTTGGGCGTGATGACCGAGCCGTGCTTGCCGAACAGCGGCTTGGGCTTGGGCTTGACCACCGAGGGCGTGATGCCCTGGCGGCGCAGTTCGGCGCGCAGCAGATTGGCGTTCTTGGCCATCTGCTCGCCCTTCATGGTCACTCCACGCTTGTCCTTGCCCTCCCAGACGAAGGGCTGGAGCTGGCTGGTGGAACGGTCCACCGGGGCAGGGGCGGACTTCCTGACGGCAGTGCGGCTGGCGGACATGGACTTATGGTCTCCCCACCGGCATCCCCGTGCCGGCCTGACGGCTGCATGGTAGCGGGTATCCGGGAGGCTGGCACGCCATCCCCGTCACAGCTTGCCGGTGGGGCCTCAAGAAGCGGCCGGCCCGGCCGATACCGTTCCTTGGCCCGGCCAGGGCGCCCGTTTCCCCGTCCCCGGTGCTGCCCGGCCTCCGAGGCATATGACGTGGCGTGTCAGTTTGTGACGCGCGGCGTCAGTTGCCGGGAATCCCCAGGCCGAAATCCATCACGGCCGGCCCGTGAAAGTCTTCCCGGTTCCGGCGACCGGGGTGTCCGGATGCCGGATTTGCGACCGACTGCGGACTTTTGGCATGGGCTTTGCGTAAACTCTGGCACGCGGCGCCGCCGCGCAACGCCCGCGTTCCGCAGAGGGGCACGGGCCTGATGGGCAAGTGTCCCTTCCAAATCAACGTCTTAGGGGAAACAACACCATGAAGAAGTACCAGCAGGGCTTCACCCTGATCGAACTGATGATCGTCGTGGCGATCATTGCCATCCTGGCCGCCATCGCGCTGCCGGCTTACAGCGACTACACCAAGAAGGCCAAGGTCTCCGAGGTTGTCCTGGCGGCTTCGGCGCTGCGCACCGCGGTGTCCGAGTACGCGGCCTCCAACAACGAGCTGCCGGACGCTTCCTGGGAAGGTTACCAGGACCAGGAGTCCAAGTACGTTAAAGAGGTGAGCTGGGATGGCGAAAAGATCATCGCTACCGCCCAAGGCATCGGTGACGACGAGATCGATGAAAAGACCATCGAACTGGTAGCCACCCTGAACGCAAATACCGGCGTCGTGGAGTGGACCTGCGGCGGCACCATCGCGCCGAAGTACCGTCCGGGCAGCTGCCAGGACTAATCCCTCCGTCCAGCTGTAGTTCCCTGGGGGGCCTTCGGGCCCCCCAGTTCTTTGGGGCGGTAGCAAGAGCGTTTAGGGAAGGTCTGAACAACCCGCTCTGCCGCCCGGATTGCGGCATCGTGGCGCCGGCCTGGCGTCGCTTTCGAGCCGGATTTCGCCCGTGCAGGGCGGTTTTTGGCGGGTTTCCCCGCCTTACGGACGCA
>NZ_PDWK01000119.1 GCF_010093135.1 Pseudoxanthomonas taiwanensis | reverse complement strand
CGTGGCCCCGGCGAGCGGAAGAATAGACAGATTCGGGGTGGTGGTCCGCGGAAGGGGCAGCCTGCAGCTCCCGGGCGGCGCCTGCCCCTTCCGCGGCCCACCACCCCGACTTCCGCCCCCGCAGCCACGCAAGAAAAAGGCCGGGGATCCCGGCCTTCTCCTCGCTCAAGCGCTCCAGCGCCGCCGCGGCAGCGACGGGCTGGAGCGCGGCGGGACCTCAGCGCAGGCCCGTCTCGTGGCGCGCGATCACCAGGCGCTGGATCAGCGGGGTGCCCTCGCGGACCCCGGTGATCCTGGCGTCGCGGAGAGCGCTCCAGCGCCGCCGCGGCAGCGGCGGGCTGGAGCGCGGCGGGACCTCAGCGCAGGCCCGTCTCGTGGCGCGCGATCACCAGGCGCTGGATTTCCGAGGTGCCCTCGTAGATCTCGGTGATCTTGGCATCGCGGAAGTAGCGCTCCAGCGGCATCTCCTTCGAGTAGCCCATGCCACCGTGGATCTGCACCGCCTGGTGGGTGATCCACATGGCGGCCTCGGAGGCGACCAGCTTGGCCATCGAGGCCTCTGCCGAGAACGGCTTGCCCTGGCTCTTGAGCCAGGCCGCGCGCAGGGTCAGCAGCATCGCCGAGTCGAGCTTGCACTTCATGTCGGCGATCTTGGCCTGGGTCATCTGGAACGAGCCGATGGCCTGGCCGAAGGCCTTGCGCTCCTTCACGTACTCGATGGTGCGTTCATAGGCGGCGCGGGCGATGCCGATGGCCTGGCTGGCGATGCCGATGCGGCCGGCGTCCAGCACGCTCATGGCGATCTTGAAACCCTGGCCCTCCTCGCCCACCACGTCCTCCGGCTGGGCCACGTAGTCGGCGAACTCGATCTCGCAGGTGGCCGAGGCGCGGATGCCGAGCTTGGGCTCGGTCTTGCCGCGGTGGAAGCCCGGGCGGCTGGTGTCGATCATGAAGGCGGTGATGCCGCGCGCACCCTTCTCCGGGTCGGTGACCGCGAACAGGATGATGTAGCGCGCCACCGGGCCGGAGGTGATCCAGCTCTTCTTGCCGTTGATCACGTAGGTGCCGTCGGCCTGGCGCACCGCGCGGCAACGCATGTTCGAGGCGTCGGAGCCGGACTGCGGCTCGGTCAGGGCGAAGGCGCCGATCTCCCTGCCCTCGGCGATGGCGCGCACGTACTTCTGCTTCTGCTCCTCGTTGCCGTTCTTGAGGATGCCGGTGCAGAACAGCGAGTTGTTGACCGACATGATGGTCGAGTGCGCCGCGTCGGCGGCGGCGATCTCGATCATGGCCAGCACGTAGCTGATCGGGTCCATGCCGGCGCCGCCGTACTCGGTCGGCACCTCGATGCCCATCAGCCCGTTCTCGCCGAGCACGCGGATGTTGTCCAGCGGGAACTCGCCGGTGCGGTCGAAATGCTCTGCGGAGGGCTCGATCACATCGCGCGCGATGCGCCGGGCCACGTCCTGCAACATGAGTTGTTCTTCGGTGAAGCTGAAATCCACGTAATGACCCTCCGGTCGAAATGTGGATCAATTGTAATCACCCTACCATTCGCCGGCGTATGCCGGTTGACCGCCCCGGCGCCCGGGGCGACAATATCTTTATATCGCGATAGGAAGATATTTATGGACCTGGAAGACTGGTCGGCCCGGCTCAAGGTCTTCGCCGATGCCACCCGGGTACGCCTGCTGGCCCTGCTGGAGCTGGAGGAGCTGACCGTGGCCGAGCTTTCGGCGATCACCCTGCTGGCGCAGCCGCGCGTCTCCACCCACCTGGCCAGGCTCAAGGAGGCCGGCCTGGTGCGCGACCGGCGCGCCGGTGTGTCCGCCTATTATCGCTTCGACGAGACCGCCCTGGACCCGGCCCAGCGCGCCATCTGGCAGACCCTGCGCAGCGGTGCCGACGACCCGCTGCTGCGCCAGGACGCCGACCGCCTGCCGGCGGTGCTGGCCACCCGCGCCGCGGACCAGAACTGGGCCGACAGCGTGGCCGGTGACATGGAGCGCCACTATTCCCCCGGCCGCACCTGGGAGGCCCTGGCGCGCAGCGCGCTGCCGCTGATGGAGACCGGCGACGTGCTGGACATCGCCTCAGGCGACGGCGTCCTGGCCGAGCTGCTGGCCCCGCACGCCCACCGCTACGTCTGCATCGACACCAGCGCGCGGGTGGTGGCTGCAGCCAGCGAGCGCCTGCGCCGCCTGTCCAACGTCGAAGTGCGCGAGGGCGACATGCACGAGCTGCCGTTCCGCGACGACAGCTTCGACCTGGTGATCCTGATGCATGCCCTGACCTACGCCCACAAGCCTGCCCAGGCCGGGGCCGAGGCCGCGCGCGTGTTGCGCCGCGGCGGCCGCCTGCTGCTGACCAGCCTGGCCCGCCACGAGCACCGCAGCGTGGTGGAGGCCTACGGCCACGTGAACCTGGGCTTCACCGGCAAGGAACTGCGCCGCTTCGCCGAGAAGGCCGGGCTGCAGGTCTCCACCCTGGAGACCGTCACCCGCGAGCGGCGCCCGCCGCACTTCGAGGTGATCTCGCTGATCGGGAACAAGCCATGAACCGCGAGCTGCCCTGGCTGCATCCACAGCGCGTGGCCCTGCTGGAGCAGGGCCTGGCCGAACGCATCCTGGTGCTGGACGGGGCCATGGGCACGATGATCCAGCGCCTGGGCCTGGAGGAGGCCGACTACCGCGGCGAACGCTTCGCCCCCGGCTACGACAGCCGGCACCCGCCGGCCGACGGCCGCGCGCGCGAGCTGAAGGGCAACAACGACCTGCTGCTGCTGACCCGGCCCGAGGCCATCGCCGCCATCCACCGCGCCTACCTGGAGGCCGGCGCGGACCTGGTGGAGACCAACACCTTCAACGCCACCGCCATCAGCCAGGCCGACTACGGCCTGGAGCACATGGTGTACGAGCTCAACCGCGCCGGCGCGGCGGTGGCGCGCCAGGTCTGCGACGAGGTCGAGGCCGCCAGCGGCCGGCCGCGCTTCGTGGTCGGCGTGCTCGGCCCGACCAGCCGCACCGCCTCGATCAGCCCGGACGTCAACGACCCCGGTTTCCGCAACACCAGCTTCGACCAGCTGCGCGAGGCCTACCGCGAGGCCGCCGAGGGCCTGATCGACGGCGGCGCCGACACGCTGATGGTGGAGACCGTGTTCGACACCCTCAACGCCAAGGCCGCGCTGTTCGCCATCGCCGAGGCCTTCGACGCGCGCGGCGCCCGCCTGCCGGTGATGGTCTCCGGGACCATCACCGACGCCTCCGGCCGCACCCTGTCCGGGCAGACCGCCGAGGCCTTCCACCACTCCCTGGCCCACGCCCGGCCGCTGTCCATCGGCCTGAACTGCGCCCTGGGCGCGCGCGAGCTGCGCCCGCACATCGAGGCTCTGGCCGCGGTGGCCGAGTGCCACATCAGCGCGCACCCCAACGCCGGCCTGCCCAACGCCTTCGGCGGCTACGACGAGACCCCGGAGCAGATGGCCGCGGTGCTGCGCGGGTTCGCCGAGGCCGGCCTGCTCAACCTGGTCGGCGGCTGCTGCGGCACCACCCCCGACCACATCCGCGCCATCGCCGGGGCGGTGCGCGGCCTGCCGCCGCGGCGCCTGCCCGGTGCCCCCGCC
>NZ_PDWK01000118.1 GCF_010093135.1 Pseudoxanthomonas taiwanensis | reverse complement strand
CCGCACACTCGGAGTTTGAAACGGCCCCCCCCCTGCCGTCCCCCCCCCCCCGCCCCCCGGGATGCCGGCCGGCCCGTTTGCCCGCCCGCGCCCCGCCGCCCGGCGGGCGGCGGGGTTCCCGCGGCGCGTGGATGACCGCCGTTGTGCGGCCGGTCATGGCGGTGTGGCCTGGGTCCCGGCCACCGGGGGGCTGCGGTCGTCGGCGGAACCGTTGAAGCGGATGAGCCGCCGAGTCGCCGGCCGCTTCAGTCCGTGTGGCGGAAGCGTGGCGGGGCCGGGCGGCGGGCCGTGTCCAGCGGCACGGTCACCTCCGCCAGCCCCGGCAGGGTGCGCAGGGCATGGCGGCTGACCCGTTCGTAGTGCTGGAGGAAGCGCGCCAGTGCGGCACGGTCCATGCCGCGCCGGCCCGGCTCGGCCGCCTGCAGGGCCCGTTCCTGCTGCCAGCGCCATTCCATCACCACCTCGAAGCCCGGCGGCTGCAGGAACCACAGCACGTCCAGCTGCGCCCACAGCGCCGGGTAGTCGCGCGCCAGGGCGGTGTTGCACCAGCGCCGCCAGGTGCCGTCGGGGGCCTCGTCGCGTTCCAGCGCGTTGACGGGGTCGGCCAGCTCGGCCTCGTCCTGCGCCGGCACGCCCAGGCACCAGCCCTCGAACACCAGCAGGTCCAGCGGTCGTTCCGGCCTTGGCCAGAGTGTCTCGGACAGGCGGTCGTCGCCCAGTTTGTCGAAACGGGGCAGTGCGGGACACCCGCCGGCACGCAACGCCCGCAGCGTGGCCAGCGCCAGCGGCAGGTCGTGGGTGCCCGGCGGCCCGCGCGTGGCCAGCAGCGGATGCACCGTGGCCGCCAGCGCGCGCCGCCGTGCGGCGGTCAGGTAGACGTCGTCCAGCGACAGAAACGCCGCCGACAGCCCCGCCTGGCGCGCCGCGGCCACGACCTGCGCGGCCAGGGTGCTTTGGCCGCTGCCCTGCAGGCCGGACAGGCCCAGCACGCGCAGCGGCCCGCCGGCGCGCGCACCGCTGGCGGCCAGCGCCGCCTGCACCAGGTCCTGTGGGAAGCCGTGCGCGTTCGCGGTCATGGGGCCACAATACGCATCCCGATCGCGCAGGTGGAAGCCGCCATGACCGACCCGCTGTACGCCGAGGCACTGCAGCCCTTCGCCGGCCTGCTCGAGGAGGCCCCGCGCAGCGGCATGCCCGACCCGAACGCCATGCCCGTGGCCACCGCCGGTGCCGACGGCCGGCCCTCGGCGCGCACGGTGCTGATGAAGGCCTTCGACGAGCGCGGCTTCGTCTTCTACACCCACCTGGACAGCCGCAAGGGCCGGCAGCTGCGCGAGAACCCGCGCGCGGCGCTGCTGTTCCTGTGGCGCCACCTGCGCGAGGCCGGCGTGCAGGTGCGCATCGAGGGCAGCGTGTCGCAGGTGGACGACGCCGAGGCCGATGCCTACTTCGCCAGCCGCCCGCGCATGAGCCAGCTCGGCGCCTGGGCCTCGCGGCAGTCGCAGCCGCTGGCCTCGCGCGAAGAGTTCGAGGCGCGCCTGGCCGAGGTCGAGGCGCGCTTCCGCGACCAGACGGTGCCGCGTCCGCCGGGCTGGAGCGGCTTCCGCGTGGCGCCGGAGTCGTTCGAGTTCTGGTACGGCGCCAGCTTCCGCCTGCACGAGCGCTGGTTCTACGCGCGCGGCGCCGACGGCCGCTGGACCAGGCGGATGCTGCAACCGTGACCGGGGTCCGCGTGCGCGCGCCCGGCGCGGCCGACCTGCCGGCCTGGGTGGCGATGCGCGCCGCGCTGTGGCCGGAGGAAGACGCGGGCGCGCTGGCCGCCGAGGCGGCACGGTGGCTGCACGCGGGCGCCGATGGCGTGTTCCTCGCCGAGGTGGACGGGCAGCCGGCCGGCATGGCCGAGGCCTCGCTGCGCCACGGCCACGTCAATGGCACGGCCACCTCGCCGGTGGGCTTCCTCGAGGCCTGGTACGTGGCCCCGCCATGGCGCGGCCGCGGCATCGGCCGCGCGCTGGTGCAGGCGGTGGAGGCCTGGACGCGTGTGCGCGGCTGCACCGAACTGGCCTCCGATGCGCGGCTGGACAACACCGCCGGCCGGGCCGCGCACCTGGCCTGCGGCTTCGCCGAGGCCGAGCGCGTGGTGTTCTTCCGCAGGCGGGTGGGATGATGGGGCCGCGCCGCATCGTCTGCCTGACCGAGGAGCCGACCGAAGTCCTGTACGCGCTGGGCGAGCAGGACCGCATCGTCGGCATCAGCGGCTTCACCGTGCGTCCGCCGCAGGCGCGGCGCGAGAAGCCGAAGGTCAGCGCCTTCACCACGGCGAAGATCGAGGCGATCCTGGCGCTGAAGCCGGACCTGGCCATCGGCTTTTCCGACATCCAGGCCGACATCGCCGCCGAGCTGGTGCGCCGCGGCGTGGAGGTGTGGATCGCCAACCACCGCACGGTCGAGGGCATCCTCGACTACATCGTGCGCCTGGGCGCGCTGGTGGGCGTGGCCGGACGCGCGCGCGCCTATGCCGACGGCCTGCGCCGCGGCCTGGAGGAGGTCGCCGCGCGCGCCGCGGGACTGCCGGTGCGGCCGCGGGTGTATTTCGAGGAGTGGGACCAGCCGCAGATCACCGGCATCGCCTGGGTGTCCGAGCTGGTGGGCATCGCCGGGGGCGAGGATGTGTTCCCCGAGCTGGCGGCCCAGCCCCTGGCGCGGGCGCGCATCCTGGCCGATCCGGCGCTGGTGGTGGAGCGCCGCCCCGACATCATCCTCGGCTCCTGGTGCGGCAAGCGCTTCCGTCCGGAGCAGGTGGCCGCACGCCCGGGCTGGGACACGATCCCGGCGGTGCGCGAGGGCGAGCTGCACGAGATCAAGTCGCCACTGATCCTGCAGCCCGGCCCGGCCGCGCTCACCGACGGCGTGGCCGCCATCGCCCGCATCATCCACACCTGGGCGGCGCGGCGGGGGTGAAGTCCCCGTCGTGGCGCTCGTCGCGCCGCGATCCGCGAGAGCCGCGTCCGCGGCGAACCGGCAGGCGTATCCGGCGTCGGCGTTCGACCGCGGCACCGGAAGGCGCCAATGCCGTGCGTCACCGGCGGCAGGCGCATCCGCTGCGACCGGCTCCGTGCGTCGCGTCGCCGCGGGCGCGGGGCGGCTCAGCCTGCCCGTTCGAGGGTCGAGGCGCTGCCGGCCAGGGCGGGGCCGAGCCAGCAGTGCGAGCCGACCGGGGTGAAGCCGTGGGCGCGCAGGTGGCGGCGGTACCATGCGGCCGGGCGGGCCTGGAAGCCCTCGGTGTCGCCCTCGAATTCGTCCCCGGCGGTGAACGTTTCCAGGAAGGCGACACCGCCGCACAGCTCGGCCAGGCCGGGCAGGCCGCGCAGCAGTTCGCGCGAGGGCAGGTAGTGCAGCACGTCGGCGCAGACCAGCAGGTCCACCGGGGCACACGGGCGCAGCCAGGCGAAGTCTCCGAAGGTGGCCAGGTGCAGATTGCGGCGCGCGCCGTAGCGGGCCACGGCGTACTCGCTGGCGTCGAAGCCCAGGTAGCGCGCCCGCGGGCGCAGCCTCAGCAGCGGCGCACGCCAGGCGCCCTCGCCGCAGCCGATGTCCAGCACGGTGCGCACGGGCCGCTCCAGGTAGTGCTCGGCCACCGACACCGCCAGCGCCACCTTGCGCGCCAGCCGCTTCGGGTCGTGGATGCCCTGGCCGCGGTACCAGTGGTCGAAGTAGTGGCGGTCGTAGCGTTTGCTCATGGGCGGCGGGTCGGGGTGGGGCGGCGCGGTTCGACAG
>NZ_PDWK01000117.1 GCF_010093135.1 Pseudoxanthomonas taiwanensis | reverse complement strand
GGTCGGCCGGCGGTGGCGGGGCGGCCGGCGGCGCCAGCGTGCGCTCGGCCTGCCGCTGCAGCTGCCCGGCATCCGGCGGCGGGTTGGCGGCCGCGGCCAGCGCGGCATGCAGGGCCAGCAGCAGCCCGGCCAGGCGCAGCGGTGGCCGCGCGCGGTCGGCCGCTCCGGCACCGGCCGGAGCGGAATGGCACGAAGGAGACCGTCCCCTGGGCGGCATCCGCATCCGCGACGTCAGCTCCGGCCCAGCACCAGTTCCAGCACGAACTTGCTGCCGAAGAAGGCCAGCAGCAGCAGCGCCATGGCCACCAGGGTCCAGTGCACCGCACGCGCGCCGCGCCAGCCGTAGCGCCAGCGGCCCAGCAGCAGGCCGCCGAAGGCCAGCCACGACAGGAAGCTGAGCACGCTCTTGTGCACCAGGTGCTGGGACAGGAAGTCCTCGACGAACAGCACCCCGGTCAGCAGGGTGAGGGTCAGCAGGGCGAAGCCCATGCCGATGGTGCGGAACAGCAACGACTCCAGCTCGGTCAGCGGCGGCAGCGCGCGCAGCCACGGCCGGAACAGGCGGCGACGCAGCGCGCGTTCCTGCATCCACAGCATCACCGCCAGCAGCGCGGCGATGGCCAGGGTGGCGTAGGCCAGCAGCGCCAGCCAGGCGTGCAGCTGCAGGCGCCACTCCAGCGCCGGCGAGGGCGCGTGGCCGTGGCCGTGGTAGACCGCCAGCAGCAGCGCCGCCAGCGGGTAGGCCAGCACGCCCAGCGCGGCCATGCGCCCGCGCGCGGCCACCGCCGAGGTCATGCCGGCCATGCCCAGGCTGACCAGGGACAGGGCCGAGAAGAAGTGCATGTCCGGGCCGCCCGGGGTGCGCCAGGCCACGACCAGGTGGTAGGCGCCGTGGGTGGCCACGCCCAGCAGGGCGGGGGCCAGCCAGGCGCGCGCGGTCTCGGTGCGGTCCTGGACCACGGCGCCGACCAGCAGCAGGGTGGCGGTCAGGTAGGCGGCGACGGCGATGAGAACGATTGTCATCCGGGCAGTGTCGCACAGCGCCGGCGGGGACCGGAATGCCATCGGCGTTTCCGCGGCGCCGGCGCCGGCGGCCGGCCGCCGGCGCTCAGTGGTCGCCGCCGACCGGGCGCGGCCCCTTGGCCGCGAACGGGGGCCGGGCGAACCACAGGAACACGATCACCCCGAGGAAAATGAGGCCGAGCAGGTGGAAGATCTCGTTGAAGCCGATCTGCGCGGCCTGCTGGGCGATCTCCCGGTCCAGCAGCATCGCCCCGCGCTGCAGGTCGCCCTGGCCCAGCCGTGTGGCCAGCTCCACCACCGTGCCGTCGTGCGCGGGCAGGTGCTCGGTCAGGCGGGCGTGGTGGATGGTGGTGCGCTGGTTCCAGCCCCAGGTGGTCAGCGAGGCGGCGAAGCTGCCGCCCAGAGTGCGCACGAAGGTGGCCAGGCCGGAGCCGGCGGCGATCTCGTGCGGCTCCAGGTCCGACAGCAGGATGCTCAGCACCGGCATGAAGAACAGCGCCACGCCCAGGCCCTGGACCAGCTGGATCACGGCCACGCGCTGGAAGTCCACGTCCAGGTTGAAGCCGGCGCGCAGGAAGCTGGTGAAGGCCATCACCACGAAGGCGAAGCTGGCCAGCAGGCGCAGGTCGAAGCGGCCGGCGTACTTGCCCACCAGCGGCGTGAGCAGGATCGGCAGCACGCCGATCGGCGCGGTGGCGAAGCCGGCCCAGATCGCGGTGTAGCCGAGGTTGCGCTGCAGCCACAGCGGCACCATCAGGCCGATGGCGAAGAACGCGGCGTAGGCGGTCACCATGGCCACGGTGCCGGCGGCGAAGTTGCGGTGGCGGAACAGGCGCAGGTCCACGATCGGGTCCTTCTCGGTCAGTTCCCAGATCACGAACACCGCCAGGGCGATCGTGGCGACGATGCTCAGCACCACGATCTCGGTGGACTGGAACCAGTCCTTCTCGTTGCCCAGGTCCAGCACGATCTGCAGCGCGCCCACGCCCAGCACCAGGGTGGCCAGGCCGATGTAGTCCATCTTCGGCCGGTCGGTGCGCTCCGGCCGGCCCTTCATCTGCGAGGACACCACCCAGGCGGCGAACAGGCCGATGGGCACGTTGATGAAGAAGATCCACTCCCAGCTGTAGTTGTCGGTGATCCAGCCGCCGAGGATCGGGCCGGCGATCGGCGCCACCACGGTCACCATCGCCAGCAGGGCCAGGGCCTGGCCGCGCTTGGCCGCCGGGTAGATGGACAGCAGCAGGGCCTGGGTGACCGGGTACATCGGGCCGCAGACGAAGCCCTGCAGGGCACGCGCGGCCACCAGCATGCCCATGCTCTGCGAGATGCCGCACAGGAACGAGGCGAACACGAAGGCCAGCGTCGCCCAGGTGAACAGCCGCACCTCGCCGAAGCGGCGGGTGAGGAAGCCGGTCAGCGGCAGGGCGATGGCGTTGCTGACCGCGAAGGAGGTGATCACCCAGGTGGCCTGGTTGGCGCTGGCGCCGAGGTTGCCGGAGATGGTCGGCAGGGACACGTTGGCGATGGTGGTGTCCAGCACCTGCATGAACGAGGCCAGCGCCAGGCCCAGCGTGGCCAGGGCCACGCTGGGCGGGGCGAAGGGCAGGGCCGGCGCCGCGCCGCGCGCGGGGCCGCTGCCTGGACGGGGGGCGGAGTCGGACATGGGGAGGCGTCCGCGTCAGCCGCGCGCGCGCGGCAGGTTCTGCTCGATGACCCGTTCGACCAGCGCGTCGGCCTCGTCCATCTGCCGGCGGTAGACGTCGGTGGCCAGGCGCGGGGCCTCGGCCCGGCGCGCCGGCGCCAGCACCGGGCCGCTGCGGTCGCGCAGGTCCACATCCACGTGCATGCTCAGGCCCAGACGCAGCGGGTGCTCGGCCAGCTGCGCCGGGTCCAGCTCGATGCGCACCGGCACGCGCTGCACGATCTTGATCCAGTTGCCCGAGGCGTTCTGCGCCGGCAGCAGCGAGAACGCGGCGCCGGTGCCCATGCCCAGGCTGGCGACCTTGCCCTGGTAGCGCACGCCGCCGCCGTACAGGTCGGCGCGCACCTCCACCGGCTGGCCGATGCGCATGTCCGCCAGCTGGGTCTCCTTGAAGTTGGCCTCGACCCAGACCTGCTCCGGCGGCACCACGGTCATCAGCGTGGCGCCCGGCTGCACGCGCTGGCCCAGCTGCACCTGGCGGCGGGCGACGTGGCCGGAGACCGGCGCGACGATGGCGGTGCGCTGCAGGTCCAGCCAGGCCTGGCGCAGCTGTGCCGCGGCGGCCTGTACCTGCGGCTGCTCGCGCACGGTGGTGGCGTCCACCAGGGCGCGGCTGCGGCGCAGGTTGCCCTCGGCGGTGCCCAGCGCGGCTTCGGCCGCCGCCAGCACGTCGCGGGCGTGATCCAGCTCCTCGCGCGAGATCGCGCCGGTGGCCACCAGGCCCTCGCGGCGCCTGACGTCGGCGCGGGCCTGCTCGACCGCGACCCGGCGCGCGCGCAGCCCGGCCTCGGCGGCGTCGGCACTGCCGAAGTAGCCGCGCACCTGGCGCACGGTCGCGGCCAGGTTGGCCACCGCCTGTTCGTAGGCGACCTGGGCGTCGTTCGGGTCCAGGCGCACCAGCACCTGGCCGGCTTCGACGCGGTCGCCTTCCTCCACGTCGATGCCGACCACGGTGCCGGCGGTCTGCGGCACCACGCTCACCAGGTTGCCCTGGACGTAGGCGTCGTCGGTGTACTCGTGCCAGCGCGCGTACAGCAGGTACCAGGCCAGCCAGGCGGCGCCGGCCAGGACCCCGGCCAGCAGCAGGATCTGCAGGGCACGCCGGCGCTTGCCGTGGGAGGCGGCGGGCGCGGGCGTGCCCTGCAGCTGTCTCTTCTCTTATAACCATCTGACGCTGCCGACCAATAGATGTTAGAGCGGCGGCGGCGCTACGTGTTGAGGATCGAAAGAGAAGACGAGCACTCAGAGAACGGGGGGCGAGGTG
>NZ_PDWK01000116.1 GCF_010093135.1 Pseudoxanthomonas taiwanensis | reverse complement strand
TGCGTCCGTAAGGCGGGGAAACCCGCCAAAAACCGCCCTGCACGGGCGAAATCCGGCTCGAAAGCGACGCCAGGCCGGCGCCACGATGCCGCAATCCGGGCGGCAGAGCGGGTTGTTCAGACCTTCCCTTGCGTGCAGGCGGCTGCATGCGCAACGTGCGTGGTCGTGCGTGGCCGTCTCTCGTGCTGCGACGGTGTTGGGTATCCTGCCCGGCAGCATCAAGCGTGGATGGCGAGGAGATGACCAAACCTGGCAGGGCGCGCACCGCCTTCGTCTGCGGCGAATGCGGCGCGGAGTACAGCAAGTGGCAGGGACAGTGCGGCGAGTGCGGGGCGTGGAACACGCTCTCGCAGGTCGTGCTGGAGCCGGCCTCCGGTGGCGGCGCGCCGGCGGCGGCGCGCCGTTCCGGCTGGGCCGGCAAGGTGGACCCGCCCAGGGTCACCGCGCTGAAGGACGTGACCCAGGTGGCCGAGGTGCGCATGTCCACCGGCATCGGCGAACTGGACCGGGTGCTGGGCGGCGGCCTGGTCGAGGGCGCGGTGGTGCTGGTCGGCGGCGACCCGGGCATCGGCAAGTCCACGCTGCTGCTGCAGGCGCTGGCGAAGATGGCCGCGCAGGTGCCGGCGCTGTACGTCACCGGCGAGGAGTCGCTGGCGCAGGTGGCCGGGCGCGCGGTGCGCCTGGGCCTGCCGCTGGACAACCTGCAGGCGCTGGCCGAGACCGGGGTGGAGGCCATCCTGCACCATGCCGCCCAGGCCAGGCCGCGCCTGATCGTGGCCGACTCGGTGCAGACCCTGTGGACCGAGACCCTGACCGCCGCGCCAGGCTCGGTCAGCCAGGTGCGCGAGAGCGCCGCGCGCCTGGTGCGCTACGCCAAGGAGACCGGCACGGCGGTGTTCCTGGTCGGCCACGTCACCAAGGAGGGCGGCATTGCCGGCCCGCGCGTGCTCGAGCACATGGTCGACGCGGTGCTGTACTTCGAGGGCGAGAGCGGCAGCCGTTTCCGCGTGCTGCGGGCGTTCAAGAACCGCTTCGGCGCGGTCAACGAGCTGGGCGTGTTCGCCATGGGCGACAAGGGCCTGAAGGAAGTGCCCAACCCCTCGGCGATCTTCCTGTCCGGCAGCGCGCGCCAGCCGGGCAGCTGCGTGATGGTCACCCGCGAGGGCACGCGGCCGCTGCTGGTGGAGGTGCAGGCGCTGGTGGATGCCTCGCCGCTGTCCAACCCGCGCCGGGTCGCGGTGGGCCTGGAGCAGAACCGCCTGGCCATGCTGCTGGCGGTGCTGCACCGGCACGGCGGCATCGCGGTCGGCGACCAGGACGTGTTCGTCAACGTGGTCGGCGGCATCCGCGTGCAGGAAACCGCGGCCGACCTGCCGGTGCTGCTGGCGGTGCTGTCCTCCCTGCGCGACCGGCCGCTGCCGGACAAGACCATCGCCTTCGGCGAGGTGGGCCTGTCGGGCGAGATCCGCCCGGTGCCCAATGGCGAGGAGCGCCTGCGCGAGGCGGCCACGCACGGCTTCCGCCGCGCCATCGTGCCGAAGGCCAACGCCCCGCGTGGCGGCGCGAAGTACAAGGACCTGGAAGTGATCGCGGTCGAGCGCCTGGCCGACGCCCTGGAGCACGCGTAAGGCTCAGCGCCGCGGCTCGTCGGCGAAGGCGCGGATGCCGCCGCCGGACCGCGGCGCCGCGCCGGCTTGGCCGCCGTCCGCGGGCGTGGCCAGCAGCAGCAGGCGGCCGTCGCGCAGCACCGCGCCGCGCGCCTGCGGCGCCCCGCCGCCGGCCACGGCGCTGGCGGCCACCGTGCTCTCGGCCTCGGCCGACATCACCAGCTCCCCGCCCTCCTGGCGCATGCCGCCGTCCTCCAGCAGCGTCCGCACCTGGGCAGGGTCCAGGCCGATGCGCAGGTGGCCGTCGGCGCCGGCCTCCAGGGTCAGCAGGCCGGCGGGCCGGGCAGCCTGCTGCGCGGGATCGGCCGGGTCGGCGGCCGGTTCGGTGGCGGCGACCAGGCCGGCCATCGCCAGCAGGCCGTTGGCGGAGATTGCCTGCTGCCAGGTCGTGGCGAAGCCCGCGGTCGGCCGGTCGAAGGCCGCCCCGCCGGTCAGCTCCAGGCTGGTGGCCACCAGGTTGCCCACGTCGATCCGCGCGCCGGGCGCCACCAGCACCCCGGCGGCGTTGAGCAGGAAGACATGGCCGTTGCCGGACAGCTCGCCGGCGATGCGCGAGGGGGTGCCGCCCAGCACCCAGTTGAGCGCCACCGCCGAGGCGTCCGGTTGCACGAAGCGCACCGCCGCGTCGGCGCCGATGTCGAAGCTGCGCCACTGCAGCACCGCGCGCGGGGTGCGCTGGGTGATGGTCAGGGCGCGGTCCTGGCGGGCCAGCTCGGCGTGGCCGGCGGCCACCCGGCCGTCCTCGGGCAGTGCGTCGCGCGCCTGGCCCCAGGCCAGTGCCGGCAGCCAGGCCAGCAGGCCCAGCGCGGCGGCGTGGAAGGGCAGGCGGAGTCGGGAAGCGGGGCCGTGGCGCATGGCGGTCTCCGGGCAGGCGCTCAGCGCGGGAAGCGCTGGCGCAGGTTGAACCATAGCTGCGGCGCGCGGCGGCTGCCATCCTGGTTGGCGCCGTCGAAGCCGCCGGGGTTGCCGCCCAGCGGCACGCCCCAGGCGAGGGCGGCGCTGAAGCCGCGGCGGGTCCAGCGCAGGCCCAGGCCCGCGGCGGCCAGTCCGTAGCGGTTGCGATCCAGGGCCTCCCACGGGTCCTGGCGCTGGCGGATGCGGCCGCCGTCGAGGAACGCGAAGCCGTCCAGCTCGCCGCCGCCGGGCGTGGCCGCGATCCGGTGCAGCTCCAGCTGCAGCACCGCGCCGCTGTCGCCGGGCGCCTCGTTGACCGGGTAGCCGCGCACGCCGTAGGGGCCGCCGAGCACGAACTGCTGCGAGGAGTCGAGGTTGCCGTCGGCCCACTGTCCGGCCAGGCGCGCGCGCAGGTACCAGTCCGGGGCCAGCCAGCGGTCGTGGCGCAGCTCCAGCCGGGCCAGGGTGTAGCGGCCCTCGATGCCCGGGCCGGAGGCGTCGGCCAGACGGTCCTCGGGCAGGGCCAGGCGCACCCGTCCGCTGGCCAGGTCGGCGATCCAGGCGGTATGGGCGCCGTGGCCGCCGCGGTGCACGGCGTCACCCAGCAGGGTCAGGGTCAGGTCCCGCAGGTGGCGGCGGTGCAGGTCCACGCCGAAGCTGGCGTCCTCCTGGCGGCGGCGCGTCCAGACCAGCTCCGCCTCCAGGTTCCAGGCCGCGCTGCGGCGCAGGGGATAGCCCAGCGCCGCGCGGTGCAGGCGCGAGCTGCCGGTGGCCTCCAGCAGCTCGAACTCCTTGCCCAGGCGGTAGTGCAGGGTGTTGTAGCCCAGGCTGCCGCGCAGGCCGCTGCTGCCCAGCGGGGCGATGTAGCTGGCGCCGGCGTACTCCAGGTCCGCGCCGCGCATGCCGGTGGCCGAGAGCTGGTCGCCGTAGCCGCTGGGGTTGTCCAGCGACAGCCGGCCGATGGCCTGGGCACGGCCGGTGTAGCGGCTGCCCTCGTTGCCCACGCCCAGGCTGCCGGTCAGCAACGGGCCATCCTCCACCTGCAGCAGCAGGTCGCTGGTGCCCGGTTCGCGGCCGGCCTGCAACACGCCGTCCACGTAGATACCCGGCAGGTCGTTGGCCAGCAGCAGGCCGCGCTCCAGCCACTCGAGCGCGTACGGCTCGCCCGCACGCAGGCCGCGGCCGACCATGGCGGCGACGAACTCGGCGTTGGCGCGGGTGTCCTCGTCCAGCAGGCCCAGGCGGCCGAAGCGGCCTTCCAGCACCTGCACCGCCACGGTGCCCTCGGTGATGTCCTGCTCCGGCAACTGGGCGCGGGCGAACCAGCCGTGCTCACGGTACACCGCCACGATCCGGCGCAGGGCTGCCTGCAGCTCGGGGAAGCGCAGCGGCCGGTCGAGCCAGGGCGCCAGCGCCTCCTGCAGCACGGATTCCGGCAGCAGGGTCACGCCCTCCAGGGCGAAGCGCCGGACCACGAACTCCGGGCCGGCCTGGTCGGGGGCCGCGGGAGGCGTCAGGTCTGCCGGCGGGGGGGGGGGGGCCGGGGGCGCCCGGGGGGGCGCGGCCCGCGGCAGGAGCGGGCCGGCGTGCGGGGGGTGGGGGGGGGGCCGGGGCCGGG
>NZ_PDWK01000115.1 GCF_010093135.1 Pseudoxanthomonas taiwanensis | reverse complement strand
CCCGGGCGGGCACGGCCGCGGCGGCCCCGGGGGTCGGCGGGGCGGGGCCCGGTTCGGCCTGCGGCGCGGGACGGGCCTCCTCGGCGCGCGGCGCGGCCGGCTGCACCGCCGGCCTGGCGGCCGGCGCCTCGGCGGCCTCGGCCGGCTTCTGCCGCTGCTTCTGCTGGCGGCTGCCCTGGGCGTTCTGCTGCTGCGCCTTCTCCTTCTCCGCGCGGGCCTGGCGCTCGGACTTGTCCGGCCGCTCCCCCTTGGCCGGCTGCGCCTGGCCGTTGCCGCCCTTGGCCTGCTGGCCGCGCTGCTTCTGCGCCTGCTGGCCGCGGTTGCCGTTGGCCTGGCCGTTGCCGGACTCGCCACGGCGGCGGCCGCCGCGGCCGCCGCGACCGCCCTCGACCGGCGCCGGGGCCGGCGGCTCCTCGCGCACCGGGGCCGGACGCGGCGGGGCGACGTTGGTCACGGCCGGGGCCGGCGGGATGTTCAGCTGCGCCTTGGTCAGGGCGTGCACCGGCAGCTTGCGCTGGGTGCCGCGCTGGTACGAGGGCTTGCTGGTCTCCTCGCCCAGCTCGTTCTCGCGCAGGCGGGTGACCTCGTAGTGCGGGGTCTGCAGGTGTTCGTCGGCGACGATGATGATCGGCGCCTCGTGGCGCTCCTCGATCTCGCGCAGGGCGGCGCGCTTCTCGTTGAGCAGGTAGTTGGCGATCTCCACCGGGGCCTGGACCAGCACCTGCCCGGTGTTCTCCTTCATGGCGTGCTCTTCGGCCAGGCGGATGATCGACAGCGACAGCGACTCCACGCTGCGCATGCGGCCGTGGCCCTCGCAGCGCGGGCAGACGATCTGGCTGGACTCGCCCAGGCTCGGGCGCAGGCGCTGGCGGC
This sequence comes from Pseudoxanthomonas taiwanensis, assembly GCF_010093135.1. Classification (GTDB taxonomy): domain Bacteria; phylum Pseudomonadota; class Gammaproteobacteria; order Xanthomonadales; family Xanthomonadaceae; genus Pseudoxanthomonas; species Pseudoxanthomonas taiwanensis. Next base: position 3,317 of record NZ_PDWK01000115.1, on the reverse strand, counting down.
TCATCTCCAGCAGGCCGAAGCGGCTGATCCGGCCCACCTGCACGCGCGCGCGGTCGTACTTCAGGGCCGCCTGCAGGCGCGCCTCGACCTCGCGCTGGTGCTTGGAGGAGGCCATGTCGATGAAGTCGATCACCACCAGGCCGCCCAGGTCGCGCAGGCGCAGCTGGCGGGCCACCTCGTCGGCGGCCTCCAGGTTGGTCTGGAACGCGGTTTCCTCGATGTCGCCGCCCTTGGTGGCGCGCGCCGAGTTGACGTCGATGGCGGTCAGCGCCTCGGTCTGGTCGATCACCAGGGCGCCGCCGGAGGGCAGGCGCACGGTGCGCTCGTAGGCGTTCTCGATCTGCGACTCGATCTGGAAGCGGTTGAACAGGGGGATGCTGTCCCTGTAGAGCTTGAGCTTGCGCAGGCTCTGCGGCATCACCTGTTCCATGAACTGCCGCGCGTCGTTGTACATCTCCTCGGTGTCCACGAGGATCTCGCCGATGTCGGCGCGCAGGTAGTCGCGCAGGGCGCGGATGATCAGGCGGCTTTCCTGGTAGATCAGGAACGGGGCCGGCTTGCTGAGGGCGGCCTCGGCGATGGCGCGCCAGACGCTCAGCAGGTAGTCCAGGTCCCACTGCAGCTCCTCGGCGTCGCGGCCCACGCCGGCGGTGCGGATGATCACGCCCATGTCGGGCGGGATGTTCAGCTTGTCCATCGCCTCCTTGAGGGCGGCGCGGTCCTCACCCTCGATGCGGCGCGAGACGCCGCCGGCGGAGGGCGAGTTGGGCATCAGCACCATGTAGCGGCCGGCCAGCGAAATGAACGTGGTCAGGGCCGCGCCCTTGTTGCCGCGTTCGTCCTTGTCCACCTGGACGACGACTTCCTGGCCTTCCTTCAGCAGCTCGCGGATGGACGCCTTGTTCGGGTCCACGCCGGCCTGGAAGTAGTCGCGGGAGATCTCCTTCAGCGGCAGGAAGCCGTGGCGCTCGGCGCCGTAGTCGACGAAGGCCGCCTCCAGGGATGGCTCCAGGCGCGTGATCCGGCCCTTGTAGATGTTGGACTTCTTCTGTTCCTTGGACGGCTGCTCGATGTCGATGTCGTAGAGCGTCTGGCCGTCCACGATCGCCACGCGCAGCTCCTCGGCCTGCGTGGCGTTGATAAGCATTCGCTTCATGTTGCGTTCCTCACGCGCTCCTGCGCGCGGAACGCCGGGGCGTTCGCTGCCTGGAACCCCGCCCGGAGGCGGGTTTTCCCGCCCATCGCGCATGCGCGGCTGGTCGGGCCCTGTTTTCCAGCGCTGCAACACCACGGCGGACCGCGGGAGCGCTTTGCTGTTCTGGTTGGTGTAGCAGGACCGGCGGCGCGGGCGCCGCACGGGACGTGTTCAGCATTTCCGGTGATCCGACCACCGGGCCATGGCCGGGTCTGCCTGCAAGCCGCTAACATGGCCGCCCCGGGGGCGGTGGCCGCGCACTGTGCCGGGATCGCGGGAAGCCGGGCTTTCGGCCCTGCGGCTTCCTCCTGCGGAATCAAACCCTTACATCGCCGGCCGAGTCTAACAGAATTATCGACCCCATGACCGAATCCGCCCCCACCCGCGCGGGTGCCCGCACCGTCACGGTGCCGGACGACCGCGACGGCCAGCGCCTGGACAACTTTCTCCTCGGCCAGCTCAAGGGGGCCCCCCGCAGCCTGGTCTACAAGCTGGTGCGGAGCGGCCAGGTCCGCGTGAACGGCGGCCGGGCCAAGGCCGAGCGCAAGCTGGCCGCCGGCGACGAGGTCCGCATCCCCCCGGTCCGGCTGGGCGAGGAGGCCGCCCGCGGCGCCCCGCCGCCGGGGCTGCTGCAGCGGATCGAGGCGGCCATCGTCTACGAGGACGCCCGCCTGCTGGCCCTGGACAAGCCCTCCGGGGTGGCCAGCCACGGCGGCAGCGGGATCAGCTTCGGGGCCATCGAGACCCTGCGCGCCCTGCGCCCGGGCCAGACCCTGGAGCTGGCGCATCGCCTGGACCGGGACACCTCCGGCCTGCTGGTGGTGGCCAAGAAGCGCTCGGTGCTGGCCGAGCTGCAGGCCCTGATGCGCCGGCCCGGGGGCATGCGCAAGCGCTACCTGACCCTGCTGGTCGGCCGCCTGCCGGACGGCACCCTGAGCGTGGATGCGCCCCTGCACGTGGGCCTGCGCCAGGGCGGGGAGCGGCACGTGCAGGTGGACCCGGACGGCAAGCCCTCGCTGAGCCACTTCCGGGTGCTGGAGCGGCGCGGCGGGCACTCCTACTGCGAGGTGCGCATCGACACCGGCCGCACCCACCAGATCCGCGTCCATGCGCGGCACATCGGCCACCCGGTGGCCGGCGACGACAAGTACGGCGATCCGGAGGCCAACCGCCGCCTGCGCGACAGGGCCGGGCTGCGCCGGCTGTTCCTGCACGCGGCCTCCCTGGAGTTCGCCCTGGACGAGGGCCGCGCCGCCTACACCATCAACGCGCCGCTGGCACCGGAGCTGGCCGAGGTGCTGGACCGCCTGGCCTGAGCGCCGGGCGGCCGCTCACCACTTGAACAGGACCAGGCTCAGCGCCAGCACGCCCATGCCGCTGACCAGGCCGTAGACGGTCTCGTGGCCGCGCGCGTAGCGCTTGGCCGCCGGCAGCAGCTCGTCGATGGCCAGGAACACCATCACCCCGGCGATGAGGCCGAACACCGCGCCGAACACCGCCTCGGACAGCACCGTGGACAGCAGGCCGTAGCCGATCGCCGCGCCCAGCGGCTCGGCCAGGCCGGACAGCAGGCTGGCCACGAAGGCGTAACGCTTGTCGCCGGTGGCGTAGTAGACCGGCACGGCGATGGCGATGCCCTCGGGGACGTTGTGGATGGCGATGGCGAAGGCCAGCGGCAGGCCCACCGCCGGGCTCTCCAAGGTGGCGAAGAAGGTGGCCAGCCCCTCCGGGAAGTTGTGCGCGGTGATGGCCACCGCGGTCATCAGGCCGACCCGGCGCACGTATTCCAGGTTCTGCTGGCGCAGGCTCGGGTCCTCGGTGCTGAGCGTCTCGTGCGGGTTGGGGATCAGCCGGTCCACCAGCATGATCAGCACCAGGCCGGCCAGGAAGGCCAGGGTCGCCCAGGCGAAGCCGGTGCGCGCGTCGTAGGCCAGGGTGAACGAGGCGATGGACTTGTTGAGGATCTCCGACAGCGACACGTAGACCATGGCCCCGCCGGCGAAGGCCAGGCCGAAGGCCAGCAGGCGCGGGTGGGGGCTGCGGGCGAAGATCACCAGCAGGCTGCCCAGGCCGGTGGCCAGGCCCGCGGCCAGGGTCACCGCCAGGGCGATCAGTACCGCCG
>NZ_PDWK01000114.1 GCF_010093135.1 Pseudoxanthomonas taiwanensis | reverse complement strand
TGCGACTGCACGGTGGAAAGCGAGATGGCCGACACCACGGCGATGGCCGCCATCAGCAGCAGCATGAGGCCGAAGCCGGCAAACATGCGTTTGCCGACGGTGAAGCGTTGCAGGAACTCGTTCATGGGCGAGTTGGCGGGTGGAGGGAGGGGAGGAAACGGATGCGGGCCGGTCCCTCCGCATGGACGGACCTGCACCGCATGCCGGCCCGGTTCCCGGCTTGCCGGCGCATCCGGGCGCGGTGGTATCGGCGGGGGGATGGACCACTTGAACCGTCGCGGCGGGCGGATGCAGGGAAGCCGCACGCCATCACGCGCCCGGCGCGCAGTGCGTCACGGTTGCGGGCGGTTGTCGCGGTATGCGGAGGGCGGGCGCCGTCGCGGGCGCGGGCCTCAGCCCTGGCCGGGCAGGTGCGGGATGCCGTGGCCGTCGCGTGTTTCCGGGACGGCCAGGTCGTGGATGCGTTCGCGCAGGTCGCGGCCGGGCAGCGCCTGCACCGGTTCACCGCGGGAGGCGCGCAGGGCGTTGGCGTAGGCCAGGCGCGCGCGGGCCTCGTCGCCGGCGGCGGCCAGACCGTCGCCCAGCTCCTCCCAGGCCTCGGCACCGGCGCCCTGGGCCAGGGCGCGGTGCAGGAAGTCCTCGGCCTGCGTCCACTGGCCCTGCTGCCGGGCCAGGCGGGCCAGGGTCAGCAGCAGCGCCGGGCTGGCCGGGTGCGCCTGCAGCCAGCGCTGCGCGCTGGCGCGGCGCGAGTCGACGTGGCCGATCGGCAGGCGCCCGTACAGCGCGGCCAGGGCCTCGTCCCAGCGGGCGTCCAGGGCGTGGTCCAGGTGGCGCAGGGCCGCGTCGTTCCAGCGCAGGGCGGCGGCGCGCACCGCGTAGGCGGCGACCACGTCCGGCGCCGTGCGCAGCGGCTTGGGCGTGGCCTCCCAGCGCTCGGCCAGCTCGTTGGCGTCGGCGGCCTCCTGCAGCGCCTGCGCGGCCAGCTCCCCCTCCAGCTGGGCCAGCTCCGCCGGCGGCAGCGCGTTCTGCTGGCGCAGCGCGCCGAGCAGGCCGTAGGCCTCGCCGGCGCGGCCGATCATGCGCAGCGCGCGCACCCGCAGCACCAGGCCCCGCGGCGGCAGCGGCTGCGCCGCCGCCACGTCCAGGGCGTTGATCGCGTCCACCGGCCGACCCTGCCCGAGCAGGCGCTCGGCCTGCAGCAGGGCGTGCGCCACCGGGTCGCGCCCGGCCAGCGCGCGCAGCCATTCCTGCGCGGCGTTGCCGTCGCCGCGCCCGTCGGCGGCGCGCACCGCCGCGGCCAGGGCCAGGGCCCCGGCCTCGGGATCCTCGGCGGCGGCGGCCAGCAGCCGCTCGGCGCGGCTCCAGTGCCCGCCCTGCAGGGCGGCCAGGCCCTCCAGCAGGCGAGCGCGGCCGCGGCGCTTGCGGTAGCGGCTCCAGGTGCGCACCGGCAGGCGCAGCAGGTACCAGAGCGCGCCCAGCAGCAGCCAGGCCAGCAGCACCAGCAGCAGCGCGGCCGGCACCGAGGTGCTGTAGTCGTAGCCGCCGGTGCGCACGATCACCCGGCCCAGCGCCGACAGGTCCTGCTGGGCCAGCCAGGTGGCCGCCAGCACGCCGAGGGCGGCGGCCAGCAGCAGCATCACCAGCGAGCGGTAGGGCTTCATCGCGCACTCCTTCCGTCGCGCAGCGCGCGCAGCTGCAACAGGGTGGTGCCCAGCGCCGGCGGGTCGGCCGGCTGCAGCGGCGCGCTCCGCAGTGCCTCCAGTTCGGCCAGAACTTCCCGCAGCGGCGGTGAATCCGGCCACAACCGCCGCGCCCAGGCGTGCACGCGGTTCAGCGCGGTGTGGAAGGCGTCAACGTCGCCGCGCTCCAGCGCGGCGCGGGCCAGGGTCAGCTCGGCCTGCAGCGCATCCTGCGCCAGCGTGCGTTCGGCGCCGGTGAGCAGGGCCTGCTCGCCGACCGGCTGGATCCGCACCAGCGGCGCCAGCACGCGGTGCCACCACGGGCCGGCCGGGCGCGCCGGCGGCGTGGGCTGTTCGGGCAGCCGCGCCAGGCGCGCGTCCAGGGCATCCAGGCGCCGGGCCAGCTCGGCGCGCGGTCCGGGGCCCAGCGCGTCCAGGGCGGCGCGCTCGCCGGCCAGGGTCTGGCGCAGGTTGAGCAGGTCCGGATCGTCCAGCCCTTCCAGCAGGCCGGCGGCCAGCGCGTAGGCGCGGCGCGCGCCCTCGGCGTCGCCGGCGATGCGCAGGCGCTGCTCGCCCAGCACCAGCAGCAGCTCGGCCTCGTCCAGGCGCGCGGCCTGGCTGCCGGCGCGGCTGCTGGCCGCCAGCCGTGCCACCGTCTCCTCGAGCAGGGCGTTGCGCTGACCCAGGCCCAGCACCTCGTCGCGCAGCACGCGGTTGGCGGAGACCGCGTCCTGCAGCATGCGGCCCTGCGCGCGCAGGTCGCCGCGCAGGGTGTCCAGACGTTGCAGCAGGGTGTCCAGCTGGCGGGCCTCCTCGGCCGCGCGCGCCTGCGCCTCGGCCTGGCGCGCCTGCCAGCCGCGCCAGGCGAGGAAGCCGGCCAGCGCCAGCACGGGCAGCACCACGAGCGCCACCAGCAGGCGGGTGCGCGGCAAGCGGGGGGCGGGGAGGTCGTTCACGGCAGCATCCTTGTCTGGCGGCCGCGGGGCGGGGCGGACGGAAGGGCCACGCCGGCGCGGCGACCGTGGAAGCGCAGCATCGCTTGGCCCCGTTGCGCCCGCAAGGAGGAGCGCCTCAGGCGGCCGCCAGCAGGGTGTGGGCGGTGGCGGCCAGGGCCGCCGGCCGCGCGCTGGCGGCCACCGCCACCGGCGCGAATCCCGCCGCGCCGGCGATCTCCGCCAGCCGCGCGCTGGCCGCGGCCACCGCGCAGCGGCGCAGCAGAGTGCCGGCCTCGGCCGGCCACTGCTCCAGCACCACGCGCAGGGCCTCGGCGCTGCTCAGGGCCAGACAGGCCGGCGGGCGCAGCGCACGCAGGCGCGCCAGTGCGGTTGCGGAAGGCGGCAACGGCACCCGTTCGTAGACGTCGGCGCGACGCACCTCCACACCGCGGCCGGCCAGTTCGGCGGCGATCAGGCCACGCCCGCCGGGCGCGGGGACCAGGCCGACACTGGCCACCCCGCGCAGGCCGGGCAGGGCGAGCAGGCCCTCGCTGTCCATCCGCGCCGGCGCCGCCACCTCCGCCACGCCGGCCCGCCGCAGCGCGCGCGCGGTGCCCTCGCCCACCGCCAGCCAGTGCTGATCGGGACGGGAGCGCAGTGGTCGCAGGGCCGCTGCGGCGCGCACCGCCGCCGGGCTGGTGAACACCAGCGCCTGCGCCTGCAGGGCGTGCTCCAGCGCCTGCCGGGTGGCGGCATCGTCGCGCGCCTCCAGCGCCCAGGGCGACAGCGCCAGCACCCGGCCGCCGCGGGCGGCGGCGGCGCGGCGCAGCCCGTCGTGGCCGCCGCGCGGACGCAGCGACACGAGGGTCCAGGCGGGGGGACGCGGCGACGTCATTGCGGCATTATGCCGGCCCCCCACACGTGATGCCCGGACGCATGAGCGCCGATCCCTCCCTCGAACCGCTGCGCGCGCAGCTGGCGCGCATCCCCCAGGTGCATGCCATGCAGATCCGCGTGGACGGCGTCGTGGACGGGCGCATGTGCCTGCACGCGCCGCTGGCGCCGAACGTCAACGACAAGGGCTCGGCCTTCGGCGGCAGCCTGGTGTCGCTGCTGACCCTGGCCGGCTGGAGCCTGGCGACCTGGCGGCTGCTGCGCGCCGGCCTGCAGGCCGAGGTCTACGTGGCCGACAGCCAGGTGCGCTACCTGGCGCCGCTGTACGACGCGCTGCAGGCCGAGGCCTGGCTGGAGGAGGGCGACTGGGACACGTTCGTGCGCACCTTCGCCGAGCGCGGCCGCGCGCGCTGCCGCATCGCCGCGCGCATCGCCCTGCCGGACGGTGCCGACGCCACCACCTTCAGCGGCCGCTTCGTGGCCCTGGCGCGCGGATGAGCCGGCCCGCCGGCGCTGCTAGGATGCGGGGAGCCTTCCGCGGGAACCCGCCCATGCCACGCGCGATCCAGACCCTGCCCCTGGCCCTGCTGGCGCTGCTGCTGGCCCTGCCGGCCGCGGCCGCGGGCGGCCGCCAGCGCGCCAAGCTGGACGAGATCCAGATGGCCTTCGCCGGTGCGATCCGCTGGGGCGACTTCGGCGGTGCCTGGCAGCTGGTGGACCCGGAGTACCGCCAGGCCCATCCGCTGACCGAGCTGGAGTTCGAGCGCTACCGCCAGCTGCGCGTGTCCAGCTACCGCGAGGGCCCCAACGCGCGGCTGCCCGACGGCAGCGTGGTGCGCGAGGTGGAGATCGGCGTGGTCAACCGCCACACCCAGGCCGAGCGGGTGGTGCGCTGGCGCGAGCGCTGGCGCTGGGACGCCAAGGCCAAGCGCTGGTGGCAGACGGCCGGGCTGCCGGATTTCTGGGACGACCGCTAGGGAAGGTCTGAACAACTCCGCCCGATTGCGCGACAATGCCTCACCGTGATCGGGGTGAGTGCGATGCAGCTGTCGTTCGGTGATGCCGAGGGTCTGGGGAGCCGCAAGCGCACGCGGCGCGAG
>NZ_PDWK01000113.1 GCF_010093135.1 Pseudoxanthomonas taiwanensis | reverse complement strand
TCCGCCAGGCCAAGTACGCGCGGCGCTACCTGGCCGAAGCCGCCTACCGGTTCAACCGTCGCTTCCGCCTGCATGAGATGCTGCCGCGACTGGCCACCGCCATGCTGCGCTGCAAGCCTTGCCCCGAGCCGGTCTTGCGCGCTGCGAGCAATTTTCATGGCTGAGGGTCGGGGCTAATCAGGAACGAAAAAGCGCCGCTTGCGCGGCGCCTTTCCAGGGCTGGCGGATGCCGGCAAACGCCGGCCCCGCTTACTTGACGGCCCAGTAGACGTCGTACTCGCCCTCGGCGGTGAACGACTTGTCCACGCCACCCTTCCAGGCCTCGTACGGACGCTCGGTGACCTCGTAGCCGTGGGTCATGGCCCAGGCGCGCACCGAGTTGCGCACGGCGTCCAGCTCGGCCATGTAGCCGGTGTAGGCGCCGTAGGCGGCACGGTGGGCCTTGGTGCGCACGTACTGCACCGGGGCGCCCTGCGGGATGGTGACCTTCAGCTCCTCGCCCTCGGCGGCCACCAGCGGGGCCTGGGCAGCCTCCGGCTTGGCCTTGGCGGCGTCCTCGCCCTCGCCCTCGGCCTTGGCCTGCTCCTCGCCGGCGGCGGCCGGCGCCGAGCCCTTGCGGCGCACCGGCACGGCCACGTCGAAGGCGTACTTCTCGGCGCCGAAGTCGGTGGTGATGATGCGCAGCGGACCGGCGGCCTCCAGGCCGTTGGCGTCCATGACGCGCTTGATCCACTCCTGGTTGTTCTTGATCGACTGCTTGATCGCGTCGTTGGTGCGGTCCACGTTGCCGGCGTTGACCACCAGCAGATCCTCGGCCGGGACGTCGACGATCTTCAGGTCGCGCAGCGGCACGCCGTCGGCGCGGTAGTCGAAGTTCGGCACCGCGGCCAGCATGTTGGCCATGCGGCTCAGGCCCAGCTTCATGTCGTCGCCGACGTGGCGGCCCACGTACAGGCCGGCGTAGCGGCCCAGCAGGTCCCAGCCGTACTCGACGTCGTAGGTCTGGGTGATCTTGACGTTGCGGTTGTTCTTGCCGGTCGGCTCCAGCAGGAACTGCATGGTCTTGTCACGGCCCCGCTGCGAGTCCTCGACCTTGATCACCACCTTCTCGTTGGGGACCGACTCGACGATCTCCCAGCTGCCCGAACCGATGTAGCCCTCCCGGGAGGCGTAGTCCAGGCGGGCGCCCGGGCCGGTCTCCGGGCCGGACAGGCGCAGCTCGATCTTCGGATCACGCAGCACCAGCGGGTTCCAGTCCTTGAAGCGGCGCAGATTGTTCACCGTGTCGTACACGATGGTCATCTTGCGGTTGGTTTCCACGCTTTCCGAGATGTGGCGATGGTCCGGCAGGATGATGCCGACCACCAGGAACAGGACAGCCACGATCCCCAAGGCGATCAGGAACTCGATAATGCGGGTCATTCAGGAGTCTCCGGGGCCGATTCCACGGCGAGTTTGGCGATGCGAAGGGCGAATCGTAGCAGGCTTCCGCGCCCGCGCGCAGCCGTGGCCGGCGATCCGCCGCCGTGTCGCAACGGAATTCTCACAATCCGGGCACACCCTGCGCGACCGCACGCAACGGTATGGAGCAGTGGCGACGTGCCCCGCGCGCGCTTCCGGCGCCGGTCGCCGCCGGCGCGGCCCGACGCCCGTCGCCTCCGGCACCGTGCCGGACATGCCGCCGCTCAGACCAGCTGCAGCTCGAAGGCCTTGAGCACGGCGCGGGTGCGGTCGCGCACGCCCAGCTTGCTCAGGATGTTGGACACGTGGTTCTTGATCGTGCCCTCGGCCACGCCCAGCGAGTTGGCGATCTCCTTGTTGGAGAAGCCGGAGGCCATCAGCCTCAGGATCTCGGTCTCGCGGTCGGTGAGCGGGTCCGGGCGGTCCAGGCTGACGAAGTCGTTGCGCATGTGCTCCAGGCCCGAGAGCAGACGCTGGGTCACCGCCGGCTGCACCAGCGAGCCGCCCTCGGCCACGGTGCGGATGGCCCCGACCAGCTGCTCCAGGGACACGTCCTTCAGCAGGTAGCCCTTGGCCCCGGCCTTGAGGCCGGCCAGCACCAGCTGGTCGTCGTCGAAGGTGGTCAGGATGATGGTCGGCGGCAGCTGGCCCTGGCGGGACAGCACCTGCAGCGCCTCCAGGCCGGACATCACCGGCATGCGCATGTCCATCAGTACCACGTCGGGGGCGGCCTGGGGGATCAGCTCCACCGCCTGGCGGCCGTCGCTGGCCTCGGCCACCACCTCGATGCCTCCATCGAGGGCCAGCAGGGATCGGATGCCTTGGCGCACCAGGGTCTGGTCGTCGACCAGGCAGACTCGGATCATGGCAGCGCTCCTTCGGTAACGGGCCGGGCCAAGGTGGCGGCGGGAATGGACAGCCGGAGGCGGAAGCCGTCCCCCTGCCGGGTCTGGATCTCAAGGGTACCGCCACACTGGCGGACCCGTTCATGCATGCCGCGCAGGCCGTTGCCGGGCACCAGCCCGTCGGCGCCGCGCCCGTCGTCGCGCGCGTCCAGCACGATGGCCTCGGCCTCCCGCCAGATCCGGATCCACAGGTGGCGGGCCCCGGCGTGGCGCACGGCGTTGGTGATGATCTCCTGGGTGCAGCGCAGGATCACGTGGGCCCGTTCCGGGTCGTCCACGGCCAGGGGCGACTCGACCTGCAGGTCGATGTCCAGCGCCGGCACGTGGTCGGCCAGCGGGCGCAGGGCCGCGGCCAAGTCGATCCCGCCGCTGGCGTCACGCAGCTGGGACACCGCCTCGCGCACGTCGGTCAGCAGCAGCTTGGCCAGGGTGTGGGCCTGGCGGACGTGCTCCTGGGCGCGCCCCTCGGTCATGTGCCCGGCCACCTCCAGGTTCAGGCTCAGCGCGGTCAGGTGGTGGCCCAGCAGGTCGTGCAGCTCGCGGGAGATGCGGGTGCGCTCGTTGACCCGGGCGCTCTCGGCCAGCAGGGCGCGGGTGGCGCGCAGCTCGGCGTTGAGCCGGCGCTGCTCCTCCCGGGCCTGGGCCTGCTGCCGGGCCACCAGGCTGGTCACGTAGATGAACAGGGAAAAGCCGCCGTACAGCAGCGACTGCATCAGCGCCTCGAACAGCGGCATGTGGAACATGCCGTAATAGATGGGCAGCACCGCCAGCTGGCTGACCAGCAGCAGCAGCACCCCGGAGGCCGGGGGCAGCAGCCAGGGGATCACCCCGGCGGCCACCATCAGCAGGATGCTGCCCAGGCCGGAGGCATTGAAGTAGCTGACCGCCAGGGCGGCCACGGTCAGGGCCAGCAGCAGGACCCGGTCGGTCCAGGTCGGGCGGGCATAGCCCAGCCCCCGGGTCAGCCACCAGTAACAGGCGCCGAAGCCGAAATAGCAGACGAACAGCCCCAGGATCAGGCCGCGCTCGGCGTCCAGGGCGAAATCCTCGCTGCCGTAGGCGGGCACGTACTGGGAATAGACCAGCGGCACGCCCACCATGGCCCAGGTGAACAGGCCGGCATAGCGCAGCAGGCGGGTGTGGCTGAGGCCGAACATGGCTGCATCTTACGGCCCCGCCGCGGCCGGCGCGCTGCGACGGAAGTCATGTTCCGTTCGCCCGGCTCCGGGGCCCCATGCAATAATCCCGGCTGGCCGCCGACCGCGGCCGCGCATTCCTTCCGGAGCCGGTTCCCCTCTCCATGTCCATCGTCATCCGCGACGTCCGCGAACACGAGCTGGACTCGGTCCTGGCGCTCAACAACAACGCCGGATCGGCGATCCTGCCGCTGGATTCGGCCAGGCTGCACTCCTTCTACGAGAAGGCCGAGTACTTCCGCGTGGCCGAGCGCGACGGCAACCTGGCCGGGTTCCTGGTCGGGTTCGGCAGCGACAGCGACCACGACAGCTGCAACTTCGCCTGGTTCAAGGAGCGCTACCCGCACTTCTTCTACATCGACCGCATCGTGGTCGCCTCCCGCCGCCGCGGCGGTGGCGTGGGCCGCGCCTTCTACGCCGACGTGCAGAGCTACGCGGAGCTGCGCTACCCACTGCTGTGCTGCGAGGTGTTCCTCGACCACGGTGCCGACCCGGCGCTGCTGTTCCACGGCAGCTTCGGCTTCCACGAGGTCGGCCAGAACGTCATGCCCGACGTGGATGTGCGCGCCAGCATGATGATGAAGGAACTGTGCTCCTACCCGTGGGTCCGCGAGACCTACGGCGACAACCTGCCCGACCTGCCGTGGGTCGGCCGCCCGCGCCGGCCACAGCCGCGCACCAGCCTGGCGACGGGAACCTGACGTGGCGCTGGCAGTGAACGACTACGAGCAGGCCGGCGAACTGAAGATCGGCCAGGTGGGCATCGCCAACCTGCGCGTGCGCACCCTCGACGTGCCGCAGCTGGTGCGCGAGATGCGCGAGCGCGTGCAGCGCGCGCCCAAGCTGTTCGGCCGCGCCGCGGTGATCGTGGACTTCGGCGGCCTGAGCCAGACCCCCGACGAGGCCACCGCCCGCGCCCTGATCGAGGGCCTGCGCGAGGCCGGCGTGCTGCCGGTGGCCCTGGCCTACGGCACCCGCGAGAACGACGCCCTGGCCGAGCGCCTGGGCCTGCCGGTGCTGGCCAAGTTCCGCGCCCAGTACGAGCGCGCCGAACCGGCCCCCGCCCCGGCGCGTGCCCCCGCTGGCTCTTCTACCCATCCTCCGCTGCCGCCGAATAGAGAGTGGAGGCTCGCGCGTGTTG
>NZ_PDWK01000112.1 GCF_010093135.1 Pseudoxanthomonas taiwanensis | reverse complement strand
TTCCAGCCACCCAGCTGGGACATACAATCCACTTCGGCCACGGCCGGCCCCGTTTTGTTGCCTCGAGAACAACAATTCTGCCGGGTCGGCCGTGCGCCTCTCTCCCCTCAGTTGGGAGAAGAACCAAAGAAGAGCCCCGGCACGAGGCCGGGGCTCGGGTTCGAACGCCTGCTCGCGGATCAGCGTTCGGTTTCGGTCACCCCGCCGGTGACCGTCTCGCGGCGCGGGAAGATCCACAGCCGCGCCACGAACCAGGTCAGCGCCAGCGCACCGATGGCGAACACCGTGTCGCCCGGCACGCGCAGCCACACCAGCATGTCGACGATGGGCTTCTGCATGAAGTCCGCCGAACGTGCGTACCAGTAGCCGTGCTCGATCGCCGCCAGCAGCTGCAGCGTGCCCAGCGGCAGCAGCGTCAGCAGCGCCATCAGCGCCAGGCCGATGTTCAACGACCAGAACGACACCTTCAGCGCCTGCGTGTCCCAGCGCATCTGCCCGCGCAGCCCGCGCAGGCTGAACAGCACCAGCGCGATGCCGAGCATGCCGTACACGCCGAACAGCGCGGTGTGGCCGTGCAGCGGCGTCAGGTTCAGGCCCTGCATGTAGTACAGCGACAGCGGCGGATTGATGAGGAAGCCGAACAGGCCGGCGCCCACCAGGTTCCAGAACGACACCGCGATGAAGAACAGGATCGGCCACTTGTAGCGCACCATCCACGGCGTCGCCTTGCCCAGCTTGTAGGTGTGGTAGGCCTCGAAGCCGATGTAGGCCAGTGGCACCACTTCCAGCGCGCTGAAGCTCGCGCCCAGCGCCACCACCGCGGTCGGCGTGCCGACGAAGTAGAGGTGGTGCAGCGTGCCCAGCACGCCGCCGGCGAGGAAGATCACCGTGGCGAACAGCACCGCCACCGTCGCCGTGTGCGCGCGGATCAGGCCGAGCCGGACGAAGATCAGCGACATCACCGCGGCGGCGAACACCTCGAAGAAGCCCTCCACCCACAGGTGCACCAGCCACCAGCGCCAGTACTCCACCTCGCTGATGTGCGTGTGCTCGCCCCACATCAGCGCCGAGGCGAAGAACAGGCCGATGGCGACGGTGGACAGGAACATCAGCCCGACGATCGACTTGGTGTCGCTCTTGGGCCCGCGCAGCACCGGCCACAGGGCGCGGCCGACCAGCGTCAGCCACAGCAGCAGGCCGATGAACAGGAACCACTGCCAGAAGCGGCCCATGTCGGCGTACTCCCAGCCCTGGTGGCCGAACCAGAAGTTGTGCTCCAGCCCCAGCTTCTGCATCACCGCCAGCCACTGCCCGGCGAACGAGCCGACCACGATGATCAGCAGGCACACGAACAGGAAGTTCACCCCGAGACGCTGGAATTTCGGCTCATGCCCGGAGAGCGCCGGCGCGATGTACAGGCCGGTGCCGAGCCAGGCCACCGCGATCCACAGCACCGCCAGTTGCGTGTGCCAGGTGCGGGTGATCGAGTAGGGCAGCACTTCCGACAGCGCGAGGCCGTACGCCTCCTGGCCTTCGACCTGGTAGTGCGCGGTGATCGCGCCGAGCAGGATCTGCACCAGGAACAGCGCCAGCACCACCCAGAAGTACTTGGCGGTGGCGCGCATCGACGGGGTGACGCGCAGGGTCGCCAGCGGATCGCTGGCCGGGAAGGTGTGGTGCTCCTCCTGGTGCGTGCGCGCGTGGTGCCAGCCGAGCAGGCCGATGCCGGCCAGCAGGAACAGCACCGAGAACGCCGACCACACCCACAGCGACGGCGGCGGCGTGTTGCCGACCAGCGGCTCGCCGGGCCAGTTGTTGGTGTAGGTGACGCGCTTGTCCACCACGCCGGGCTGGCTCGGGGCGAGCGTGTCGCCGGCGGCGCCGCCGCGTTCCGTGGTGGCCGCCCACGCCGTCCACCAGAAGAACGCGGTCAGCGCGCGCCGATGGTCGGCATCGGGGATCGTGTCGTTCTTCATCGCGTAGGCCTCGCGCAGCGAGGCGGTGGCCGGGTCGTTGCCGAACAGGCTCTCGTAGTGCGCGGCGACGTTGGAGATCGCCGCCACCCGGTCTTCGTCCAGCGTGATGGTGCCGGTCGCGGGATCGTAGGTGTTCTTGCGCATCATCGGCTGCAGGCGCGCCTGCAGCATGCCCTGCTTATCGGGCGTGAGCGCATGGAAGTTCGCCGCGCCCTCCTGCCGCGCCCAGATGTCGAGCACGCCGAGCGCCTCGCGGTGCAGCCAGTCGGCGCTCCAGTCCGGCGCGACGTAGCCGCCGTGCCCCCAGATCGAGCCGAGCTGCATGCCGCCGATCGACTGCCACACCTGACGGCCCTTCTCGATGTCGGCGCGGGTGTAGATCACCTGACCGCTCTCGCTCACCACGCGTTCGGGCACGGGCGGTGCGGCGCGGAAGATCTCTCCTCCGGCCCACAGCAGCACGCCGAACGAGACGATGAGCAGGGCCGCAAGGCCCAGCCACAACTTTCTCGTATTACCCATGACGGTTCCTCATGACGGGATAAAAGAAAGCGGCTGAAAGTGCTATAGTTTCAGGACCTTACACCGTTCACCAAACACCAACAACCGCTTCCATTTTTCGGCAGCGGGGTCGGCGGCGGCCTTGACGCAGGTCAAGCCACGGACACTGGCGGTGCTGGAGCGGTGAGCCGGCGCAGTTGTCGCGTGACGGGGTAGGCAGTACGGGCGCGATGCGCGTCCGGTCCCAGGTGGCCGGCATGCCGTGGCGGGAGCTGGAGGCTTCCGCACCGCAACCCCGGCGGCGCCCTGCCGGTCGGCGGTGCAGGTGCCCGGGCGCCGCATGCATGCACCGCACAGGCCGGCCCATCGCGTTGACGCGGCAGGGGCCATGGCCCGGTAAATTCCGGTTCCCATCCCGCCGCCTTCCCGGGTGCCATGCCGGTGCACAGGAAGCCCTCTCCAGCGATCGAACAGGTGCCGGGGCACCCAGGCCGCATCCGCGTCCGGGACGCGACGGCACCGGCGATCCGTCGCGGGACGCTGCTGCTGGCCGCAGTGGCGGCCGGCTGCGTGGCCACGCCCCGCGAACCTTCCGCTGCCGCCGCAGCGGCTGGTCCACGCACGCAGCAGGAGGCCGCCGCGCTTGCCCGCCCCGCGGCGCGCGAGCCGGACCCGTCGATCCGCACGCGCCTGTGGCTGGACTGCGCGTCCGCGGCCCATGCCGCGCTGGACGGGGAGGTGGCCCTGCCGGATGCGGGAATCGCACTGGCGGACCATTGTTCGACGCGGGCGCTGCTGGACCTGTTCCGCCGCCATCCCGGCGGATGGCAACCCGGGCGGCGGCGCATCGCCGGACGCGAGCTGGAGTTACGGATCGAAGGTGCCAGCCCGATGGCCCGCGGTGCCTATACGATCACCCCGGCGCAGGATGTCCCGGTGCCGCCGGGCTGGGACTTCCGCCAGCCCGGCTTCGGCCTGCCACTGGTGCTGCGCGCCGACCGCTGCACCGATGCGCCCGATTGTGCGCTGTACACGCCGGAAGGGATCTACCGCTGGGCCACCGCCTGGATCGAGCATGGCGACGACGTCCCCGTCGTGCGCATCGTCGACCCGGTGGCGACGCCGTCGACCACCGTGGGCGGGCGCGGGATGCGGCTCTCGTTCGATGCGTTCTCGTCCTACTGGAAGGGCGCGATGGCCTCGCGCCTTCCGCGGCTGGGCGTCTACGGGCTGCTCGGAGGCGATGGCATCGGCCGGCGCGCGGGCGCCTACCTGCTCACGGACTACGACCCGCGCAAGACGCCGGTGGTGATGGTGCACGGGGTGGGCAGCCACCCGATCATCTGGGCCGAACTGTCCGGCGCGATCTGGGCCGATCCGGTGCTGCGCGACAGCTACCAGGTCATCCACGTCGTATTCCAGACCAACGCCCCGCTGCTGGTGTCCAGGCAACGCGTCCGCACGTACCTGGACCGGATGTGGGAACTGCTCGACCCGGAAGGCGACGACCCGGCGCGCGGGAAGATGTGCTGGTCGGCCACAGCCTGGGTGGAGTGGTCGCGCGCCTGCTCGCGGTCGACAGCGGACGGGTGCTGTGGGATGCGGCGTTCACCGTCGCCCCCGGGCAGCTCCACGGGGCGGCGGAGAACGTGGCGGCGATCCAGGACATCTTCCTGTTCGATCCGTATCCGGAGGTCTGCGCGGTGGTCATGCTCGCCGCTCCGCACAAGGGCGGCCCGGCCGCATCGGGCTTCGCCGGGCGACTGGCCCGGGCGCTGGTGGCCCGCCGCGCACCGGAGATCCAGGCGCTCAAGGAGGTGACGCTGGCCCACCCGGAGGACGTGCGCGAGGAGGTGCGCGACAGCTACCGCTTCGCCCGGCTCGACAGCATCTGGACCCTGCGCGCGCCGCAACCGGTGCGGCGGGCCGGCGAATCGCTGCTGCCGGCGCCGGGCATCCGCTACCACACCATCGCCGGCGATCTCCACGGGCAGGGCGGTGACGGCCAGGTACCGCTGGAAAGCGCACTGCTGCCGGGCGCACGCTCGACCCTGGTGGTGGACCAGGGGCACACGCTCTACCGCGATCCGGTGGTCATCGGCCGCGTGCTGGAGATCCTGCGCGAGGAACGCGGGCTGCCGTGCGCGGGCGCGGCCGATCCCGGGAACACGGCGGATGCGGGGGATGCCGCCCGGGACATGCCGGACTAGGGCATGTTAACACTATCGCAACGATTCGACGATCAGTGCGAAGTGGATGAAGGCCGCGAACATGACGTCGAGCTTGTCGAAGCGGCTGAAGATGCGGCGGAACCCTTTCAGACGGCGGAACAGGCGCTCGATTTCGTTGCGGCGCTTGT
>NZ_PDWK01000111.1 GCF_010093135.1 Pseudoxanthomonas taiwanensis | reverse complement strand
CTGCCGCCCAGGCCCGGGCAGGCGCCGGCCGCCGCCGCTGACGGCGGCACCGCCAGCGCGCGGCCGGGCGTCGCCAGCCGCCTGTGGGAGCGGACCAGGCGCGGCTTCGCCGAGGGCAACGTGCCGGTGAAGATCGGTGTGCTGGTGCTGCTGGCGGGCGTGGCCGCGCTGCTGAAGTACGCCAGCGACCGCGGGCTGCTGGCCCTGCCGGTCGAACTGCGCCCGGCGGGCGTGGCCGCGGCGGCGGTGGGCGCGCTGGTGGTCGCCTGGCACCGGCGCGGACGGCACCGCGCGTTCGCCCTCAGCGTGCAGGGCGGCGCCATCGGCGTGCTGCTGCTGACCGTGTTCGCCGCCTTCAAGCTGTACGGCCTGCTGCCGGCGGGCGCGGCATTCGCGCTGAGCGTGCTGCTGGTGGCCGGCACCGGCCTGCTGGCGGTGCTGCAGGATGCGCGCGCGCTGGCGGTGCTGGCACTGCTGGCCGGCTTCCTGGCGCCGCTGTGGCTGTCCACCGGCAGCGGCAACCACGTGGCGCTGTTCTCGTACTACGCCCTGCTCGATGCCGCCATCGTCGCCATTGCCCGCCACCGCGCCTGGCGCGAACTCAACCTGCTGGGCTTCGCGTTCACCTTCGGCATCGGCGCCGCCTGGGGCGCGTGGGCGTACAGGCCCGGGCACTACGCCAGCACGCAGCCGTTCCTGGTCCTGTTCTTCCTGTTCTACCTGGCGGTGCCGGTGCTGCTCGCCGGCCACCGTGCGCGGCCACGCCAGGGCTTCGTGGACGGCACCCTGGTGTTCGGCACACCGCTGGTGGCCTTCGCCCTGCAGGCGGGGCTGATGCAGGGCCGGCGTATGCCCCGGGCGCTGTGCGCCCTGGGGCTGGCTGCGCTCTACGCGGTGCTGGCGCGCGTGCTGGTCCGGCGCGAGGGCTTCGGCCTGCTCGGCCAGGCCCATGCGGTGCTGGCGGTGGGCTTCGCCACCCTGGCGGTGCCGCTGGCGCTGTCGGCGCACGCCACCGCCAGCGTGTTCGCGCTGGAGGGCGCGGGCCTGGTGTGGCTGGGCCTGCGCCAGCAGCGCCGCCTGCCGGTGGCCTCCGGCGCCGTGCTGCAGCTGCTGGCCGGCGTGGCGGTGCTGCTGGGCAGCCGCACGGCCGAGGAGCGCCTGCTGCTCAATCCGGGGGCGATGGCCGGGCTGCTGCTGGCCGTGGGCGGCCTGGCCAGCGCCTGGGCCGCGCGGGCGCAGGGGCGCGCCTGGGCGTTTCCGTTCCACCTCTGGGGCCTGCTGTGGTGGACCGGCACCGCGGTGGCCGAGGTGTTCCGCTTCCTGGCGCCGGCCGACCGTCCGGACGCGCTGCTGGCCTTCGCCGCGCTGACCGGCTGGCTGGCCGCCGAAGCCTGGCGCCGCCGGGGCTGGGGCGTGTCGGCGGCGACCGCGGTGGCGGCGCTGGCGGCGGCGCTGCCGCTGGCCTGCTGGCAGGCCGCGGTGCACCTGCATCCCTTTGCCGGGCACGGCGCGCCGGCGTGGCTGGCCTTCGCCGTGCTGGGCCTGCGCGGCTTGAGGTGCCTGCGTGGCGGGGACGCGGCCGGGCCGGCGCAGCTGGCGTGGTGGCCGGCCTGGGCGCTGGCCCTGGCGCTGGCCGGTACCCGGCTGGGCGGCGAGGCGGGGCTGGCCCAGGGCTGGAGGCTGGCGCTGCTGGCGCTGCCCTGGCTGGCGCTGCTGGCCGCCGCGCTGTGGCGCTGGCCGTGGCTGGCCCTTCCGTCCGGCCTGGCCGCCGCTTCGCCGTGGCGGTGTCGCCTGCAGGGCCTGGTGCTGCTGGTGCTGGCCTGCGGCTGGCTGCCGGCCCTGGCGATGCCGGCTTCCGCCGCGCCGCTGCCGTGGCTGCCGCTGCTCAATCCGGCCGGGCTGGCGCAGCTGGCGGCCGTGGGCCTGGCCGCGGCCTGGCTGGGCTCGGCACAGGCGCCGGAGGGGCTGCGCCGGGCCCGTGGCGCGGTGCTGGGCGCGGCCGTGTTCCTGCTGGCCAGCGCCGCCACGCTGCGCGGCGTGCACCACTGGGGCGGGGTGGCCTGGGGACCGCGGCTGCCGTTGAGCGGGCTGGCCCAGACCAGCCTGACCGTGGTGTGGAGCGTGCTGGGCGTGCTGGGCTGGGTCGCCGGCTCGCGCCGCGGCCTGCGCACGCTGTGGCTGGCCGGCGCGGTGCTGATGGGCGTGGTGCTGCTGAAGCTGGTGCTGGTGGACCGCCAGCATCTGGGCAATCTGCCGGGTATCGTCTCGTTCATCGCCTACGGCGTGCTGTGCACGATCGTGGGCTACCTGGCGCCGGCTCCGCCGCGCCGGGCCGCAAGCACAGAGGAGGAGGCACGACACGCATGAGGAGGTTCCGCTGGCTCTGTCTGGCCCTGCTGCCGGTACTGGCCGTGGCCGGCAACCGTGACGACTACGCGCGGCAGTGGCCGTTGCAGCTGGCGGAGGAGGGCGCCGGCGCGTACCGGGTGGAGCTGGACGAGGCGGTGTACCGCACCGCGATCGATCCGCGCCTGGGCGACGTGGAGGTGTTCGACGCCGCGGGCGTGGCGCTGCCGGCGGCGGTGACCGTGGCCGCGCCGCCGGCGCGGGCGGAGCCGCGGGTGCAGCCGTTGCCCTGGTTCCCGCTGCCGGCGCCGGTGCCCACCGTGGGCGGGGGCGACCTGCGCCTGGTGGTCGAGCGCGACGACAACGGCAGCGTGCGCCGCATCGAGGCCGACGCCGGGGGCGGCACGGCCGCCGGCGGCGGTGCCGCGCAGTGGCTGGTGGACGCCACCGGGCTGGCGGAGGCGCCGCGCGCGCTGCTGCTGGAGTGGGAGCCGCCGGAGGGGCCGATGCAGGTCGGCTACCGGGTCGAGGGCAGCGACGACCTGCGCCGCTGGCGGACCCTCAACGCCGGCACCACCCTGCTGGACCTGCAGCGCGACGGCCAGCGCCTGCGCGAGGGCCGCATCGCCCTGGACGGCCCGGCGCGCTATCTGCGCCTGGTGCCGCTGCGCGCGGTGCCGGGACCGGTGCTGACCGCGGTGAAGGTGGAGCTGCCGCCGCCGGCGGTGGCGGCGCAGCGGCGCTGGCTGGCGCTGGAGGTGGGACGCCGCGGAGTGGACGAGAACGGCCGCGAGATCTTCGAGTTCGAGCTGCCCGGGCGTTTCCCGGTGGAGCGCGTGGACGTGGAGCTGCCGGGCAACGCCGCGGCGCAGTGGACCCTGCAGAGCCGCGACAGCGACGAGGCCTCCTGGACCTGGCGCGCCGGGCCGTGGATGGCCTACCGGCTGGCCGACGGCGCCCGCTCCGCGCCGCGCCCGCTGGCGGCGGTGGTGCGCGACCGCCACTGGCGGCTGACCGCGGCCTCGCCGGTCGGCGCGGTGGCGCCGGTGCTGCGGCTGGGCTACCGGCCGGAGGAGGTGGTGTTCCTGGCCCAGGGCCGCCCGCCTTACGCCCTGGCCGCCGGCAGCGCCCGCGCCCGCCGCGAGGACGCGCCCATCCCCTCGCTGCTGGATGCGCTGCGCCGCCAGCGCGGCGCGGCCTGGCAGGCCGCGCAGGCGCGGCTGGCCGCCGAGCCACAGGAGCTGGCTGGCGCGGCGGCGCTGCAGCCGCGCCGCGAGATCGACTGGAAGGGCATGCTGCTGTGGGGCCTGCTGATCGGCGGCGCGGTGCTGGTGGCACTGCTGGGCCTGAGCCTGCTGCGGCAGCCGCCGGCGCGCGGCTGAGCGCCGCGTTTGCCGTGCCGGCGCCCAGCCCGGACAATGCGGGCCCCTGCGCCGCGTGCGCCTTCCTTCCCGTCGAACGAGAGCCAAGCGATGACGATCCTGCGGATGACCGACCTGGACCTTGCCGGCAAGCGCGTGCTGATCCGGCAGGACCTCAACGTGCCGATCGAGAACGGCCGCATCACCTCCGAACAGCGCATCACCGCGTCCATCCCGACGCTGAAGCTGGCCCTGGAGAAGGGCGCGGCGGTGATGGTCACCTCGCACCTGGGCCGGCCGAAGGAAGGGCAGTGGAGCGAGGCCGACTCGCTGGCCCCGGTGGCGCGGCGCCTGTCCGAGCTGCTGGGGGTGGAGGTGCCGCTGGTGCGCGACTGGGTGGATGGCGTGGAGGTCAGGCCGGGCCAGATCGTGCTGCTGGAGAACTGCCGCATGAACGTCGGCGAGAAGGCCGACGACGAGGCGCTGGCGAGGAAGTACGCGGCCCTGTGCGACGTGTTCGTGATGGACGCCTTCGGCACCGCGCACCGCGCCCAGGCCTCGACCCACGGCGTGATCCGCTTCGCCCCGGTGGCTGCCGGCGGCCCGCTGCTGATGGCCGAGCTGGACGCGCTGGCCAGGGCCCTGGACAACCCGGCCCGGCCGCTGCTGGCGATCGTGGCCGGCAGCAAGGTCTCGACCAAGCTGGAGCTGCTGACCAACCTGGTGGACAAGGTGGCCCAGCTGATCGTCGGCGGCGGCATCGCCAACCCCTTCATCGCCGCGGCCGGCCACGACGTGGGCAAGTCGCTGTACGAGCCGGACCTGGTGGAGACCGCGAAGAAGATCGCCGCCGACGCCCAGGCGCGCGGCGCGCGGATCCCGCTGCCGGTGGACGTGGTGGTGGCCCCGGCCTTCGCCGCCGATGCCCCGGCCACGGTCAAACCGGTGGACCAGGTCGGCGCCGGGGACATGATCCTGGACATCGGCCCGCAGACCGCCGCGCAGTACGCGGAACTGATCAAGGCCGCCGGTACGGTGGTGTGGAACGGCCCGGTGGGCGTGTTCGAGTTCGATGCCTTCGCCAGGGGCACCGAGACCGTGGCCCGCGCCATCGCCGAGTCCAGGGCCTTCTCCATCGCCGGCGGCGGCGACACCCTGGCGGCGGTGGACAAGTACGGCATCGCCGACGACGTGGGCTACATCTCCACCGGCGGCGGCGCGTTCCTGGAGTTCCTGGAGGGCAAGACCCTGCCGGCGGTGGCCGCGCTGGAAGCCCGCGGCGCCTGAGCGGCGGGGCCGGGCGCCTGCCGGGGGGCGCGCGGCGCCGCGGGCGGCGG
>NZ_PDWK01000110.1 GCF_010093135.1 Pseudoxanthomonas taiwanensis | reverse complement strand
CGGGGCGGTCCGGGGCCGGAGGCATCTCCTGACGGGGTGTTGACGGGATCGGAGAGAGCCGCCAGAATATGCGGCTCCCCCGGCGGGAACGCCGGGGTGGATTGGAAGAGGCGCTGAGGCCGATTCCTGGGTTCTTTGAAAGTGTGCGCAGGTAACTTGTGCGGACGCCTGCAGGAAGGATGACTGTCCATCTTGCAGACGTTGAACAGCAGCAAGTCAATTGCTTACAGCAAGTGATTCGCGCGCTGGGTTCACGCTCTGCGAAGCTGAAGACTTTTGCCGCAAGGCAAGCAGTTTTTAAGTGAAGAGTTTGATCCTGGCTCAGAGTGAACGCTGGCGGCAGGCCTAACACATGCAAGTCGAACGGCAGCGGGTAGGAAGCTTGCTTCCTATGCCGGCGAGTGGCGGACGGGTGAGGAACACATCGGAATCTACTCCGTCGTGGGGGATAACGTAGGGAAACTTACGCTAATACCGCATACGACCTAAGGGTGAAAGTGGGGGACCGCAAGGCCTCACGCGATGGAATGAGCCGATGTCCGATTAGCTAGTTGGCGGGGTAAAGGCCCACCAAGGCGACGATCGGTAGCTGGTCTGAGAGGATGATCAGCCACACTGGGACTGAGACACGGCCCAGACTCCTACGGGAGGCAGCAGTGGGGAATATTGGACAATGGGCGAAAGCCTGATCCAGCCATGCCGCGTGGGTGAAGAAGGCCTTCGGGTTGTAAAGCCCTTTTGTTGGGGAAGAAATCCTGCTGGCTAATACCCGGCGGGGATGACGGTACCCAAAGAATAAGCACCGGCTAACTTCGTGCCAGCAGCCGCGGTAATACGAAGGGTGCAAGCGTTACTCGGAATTACTGGGCGTAAAGCGTGCGTAGGTGGTGGCTTAAGTCCGTTGTGAAAGCCCTGGGCTCAACCTGGGAATTGCAGTGGATACTGGGTCACTAGAGTGTGGTAGAGGGTGGCGGAATTCCCGGTGTAGCAGTGAAATGCGTAGAGATCGGGAGGAACACCCGTGGCGAAGGCGGCCACCTGGGCCAACACTGACACTGAGGCACGAAAGCGTGGGGAGCAAACAGGATTAGATACCCTGGTAGTCCACGCCCTAAACGATGCGAACTGGATGTTGGGTTCAATTTGGGACTCAGTATCGAAGCTAACGCGTTAAGTTCGCCGCCTGGGGAGTACGGTCGCAAGACTGAAACTCAAAGGAATTGACGGGGGCCCGCACAAGCGGTGGAGTATGTGGTTTAATTCGATGCAACGCGAAGAACCTTACCTGGTCTTGACATCCGCGGAACTGCCCAGAGATGGGCGGGTGCCTTCGGGAGCCGCGAGACAGGTGCTGCATGGCTGTCGTCAGCTCGTGTCGTGAGATGTTGGGTTAAGTCCCGCAACGAGCGCAACCCTTGTCCTTAGTTGCCAGCACGTAATGGTGGGAACTCTAAGGAGACCGCCGGTGACAAACCGGAGGAAGGTGGGGATGACGTCAAGTCATCATGGCCCTTACGACCAGGGCTACACACGTACTACAATGGTGGGGACAGAGGGCTGCGAACCCGCGAGGGGGAGCCAATCCCAGAAACCCCATCTCAGTCCGGATTGGAGTCTGCAACTCGACTCCATGAAGTCGGAATCGCTAGTAATCGCAGATCAGCATTGCTGCGGTGAATACGTTCCCGGGCCTTGTACACACCGCCCGTCACACCATGGGAGTTGGTTGCACCAGAAGCAGGTAGCTTAACCGCAAGGAGGGCGCTTGCCACGGTGTGGCCAATGACTGGGGTGAAGTCGTAACAAGGTAGCCGTATCGGAAGGTGCGGCTGGATCACCTCCTTTTGAGCACGGCAGCATCGTCCTGTCGGGCGTCCTCACAAGTCACCTGCATTCAGAGAGGTTCCGCGTGAGCGGGGCACCCCCGGATTGCGGGGCCATAGCTCAGCTGGGAGAGCACCTGCTTTGCAAGCAGGGGGTCGTCGGTTCGATCCCGACTGGCTCCACCAAATGAGTCTGATCTTTTGGGTCTGTAGCTCAGGTGGTTAGAGCGCACCCCTGATAAGGGTGAGGTCGGTGGTTCGAGTCCTCCCAGACCCACCACTCTGGATGTAAGCGCACACAGGAATCAAGGACATGCCAGGCGTTGAGGCGGGCATGTGTTCTTTAACAACTTGGGATGTAGCGAGCGTTTGAGATGACCATCTCGACGTGTCGTTTGAGGCTAAGGCGAGAACCGCGAGGTTCCTAATTTGAGTCGTTGCGATTCGCGTCCGGGGATTTGTACTCCTTGGGCACCGTAACTCCGAGGCGACTTGGGGTTATATGGTCAAGCGAACAAGCGCACACGGTGGATGCCTTGGCGGTCAGAGGCGATGAAGGACGTGGCAGCCTGCGAAAAGCGTCGGGGAGCTGGCAACAAGCTTTGATCCGGCGATGTCCGAATGGGGAAACCCACCGCTTCGGCGGTATCCTGCACTGAATCCATAGGTGCTGGAGGCGAACCCGGTGAACTGAAATATCTAAGTAACCGGAGGAAAAGAAATCAACCGAGATTCCCTCAGTAGTGACGAGCGAACGGGGACTAGCCCAAAAGTCTGCATGGTTCTAGCAAAACGGTCTGGAAAGTCCGGCCATAGAAGGTGATAGCCCTGTATGCGAAAGGGCCATGTGGATGAAATCGAGTAGGGCGGGGCACGTGAAACCCTGTCTGAACATGGGGGGACCATCCTCCAAGGCTAAATACTCCTGACCGACCGATAGTGAACCAGTACCGTGAGGGAAAGGCGAAAAGAACCCCGGAGAGGGGAGTGAAATAGACCCTGAAACCGTGTGCGTACAAGCAGTCGGAGCCCCGCAAGGGGTGACGGCGTACCTTTTGTATAATGGGTCAGCGACTTACTGTCTGTGGCGAGCTTAACCGTATAGGGGAGGCGAAGGGAAACCGAGTCTGAACAGGGCGCATAGTCGCAGGCAGTAGACCCGAAACCGGGTGATCTAGTCATGCCCAGGGTGAAGGTGCGGTAACACGCACTGGAGGCCCGAACCCACTCCCGTTGCAAAGGTAGGGGATGAGGTGTGATTAGGAGTGAAAAGCTAATCGAACCCGGAGATAGCTGGTTCTCCTCGAAAGCTATTTAGGTAGCGCCTCGTATGTATCCTCTCGGGGGTAGAGCACTGTTATGGCTAGGGGGTCATCGCGACTTACCAAACCATTGCAAACTCCGAATACCGGGACGGACTGTACGGGAGACACACGGCGGGTGCTAACGTCCGTCGTGAAAAGGGAAACAACCCAGACCCACAGCTAAGGTCCCCAATTACCGCTAAGTGGAAAACGATGTGGGAAGGCACAGACAGCCAGGAGGTTGGCTTAGAAGCAGCCACCCTTTAAAGAAAGCGTAATAGCTCACTGGTCGAGTCGGCCTGCGCGGAAGATTTAACGGGGCTAAGCGGTAAACCGAAGCTTGGGGTGCACACCTCTGGTGTGCGCG
This sequence comes from Pseudoxanthomonas taiwanensis, assembly GCF_010093135.1. GTDB lineage: Bacteria > Pseudomonadota > Gammaproteobacteria > Xanthomonadales > Xanthomonadaceae > Pseudoxanthomonas > Pseudoxanthomonas taiwanensis. The sequence goes on along the minus strand of NZ_PDWK01000110.1, from coordinate 2,012 downwards.
GTAGAGGAGCGTTCCGTAAGCCTGCGAAGGTGGGTCGAGAGGCCTGCTGGAGGTATCGGAAGTGCGAATGCTGACATGAGTAACGATAATGCGGGTGAAAAGCCCGCACGCCGAAAGCCCAAGGTTTCCTTGCGCAACGTTAATCGGCGCAGGGTGAGTCGGCCCCTAAGGCGAGGGCGAAAGCCGTAGTCGATGGGAAACTGGTTAATATTCCAGTACCTCGCGTGAGTGCGATGGGGGGACGGAGAAGGTTAGGTCTACCGGGCGTTGGTTGTCCCGGGGAAAGGCGGTAGGTGGATCCCTTAGGCAAATCCGGGGGGTCAACACCGAGCACCGAGACGAGCCCTTCAGGGCGAAGTGACTGATACCACGCTTCCAGGAAAAGCCCCTAAGCTCCAGCTCACGCAGACCGTACCGAAAACCGACACAGGTGGGTAGGATGAGAATTCTCAGGCGCTTGAGAGAACTCGGGTGAAGGAACTAGGCAACATGGCACCGTAACTTCGGGAGAAGGTGCGCCTCCTTTGGTGGCCCATGCGGGCTGTAGCTGAGGGGGGCCGAAGTGACCAGGCCGCTGCGACTGTTTATCAAAAACACAGCACTCTGCAAACACGAAAGTGGACGTATAGGGTGTGACGCCTGCCCGGTGCCGGAAGGTTAATTGATGGGGTCAGCCGCAAGGCGAAGCTCTTGATCGAAGCCCCGGTAAACGGCGGCCGTAACTATAACGGTCCTAAGGTAGCGAAATTCCTTGTCGGGTAAGTTCCGACCTGCACGAATGGCGTAACGACAGCGGCGCTGTCTCCACCCGAGACTCAGTGAAATTGAAATCGCTGTGAAGATGCAGCGTTCCCGTGGCAAGACGGAAAGACCCCGTGAACCTTTACTATAGCTTTACACTGAACGTTGAGTTCGTCTGTGTAGGATAGGTGGGAGGCTGTGAAGTGCCGGCGCCAGCTGGCATGGAGCCGTCCTTGAAATACCACCCTGATGTGCTTGACGTTCTAACCTGGGCCCGTTATCCGGGTCGGGGACCGTGTATGGTGGGTAGTTTGACTGGGGCGGTCTCCTCCTAAAGAGTAACGGAGGAGCTCGAAGGTACGCTCAGCGCGGTCGGACATCGCGCACTGTGTGCAAAGGCATAAGCGTGCTTGACTGCAAGATCGACGGATCAAGCAGGTACGAAAGTAGGACTTAGTGATCCGGTGGTTCTGTATGGAAGGGCCATCGCTCAACGGATAAAAGGTACTCCGGGGATAACAGGCTGATACCGCCCAAGAGTTCATATCGACGGCGGTGTTTGGCACCTCGATGTCGGCTCATCACATCCTGGGGCTGTAGTCGGTCCCAAGGGTATGGCTGTTCGCCATTTAAAGTGGTACGCGAGCTGGGTTCAGAACGTCGTGAGACAGTTCGGTCCCTATCTGCCATGGGCGTTGGAGATTTGAGAGGGGCTGCTCCTAGTACGAGAGGACCGGAGTGGACGAACCTCTGGTGTTCCGGTTGTCACGCCAGTGGCATTGCCGGGTAGCTATGTTCGGAAGCGATAACCGCTGAAAGCATCTAAGCGGGAAGCGCGCCTCAAGATGAGATCTCCCGGGACACAAGTCCCCTGAAGGGACCATCTAGACCAGGTGGTTGATAGGCTGGGTGTGTAAGCGCAGCAATGCGTTGAGCTAACCAGTACTAATGACCCGTGCGGCTTGACCATATAACCTCAAGTGGCCTTGGACTCGACGACGCGTCGACAGGCCATCCACGCTCCCTACATCCCAGGTACCCCATGCGAGACGGTGCGGCTCCTCCTCCGGACGCCAGCACGCTCCAACCGTCTCCCTGGTGACATTAGCGTTGTGGAACCACCCGATCCCATCCCGAACTCGGAAGTGAAACGCAACAGCGCCGATGGTAGTGTGGGCTTCCCATGCGAGAGTAGGTCATCGCCAGGGTCTTTACCCCGAACCCCCAGGCCAAAAGCCTGGGGGTTCTTCTTTGCGCCAGCCCAAACCCAC
>NZ_PDWK01000010.1 GCF_010093135.1 Pseudoxanthomonas taiwanensis | reverse complement strand
GCCACCTCCCATGCCTGACCCGTCCGATCCGCTCCGGCAGTTCGCCGACACATCCTGTTCGCTCCACGCCCTGGCCCTGGCCCTGGAGCAGCGCGACAGCTACACCGACAGCCACTGCGACCGCGTGTGCAGGCTGGCCCGGCTTCTGGGCCAGCGCCTGGACCTGGACCGCGACCGCCTGGACCACCTGGCGGTGGCGGCGCGCTTCCACGACGTGGGCAAGATCGGTGTGCGCGACGACGTGCTGCTGTTCCCCGGCCGGCTCGACGAAGCCAAGCGCGCGGCCATGCACGCGCACAGCGAGCTGGGCGAACGCCTGTTCCTGGCCACGGGGCGCGACGACGCGGTGCCGGTGGCCGCGATCATCCGCTCCCACCACGAGACCTTCGACGGCAGCGGCTACCCGGACGGCCTGGCCGGCACGGCGATTCCCCTGGAAGCGCGGATCCTGTCGGTGGCCGACCGTTACGACGCGCTGACCTCGCTGCGCCCGTACCGCGCCCTGCTGGGCGCCCACGCCGCCATGGCCGTGCTCGACGGCGAATCCGGCCACAAGATCGACCCGGACGTGTTCCGCAAGCTGCAGGTGCTGCTGCGCCGCCACTCGCACCTGTGACGGCGGCCGGCTAGAGCTGCGACTCCACCGGCAGCCAGCCCACCAGCGCGGCCCCAAGGCGGCGCCAGAACCCGGCGTCCGGCTCGCGGTCCCAGGCCAGCGGCGGCTGCGCCGCATCGTCGTGCCAGCGCAGCCGGCCCTCGCCGTCCAGCGCCAGGCGGTAGGCCAGTTCCGGCGCGGTCTTGCGCCGGTACAGCGCCTCCAGCTCGGCCGCCGCCTGCTCCGACTCGAACAGCAGCCCCATCTCGGTGTTGAGGTTCATCGAGCGCGGGTCCAGGTTGAACGAGCCGACGAAGCCGCCGCGCCCGTCCACCACGAAGGCCTTGGTGTGCAGGCTGGCGCCGCTGGAGCCGAACAGGCTGCCCTCGCGCTCGCCCTGCGCCTTCAGCTCGTACAGCCCCACCCCGGCCCGCAGCAGCGGCACGCGGTAGCCGGCGTAGCCGCCGTGCACCGCGACCACGTCGTTGGCGGCCAGCGAGTTGGTGAGGATGCCGACCTCCACCCCGCGCCGGCGCATGCCGGCCAGCCAGTCGACCCCGGCCTGGCCGGGCACGAAGTACGGCGAGATCAGCCGCAGACTGCGCTCGGCCCGGTCCATGCGCGCCAGCAGCAGTGGCGTGGTCCAGTCCGGGCCCGGCTCGGCGCCCTCGGCCTTCTCCGGCGAATCGGACACCAGCCGCGCGTGCCGGGTCCAGAGCAGGGGCCGGCGTCCCTGCAGCAGCTCGCGCACCTGGCTGGAGCCGCGCAGCCGTTCCAGGTAGGGCCCGGCGCGGTCGGAGCCGTGGCCGGCGCCGAGGCTGCGCCGCGTCCGCTCCAGTGCGCCCTCCGGCGCCCGCACCAGCGCCGCCAGCGGGATGGCCGAGGCGCTGTTCCAGTAGGCGTCGAACACCGCCTCGGCCTGCCCCACCGCATCGCCGACCAGGGCCAGGTCGGTGTCCATGAAGTTCACGTCGGCGGCGGCATCGAAGTACTCGTCGCCGATGTTGCGCCCGCCGACCACCGCGACCCGCCCGTCCGCCAGCCAGGTCTTGTGGTGCATGCGCCGGTTGAGGCTGAAGAAGCGCAACAGCAGCTCCGCGCCGCGCGCCAGCGTGCCGCTGCGCGCGCGGGTCGGGTTGAACAGGCGCACCTCGATGTTGGGATGGGTGTCCAGCGCGGCCAGCGCCGAGTGGCTGCCATGCGCGTTCATGTCGTCCAGCAGCAGGCGCACGCGCACCCCGCGGTCGGCCGCGCGCAGCACTTCGTTGTGCAGCATGTTGCCGGTGAAGTCGTCGTGCCAGATGTAGTACTGCAGGTCCAGGCTGCGCCCGGCCGAACGCGCGGTCATCGCGCGCACGGCAAAGGCGTCGAGGTTGTCGCCCAGGATCACCATGCCGGTCTGGCCCGGGCGCGCGTCGGTGAGCGGCACCACCGCGCGGTCGATCGCGGTCTGCGCGTCGGCCAGCGGCAGGGCCATGACCACCTCGCCGCGCGCGCGCTCGGCGAAGCGGCCGTAGGCGTACAGCGACAGCAGCGAGGCCATGGCGAACACGGCCAGGCCGAGCGCGAGCCACTTGAGGACCTTCTTCGCCTTCGCCTTCATCGCGCCCTCGCCGGTGTGGATCGGCGGATTGTAGGCACGGACCCGCGAGGACGCCGCATGCGGGCGCGCCGCCGTGTCCGGCCTACTCGGCCAGCAGCCGATGCAGCGGCGCGGTCGCCTCCTGGCCTGCCTCGTCCTCGATCCAGGCAGCCCCCGCCGCCACTTCCGGGCGCAACTCGGCCTCGGCCTGCAGCAGCCAGTAGCCATGCCCGGAAGACGCCGGCGCCGGCAGCTGGTCCAGCACCACCAGCCGCCCCTCCTCCAGCAAGGGCCGCACCAGTTCGCGCCGGCCCAGGGCGATGCCCTGCCCGGCCAGCGCGGCCTGGATCACCAGGTCGTACTGGTTGAAGTGCAGGATCGCGCGCGGGCGTGCCTGGCCCCAGCCGATGGAGGCCAGCCAGGGCAGCCACTGGATCCAGGGATAGCCGGGCTTCTCGAAACTCCAGCAGGGTCAGCCCGGCCAGCGCTTCCGGGCCCTCCAGCGCGCCCACTCGCAGCGCCGGGCTGGCGACCGGGACCACGGTCTCATGGAACAGCAGGCGTGCCCCGGGCGGCGCGCGTTCGGCGCTGGTGTAGCGGATCGCCAGGTCGACCCCGTCGTTGCGCAGGTCGACCACGCGGTTGTGCGCCGACACCCGCCCGTCCACGCCGGGATGCCGGGCCTGGAACCGGCTCAGGCGCGGCAGCAGCCACAGCCCGGTGAAGCCGATGGTGGCGCTGACCGTGACCGGCCGGCTGCGGGCGCGCTCGCGCACCGCGCCCAGCGCGTCCTGCAGCTGCTGCAGGGCGGCGTCGGCGCTGCGGAACAGGCGTTCCCCCTCGGCGGTGAAGGCCAGCGAGCGATGGCCGCGGCGGAACAGCCGGGTCCCCAGCTGCTCCTCCAGCGCCTGCACCTGGCGGCTGACCGCCGACTGGGTCAGGCACAGTTCGCGCGCGGCCTCGGTGATGCTCAGCCGCCGTCCGACGGCGACGAAGCCGCGCAGCAGGTCCAGCGAAGGCAAACGGTGCAGGTCCACTCGCATTCCTCCAGCGCATGCGTGTAGTCCGAAATCTCGTTTGAGCCGGACGCTCCGACCACGGTTAATGGCGGCAACCGCAGCTTACACGGATCGCCGCCATGACTTCCCGCATCCCCGAGGATTCCATGACCGCATGCGAACCCGGACCCGGCCGGGCCCGGGTGTGGATGGTGGTGGCGGCGGCCGGCGTGGTGATGGGCCTGGCCCGGGGCCTGCGCCACGTGCAGGGCCTGTTCCTGTTGCCGGTCACCGGGACCCGCGGCTGGTCGCGGGAACTGTTCGGCCTGGCCCTTGCAGTGCAGAACCTGGTCTGGGGCCTGGCCCAGCCGCTGGCGGGCATGGTCGCCGACCGCCACGGCTCCGGGCGGGTGGTCGCCAGCGGCGTGGTGCTGTACGTGCTCGGGCTGTACGGCATGACCCGCGCCACCAGCGCCGCCGGGTTCGTGCTGGCGGCGGGCGTGGTCACCGGCCTGGCCCTGGCCGGGACCGCGTTCGGCGTGGTCTATGCCGCGGTCAGCCGCCAGGTGCCCGGCGAGCGCCGGGCCTGGGCGGTGGGCATGGCCGGCGCGTTGGGCGGACTGGGCCAGTTCCTGCTGGTGCCGGCGACGCAGGGGCTGATCGAAGGCCTGGGCTGGCAGGGCGCGCTGCTGGCCGGTGCCGCGGCGTTCGCCCTGGTGCTGCCGCTGGCGCGGGTGCTGCGCGAACCGCGCCCGGCCGCCGGTGCGCAGTCCGCTCCCCCGCAGGCGCTGGGCGAAGCCCTGCGCGAGGCCTGCGGCCATCGCGGCTTCTGGCTGCTCAACCTGGGCTTCCTCGCCTGCGGCTTCCAGCTGGCCTTCATCGCCAACCACCTGCCCGCCTACCTGGCCGACCGCGGCCTGGCGCCGGAGGCGGCGGTGGCCGCGCTGGCCACGATCGCGCTGGCGAACGTGGCCGGGATCTACGCCTGCGGCGTGCTCGGCGGCCGCTACCGGCCCAAGTACCTGCTCGCCGGGATCTACCTGGCGCGCAGTGTCGCCATCGCCCTGTTCGTGCTGCTGCCGCCGGGGCCGTGGACGCTCTACCCCTTCGCCGCGGTCATGGGCCTGATGTGGCTGGGCACGGTACCGCTGACCAACGGCGTGCTGTCCGGGGTGTTCGGGCTGCGCTACCTCGGCACCCTGTTCGGCCTGGTGTTCATCGGCCACCAGCTGGGCTCGTTCCTGGGCGTGTGGATGGGCGGGCGCGTGTTCGAGGCGACCGGTTCCTACGCCCTGGTGTGACTGCTGGCCATCGCCCTGGGCGTGCTCGCCGCCGCCCTGCACTGGCCGATCGACGACCGCCCGCTGCTCCGCTCCCCCGCGCCGGCCGCCGCATGAGCCGCCTCCGCGCCGCCGTCGCGCTGCTGGCCGCCTCGGTGGCGTGCGTGCTGCTGTTCGCGGCCTGGCTGCACCCGCGCGTGGTCGCCGCCTGGCTGGGCGCCTGGACCACCGCGCTGTGCGGATGACCCCCGCTCCATGGAGTTCCGATGCGCATCCACTACGACAACGAACAGCATGCCGCCGACTTCATCCGCCTCAACGAAGCCTGGATCGGCGAGTACTTCCGGCTCGAGGAAGCCGACCGCGCGCTGGCACGCGACCCGATGCGGATCGTGCGCGAGGGCGGCTCGATCCTGACCCTCAGCAACCGCGGCGAGGTCATCGGTGCCTGCGCGCTGCTGCGCGAGGAGGACGGGGTGATGCAGCTGGCGCGCATGGCCGTGGCCGCCGGCGAACGCGGCAAGGGCTGGGGCCGGATCCTGCTGGCCACGGCGCTGCAGCGGGCGCGCCAGCTGGGCGCCAGGCGCGTGCGCCTGTTTTCGAACACGCGCCTGGGCGCCGCCATCCACCTCTACGAGGCCTTCGGCTTCCGCGCGGTGCACCGCGGCCCGCACCCCCGGTACGCCCGCTGCAACATCGTGATGGAATGCGAGCTGCCGCCGGTCGAGGCAGGCGGCACGCCATCCACGGATCCGGCCCCGGAGGTCGAGGCATGAGCCCTTCCCACACGCGTCCGGTGGCGATCGTCACCGGCGGCAGCCACGGCATCGGCCGCTGCGTCGTCGAACGGCTGCATGCCGGCGGCCATGCGGTGCTGTTCACCCATTCGTCCCCGGATGCGGAAGCGGCCGCGCTGCAGGCGGCGCTGGATCCGTCCGCGCGCAGCTGCCGGGCGCTGCGCCTGGACGTCACCGCCGCCGATGCCGCGCCCCGGCTGTTCGATGCCGCCGAGGCACTGGGACCGGTGGCCGCGCTGGTCAACAACGCCGGCGTGACCGGGCGGCTGGGCCCGATCGAGGCGCTGGACGACGCCGACCTGGAACGCATCCTCGCGGTGAACCTGGCCGCGCCGGTGCGCCTGTGCCGCGAGGCCGCGCGGCGCTGGCGCGGGCGCCAGGCACGCTCGGACATCGTCAACATCAGCTCGGTGGCCGCGCGCACCGGCTCCCCCGGCGAATACGTGGCCTATGCCGCCTCCAAGGCCGCGCTGGAAGCGCTCACCGTGGGCCTGGCGCGCGAACTGGCGCCACACCGCATCCACGTCAACGCGGTGGCACCGGGCACCATCGACACCACCATCCACCATCCACGCGCACGCCGGCGAACCCGGGCGCGCGGCGCGGGTCGCCGCGCGCATCCCGATGCAGCGTCCCGGCCAGCCGGAGGAAGTCGCCGCGGCGGTGGCCTGGCTGCTGTCCGCGCAGGCGTCCTGCGGGACCGGCAGCGTGCTTGCGGTCACCGGCGGCCTGTAGCGCGCCGGTCCGCCGTTCCGCCACCGGAACATGGCGGACGTATGCTGCCCGCATCCCCCACTAGGAGCACCGCCATGTCACGGGTGACCGCCACCGTCCGCAAGCCCAAGAGCGCGGAATTCAAGACCCGCCTGCTCGATGCCGTGCACGCCGCCCTGGTCGCCTCCGGGGTTCCGGAAACCGACCGCTTCCAGCGCGTGCTGGAGCTGGAAGCGGCCGACTTCCGCTACGACCCCAGCTATCCGGACCTGTCCTCGCCGCGCGGCGAGGACTTCGTCCTGATAGAGATCCTGTGGTCGGCCGGACGCAGCGTGAAGGTGAAGAAGAAGCTGCTGGCCGACCTGATGCAGCGGCTGGAAGCGCAAGGCCTGGATCCGGAGCAGGTGATGGTCTGCTTCAAGGAGACCACCTGGGAAAACTGGGCCTTCGCCGGTGGCCGGCTGATCCACGCCTAGCCCGCATCCGGCCGCATCGCGCGCTAGCATCGCCGCGACGCGCCCCGACACGGAGCCCCCATGCAGATCCGCAGTGCCACGCCAGAGGACGCCGCGGCCATCGCCGCGATCTACAACCCCTACGTCGCCGACACCTGCATCACCTTCGAGACCGCGCCGGTATCGGCGGCGGAGATGCGGACGCGCATCGGCGAAACCCTCGAGGCCGGCCTGCCATGGCTGGTGGCTGCCGAAGCCGGCGCGGTCCGCGGCTATGCCTACGCCTCGCGCTGGAGGGGCCGCTGTGCCTACCGCTACTCGGTCGAAACCACGGTCTACCTCGACCAGGCCTGCACCGGTCGCGGCATCGGGCGGACGCTGTACTCGGCCCTGCTCGGGCAGCTGCGCGCGGACGGCATGCGGACCGCCATCGGCGGCATTGCCCTGCCCAACCCCGCCAGCGTGGCCCTGCACGAGCGCCTGGGCTTCCGCAACGTGGCCCGCTTCCGCGAGGTCGGCTTCAAGCAGGACCGCTGGATCGACGTCGGCTACTGGCAGCTGATGCTGCAGGGGTCCTGACCGCCACGCCGATCCACGGCGCCAGCCAGCGCAACCAGCGCGGACGCCAGGCCAGGGCGAACGCCACCGCCAGCGCCGCACCGGCCAGGGCCATCACCCAGACCAGTACCGCCATGCTGGCGTGGTCGGCGGCCAGGGCCAGCAGGAGGCCGACGAAGAGCGCCGTGCCGCCCAGCACCCGCAGTAGTCGCGCAGCACCCGGTCCAAGCGCCCTGCCCCAGGCCTGGCGCGCGTGCACGTCCATGGCCAGCGCCAGCCAGCCCATGCCGGCCACGCAGGCCAGCAGGGTTGCGGCATGCAGGAGGGCATCAGGCATGCACCGCCTCCCCCTGCCCGGCCGCGGCCCCACGCAGCGCGGCTGCGGCCGCGGCAGGGCGGGCCTTGCGCCCAAGACGGACTGCGACGGAAGCGGAAATCGCCGCGGCCGCCAGCAGCGACAGGTCCACGCCCGCCACCGGCCAGTAGCCCTGGCCGATGGTGCGCAGCAGGTGGTCGCCAGTGGTGATCCAGTTCAGCACCGGCGCGGCCACGGCCAGCAGCGCAATCGCCCAGGCCTGCTCGCGCCAGGCCGGATTGGGCAGTCCGCGCGCCACCGGCGCGCTGCGCCAGGCGGCATGCACCAGCGAAGCCAGCCAGGTGCCCCAGAACGCCCAGCGCTCCCAGTCGCCACGCCCGGGCAGGTCTTCCGGCAACACGCGGTTGGCCACCAGGATGCCCAGGGTCGCCAGGACCATGCCGGTCACCGCGGCCACCGCCAGTGCGTCGACGATGCGCGCCCCCTGGCTGCCGCGCGCGGCATGCTGGCGCTTGCGCTTCTCCACGAAGAACAGGAAGCCGGTGGCGATGCATGCCGCCCCGCTGAGTCCGCCCAGCACGTACAGCCAGCGCAGCAGCCAGTGGCGGAAATGCTGCAGGTGCAGGCCGGTGAGGAACTCCGCCACCCGCGCCGCCGGCGTGGCCGGCGGATCCTCGCGCAGCAGCTCTCCGGTATCGGCCTTGAAGTGGATGCCCTGCCCGACCAGGGCGATGCGGTCGGTGCCGGCGCGGTACACGCTGACGTAGCCGTTGGCATCGCCCACGTGCTGCAGCACCAGGAAGCCGACATCGCCGGCCATGCCCCGCGCCTCCCAGCGTCGCTGCGCCTCGGCCACCATCGCATCCACGTTGGCCAGCCCCGCAGGCACGCCGGAACGGCCGTGCGGCAGGCCCAGTGCGGCGGCCTCGTGCTTCTCGTGCAACTCGTGCAGGTCGTGCAGCTGGGTGTGGCCAACCGGGAAGTAGTAGGTCGAAGCGAAGATCAGCAGTCCGGTGAAGGCGAAGAAGAAGTGGAACGGAAGCGCGACCACGCCGGTGAGGTTGTGCAGGTCCAGCACGCTGCGCAGGCGGGCACGGTCGGGGCGGAAGGTGAAGAGCTCGCGGAACAGCCTGCGGTGCATGACCGCGCCGCTGACCAGGGCCGCCAGCATCGCCATGGCGGCCAGGCCCACGATCCAGAAACCCAGGTTCTTCCAGTCCACGGTCAGGCTGTAGTGCATCGGGTAGAAGAACCCGCTGCCGATCTTCAGCTGGTCGTCCCGCAGCGCCGAGCCGTCACGCGGATCGATCGTGCCCAGCGCGTACAGCTGCTCGTCCGGGTCCCTGGCGCCAGGCACTTCCCAGCCGGCGTAGATCGCCAACACCGGATCGCGATGCGTGGTGTAGGCGCTCCAGTAGGCGATGCGGTCGAAGCGTTCCGGCATCGGCCCATCCACCCGCGGGCGCATCGCCTCGACCAGGGCCGGATCCGGCTGCAGGCGCTCGAACGCCGGCCGCAGCACCCGTTCGAACGAGGGCATGGGCTGCGGCTCGAAGCGCGTGGCCGGCAGCGCCCAGCGGTCGATCTCGCGGTCGAACACCGACAGGGCGCCGAAGAAGAACGCAGCCATCAGCACGAAGCCGAGGACCAGGCCGAACCAGGTATGCAGCCATGCCATGGCCTGGCGGAAGTTCTGGAACATGCGTGGTCTCCTTCAGGCCATCGTCGATTGCACGAACGAGCCCAGCGCCGCCAGCAGCGCACCGCCGCCGAGCAGCCCCAGCCAGGCCCAGGCCGGATTGCGGCGCCCGGCCACCACGCCCAGCAGCACCGCCAGCCACAGCAGCAGGCCCAGCGCGCTGGCGACGAACTCGGCATCGTGGAATTCCATCCCGGCCTTGAACATCAACGCCATGCCAGCGGCAATGAAGCCCCAGGCGAAGACATAGCCGCCCACCACGCCGGCACCGACCCGCGCGGCAAGCTGCAGGCGTGGATGGCGGGAACGGATCGACGTGGCGGACATGGCTGCGTGGTTCCGTGGGGAGCGTGGTCGATCAGAAGCGCCAGTCGAGGGTGACGCTGTAGTTGGCCGGCGCGCCGTAGTAGCCGCTGTAGCGCAGGGTGTTGATGTACTTCTCGTTGAACGCGTTGTTGACGTTCAGGCGCAGGCTGGCGTTGTCGAGGAAGTCCCAGGCCATGAACGCATTGACCACGGCGTAGCTGTCCTGGCGCACGCGCAGGCCGCTGCTTTCGACGTTGGAGACCTCGCTCTGCCAGCGCCCGCCGATGCCATAGGACAGCGGCGCGTAGCCGGGCGCACGCGCGCTCAGCACCAGGTTCGCCGAGCGCCGCGGCACCCACGGATAGGTGTCATCGCCGTTGAGGCCATCCAGCTTGAGCGCGGTATAGCCCAGCACCAGGTCGAGGTTGTCGGTGAGCCGGCCGACCGCTTCCAGCTCGATGCCGCGGGCTTCCACGTCCACCGGCGCGTAGATGCTCTGGCCGTATTGGTTGTACTGGCCTGTCGGCGTGGCCAGGCCCTGCTGGTCGGCCTTGAACACGGCCACGGTGGTCAGCAGGCGCTGGTCCAGCCATTCGGCCTTGATGCCGGCCTCGTAGTTCACGCCCTTGCTGGGATCGAGGTAGCGGTCGTTGGCGTCGACCTGGTCCTGCGGCTGGTAGATGTCCGAATAGCTGACGTAGCCCAGCACGTGGTCGCTGAAGTCGAAGGTCAGGCCGGCATAGGGGCTGGTATGGCTGGTGGTCTGGTCGAAGCCGAGGTCGTAGGACCAGCCGTCGCGGCGGTAGCGCGCGTGGTTGGCGCCGACGATGAGGTTGAGGCGTTCTGTCAGCGAGATGCGGGTGGCGCCGAACGCGCGTGCCAGGCGCTGGTTGAGCAGCGAGTACTGCGACCGTTCGCTCCAGGCCGGTTCCGGGATCGCTTCGGTCGGGTACGGGAACGGCGGCAGCGGGCCCCAGGCCGGCGAGGAGAAGTCGGCGGTGCGCTCGTGGTTGATCGCTTCGCTGCGCGAAAGGGACACGCCGACCATCGCCTGCTGCTCGCGCCCGAACAGCTCGAACGTGCCATCCAGGCTGACCTGGCCCAGGTGCGCGGTCGATTCGTCGTCGCCGCCCCATGGATAGCCGACCAGGCCCAGGCCGGTGCCAGGCTCCAGCCCCGTGCCCTGCCCGTCATAGGCATAGAACATGCGCTCGTCGCCGGTGGCGCGCCGGTAGTTGTAGGCGGCCTTCAGCTGCCAGGCGTCGCCGAGGCGGTGTGTGTACTCGACGAAGGCGGTGTGGTTGGTGGTGTTCCACCAGGTCCAGTCCTGGGTGGTGGTGGCATCGCGCGGCCATTCGTTCTGGGTTCCGTCGCTGTCCATGAACACCAGCGCGCCCCACATGATCCCGTCGGACTTCGCCCGCTGGTACGAGTAGCCGATGGCCAGCGTGCCGTTCTCGCCGACCTGGCCATCGACCACGCCGTAGACGAAGTCGCGCTGGTTGCTGTTGGCGCGCAGCCAGGAATCGCCGTCCTCGTGCGCGGCCACCACGCGGCCGGCCCAGGTGGCGTCGGCGGTGAACGGCGTGGAGTAGTCCGCCTCGGCGCGCATCGTGCTCCACGAGCCGTAGCTGAGGCCGAACATGCCCTGCGCATGGTTGGTCGGGCGCTTGCGCACGTAGTTGATCGTGCCGGCGGCGTTGCCCACGCCGGTCAGCAGGCCGTTGGCGCCGCGGATCACCTCGACCTTCTCGTAGCCGAAGGTATCCATCGCGCCGGTGGCGATCCCCCAGCTGTTGGGCATGCCGACGCCGTCGATCTGGGTGTTGAGGATATCGAAGCCGCGCGCGCTGTAGCTGGTGCGGTTGGTTTCCCATTCGTCCACGCGCACGCCGGTGGCCAGGCGCAGCGCGTCGTTGACGCTGTTGGCGCCGAACTGGCGCATCAGTTCGCTGGACACCACGCTGATCGACTGCGGCGTGTCCTTGATCTCCAGGTCCAGGTTGGTCGCGCCGTTGCTGACGCGGCTGGCGCGCTGCGCGACCACCAGGACCGCGTCCAGCTCGGTGGCGGCCGGCTCGCCGCTCTCCCCGGCCAGCACGGACGCGGCGGGCGCGGCCAGCACGACGGCCATCGCCACCCACGCGGCAAGGGTGCGGCGGCGGGGGGCAGGCATCGGGACGGGAAACGACGGGTTGCAGCGAGGACTCATGTGACGACTCCGGGAAGGACATGGGAGGCCGGCCGCCGGGCCACGGCCCCGCCCGCGCAAGCCAACTGCGATGGCGGCTTCAGGCATGGGCGGCATGGACCAGTGGCATGGCGGTGGCGGCAGCGGAAGCGCCCCGGCCGGCCGCTCATGCGTCCGGTGCCGGGCTGTGCAGCCTGCTGCCTTGGAGTGCCTCGCCTTTCCCCGCGCTGCATCGGCGGGTGCGGGTCCGTGCGGCCGTCCTGGGTGGCGCTGCTGCACGCATTAAATGCGAATCGATCTCATTCCGCAAGCGCCATGGCCCTGCCCCGGCAGTACGGCGCGGATCAGGGATCGATGGCGATGCCCAGCCGGCGGCACACCGGCCCGGCCAGGACCGCACCCAGCACGGCGCTGGGGAAGCCGTACGGCAGTACCGGCACATACGCCATGGACGCCCCCCGGCATCGGGCCGGATGCAGTCCACGTAACCGGTCCACAGCCGCCAGGGCGCGAACAGCGCGCAGGCGCCCACCGCGCGCAGCGGATTGGCGGTGGCCAGCGAGGCCAGCGCCGGCAGCAGCGGCGGCAGGACGAAGACACCCGGGCCGATGGCGAACCGGCGCAGGTCCCGGCCATGGCAGGCGAACCCCGGCACGGCCTGGAAGCCGATCACCGCCGTGACCGCGAGGAGGCCGGCAAGCCGCGCGCGGGATCGTCGGATACGCAGGGGCCTGCCGCACGAAACGAAACACCCGGCCGGGGCCGGGTGTTTCGATGGTTGCCTACCTGGCCTTGCCCTGGGCGGCGACCGCCGCGGCGGCGCGGGCCGCGGCTTCCGGGTCGCCCAGGTAGCGGTGCGAGACCACCTTCAGCTCGTCGTCCAGCTCGAACAGCAGCGGGATGCCGGTGGGAATGTTCAGTTCGAGGATGTCCTCGTTGGAGACGTTGTTGAGGTACTTGTACAGCGCGCGCAGCGAGTTGCCGTGCGCGGCCACCAGCACCGTCCTGCCCGCCTTCAGCGACGGGGCGATGGCGTCGTGCCAGTACGGCAGCACCCGGTCCAGGGTGGTGGCCAGCGACGCGGTCGACGGCAGCGCGTTGCGGTCCAGCCCGGCGTAGCGCGGGTCGTTGGCCGGATGGCCCGGGTCGGCGGCGGCCATCGCCGGCGGCGGGGTGTCGTAGGAGCGGCGCCAGATCTTGACCTGCTCCTCGCCGTGCTTGGCCGCGGTCTCGGCCTTGTCCAGGCCCTGCAGCGCGCCGTAGTGGCGCTCGTTGAGGCGCCAGCTCTTGTGCACCGGGATCCAGTCCTGGTCCAGCTCGGCCAGGGCCAGGTTGAGGGTGCGGATGGCGCGCTTGAGCACCGAGGTGTAGGCCACGTCGAAGCGCAGGCCCTCCTCGCGCATCAGCCGCCCGCCGGCCACCGCCTCGGCGCGGCCCTGGTCGGTGAGGTCGACGTCGACCCAGCCGGTGAAGCGGTTCTCGAGGTTCCACTGGCTCTGGCCGTGGCGCAGCAGGACAAGCTTGCGGGTCACTGTGGGAATCTCCGGGTGGGGATGACGGACGGGCGCCGATTGTACCGGCGCGGCCGCGCCCTCGCCCGCGCTTCACCGCGCCCGGCCATAATCGGGCCGATGAGCGTTTCCGCCTCCGATCCCTTCCCCGGCTGGGACGGCAGCATCGCCGGCGCGCGCCAGCTGCAGCGGCAGCTGGCCGCGCAGGTGCGCCTGCAGGACGCGCTGGCGGACGCGCCGCGCACCGTGGCCGGCTTCGATGTCGGCTTCGACGACGGCGGTGCCACCACCCGCGCCGCCGCGGTGCTGCTGGACGCGGACACGCTGCAGCCGCTGGAGCGCCATCTGGTGCGGGTCCCGACCCGGATGCCCTACGTGCCGGGCCTGCTCAGCTTCCGCGAGCTGCCGGCCCTGCTGCACGCGCTGGACCGTTTCTCCACGGCGCCGGACCTGGTGATGGTGGACGGCCAGGGCATCGCCCATCCGCGCCGGCTGGGCATCGCCGCGCACTTCGGCGTGGCCACCGGCCTGCCCACCGTGGGCGGGGCCAAGCGCCTGCTGTGCGGCCACTTCGACCCGCCCGGCCCGCGGCCCGGCGACCGCAGCCCGGTGCTGCACCAGGGCGAGGTGGTCGGCATGGCCCTGCGCAGCAAGGCGCGCTGCAACCCGCTGATCGTCTCGCCGGGGCCCCGCGTCTCGCTGGACGGCGCGGTGGCGCTGGTCCTGCGCTGCCTGGCCGGCTACCGCCTGCCCGAGCCCACTCGCCTGGCCGACCGCCTGGCCTCCCGGCGCGACGGGGCGGCACGCCGGGGCTGACCCGGTGCAACACTGCATCGCCGGCATACACGCGTCGCGGCACCCGCTCCGTGCCATGCTGCGGGCAGTCCCACCGGAGGTCGCCGCCATGACCACCTTCATCGAACCGCGCGTGCACGAGCTGGGCGAGGGATTCCAGGTGCGCCGCGCCGTACCCACCCTGCAGGCACGCAGCGTCGGCCCGTTCGTGTTCGTGGACCACATGGGCCCGGCGGTGTTCGAGCCCGGCCGCGGCATCGACGTGCGCCCGCACCCGCACATCGGCCTGGCGACGGTGACCTTCCTGTGGGACGGCGCCATCCGCCACCGCGACAGCCTCGGCTCGGACCAGGTGATCCGCCCGGGCGACGTGAACTGGATGACCGCCGGCCGCGGCATCGTCCACTCCGAACGCACGCCCGCGCCCGAACGCGCCCACGGCGCCGGCGTGCACGGCATGCAGACCTGGGTGGCCCTGCCCCGCACGCACGAGGAAGCCGAGCCGTCCTTCCACCACCACGCCGCCGACACCCTGCCGTGGCAGCAGCGCGGCGGCGCCCTGTTGCGGGTGATCGCCGGCCGCGCCTACGGCGAGGAAGCGCCGGTGCGGGTGTTCGCCGACACCCTCGCGGTGGCCCTGGACCTGGAACCGGACGCGGAGCTGGCGCTGGACGCCGGCCACGCCGAGCGGGCGCTGTACATCCTCGAAGGCCAGGCGCAGCTGGATGGCGCGGACGTGCCGGCGCGGCACCTGATCCTGCCCGACCCCGGCCAGCCGAAGCTGCGCGCGCTCACCCCGCTCAAGGCGGTGCTGCTGGGCGGCGAGCCGCTCGACGGCCGCCGCCACCTGTGGTGGAACTTCGTCTCCAGTTCGCGCGAGCGCATCGAGCAGGCCAAGCAGGACTGGCTGGAGGGCCGCTTCGGCCGGATCGAGGGCGACGAGGAGTTCATCCCGCTTCCGCCCTACTGACCCGTATGCCGACCCGCGGCTGGCGCCGTCTCAACGCGATATGCGACTCTTATCGCCTTGCATACGCCCGGCGGGTTAGGATGTTGCGATGCAACACCATCAGCCCAAGCGTGGTCAGTCCATGCTCTACCAGCTGCACGAACTCAACCGCGCGATGATGGCGCCCTGGGTCCACCTGGCCGAGGCCAACGCGCGCATCTTCTCCGACCCGTCGAGCTGGGTGTCCACCCTGCCGGGGGCCGAGCGGATCGCCGCCTCCAACGAGCTGATCCACCGGCTGGGCAAGGACTACGAGAAGCCGCCCTGGAACATCCACGAGGTCGAGGTCGAGGGCCGGGTGGTGCCGGTGCTGGAGCAGGAGGTCATCCGCAAGCCCTTCTGCCGGCTGGTGCGGTTCAAGCGCTTCAGCGACGACGCCGCCACCATCGCCGCGCTCAAGGCCGACCCGGTGGTGCTGGTGGTGGCGCCGCTGTCCGGCCACCATGCCACCCTGCTGCGCGACACCGTCCGCACCCTGCTGCGCGACCACAAGGTCTACGTGACCGACTGGATCGACGCGCGCATGGTGCCGGCCGCCGAGGGTGCCTTCAGCCTGGACGACTACATCGCCTACGTGGAGGAGTTCATCCGCCACATCGGCGCCGAACGCCTGCACGTGGTCTCGGTGTGCCAGCCGACCGTACCGGTGCTGGCCGCGGTCTCGCTGATGGCCGCGCGTGGCGAGCCTGTGCCGCGCTCGCTGGTGATGATGGGCGGCCCGATCGACGCCCGCCGCAGCCCCACCGCGGTCAACAACCTGGCCACGCGCAATCCGCTGTCCTGGTTCGAGAACAACGTCATCCACACCGTCCCGCCGCCGTACCCCGGCGAGGGCCGCGCGGTGTACCCCGGTTTCCTGCAGCATGCCGGCTTCATCGCCATGAACCCCAGCCGCCACTTCATGTCGCACTGGGACTTCTACTGCAACCTGGTCAAGGGCGACCTGCAGGACGCCGAGGCCCACCGCCGCTTCTACGACGAGTACAACGCCGTGCTGGACATGCCGGCCGAGTACTACCTGGACACCATCCGCATCGTGTTCCAGGAGTTCCTGCTGCCGCGCGGCAAGTGGAAGGTGCGCGGCGAGCCGGTCAGGCCGGCCGCCATCCGCGGCACGGCGATGATGACCATCGAGGGCGAGCTGGACGACATCTCCGGCCTCGGCCAGACCCGGGCCGCGCACGACCTGTGCACCGGCATCGCCGAGGCGGACAAATGCCACCTCACCGTCGAGGGCGCCGGCCACTACGGCATCTTCAGCGGCCGCCGCTGGCGCGAGAAGGTCTACCCGCAGGTGCGCGACTTCATCGCCCGCCACGCCGGCTAGCGCGGCGTGGCGGTGGCTGGCCGGCGCCCCCGGGGACGGGCCAGAATCGGGGGCACGTCCACCGACCGGAGCCGCCCATGTCCCTGCGCCTGCGTCCGTCCCTGCTGGCCTGCGCCCTGCTGCTGGCCCCCGCCCTCGCCGGCGCCGAGCCGCCACCCTACCGCGGCATGCAGGAGATCCTGGACGCCGCGCCCGCCGGCGACTGGCGCGAGCTGGACCCGGAGCGGACCCTGTACCTGGAGCTGGAAGCCGGCCGGGTGGTGATCGAGCTGGCCCCCGGCTTCGCCCCGGAGCACGTGGCCAACATCCGCACCCTGGCCGCCGGGGGCTTCTGGGACGGCGCCCACGTCTACCGCGTGCAGGACAACTTCGTGGTCCAGTTCGGCGACGCCCACGCCGACGACCCGGCGCGCGCCAGACCGCTGGGTTCGGCACGCACGAAGCTGCCGGCCGAGTTCGAGCGCGACGCCGCCGGCCTGGACTTCGACGCCCTGCCCGATGCCGACGGCTGGGCGCCCGAGGTCGGCTTCGCCGACGGCTTCCCGGCCGCGCGCGATCCGGCCGCGGGCAAGGCCTGGCTGGCGCACTGCTACGGCATGGTCGGCGCCGCCCGCGACATGGCGCCGGACACCAGCACCGGCGGCGAGCTGTATGTGGTCATCGGCCAGGCGCCGCGCCAGCTGGACCGCAACATCACCCTGGTCGGGCGCGTGGTCCAGGGCATGGAGCTGCTCTCGTCCCTGCCGCGCGGACCGGAACCGATGGGCTTCCTCGAGGACCCGGCGCGCTGGGTGCCGATCCGTGCCGTGCGCCTGGCCGCCAGCGTGCCGGAGGCAGGGCGGGAGCGGCTGCAGCTGCTGCGCACCGGTACGGCCACCTTCCGCGAGCTGGTCGAGTCGCGGCGCAACCGCCGCGACGGCTTCTACGTGCGTCCGGCCGGCCACATCGACCTGTGCAATGTGCCGCTGCCGGTCCGCCGCGCGCCGGACTGACCCCGGCCGGGCGGCCCTCACCCGGCCTTGATGCGGCGCTGGGCAGGCTCGTGCCGCTCCCCGGGAGGAACACGCCATGCCGCAGTTGCGCATCCGCATCATCGGCAGCGAGGACGACCTGCGCGCCGTGGTCGACCTCCTGCAAAGCCTGGAAGGCATCGAACACGTCGAGGAGGTGGCCGACCTGATGCCGCACATGGACGACGAGGATTCCAGTTCGGCCGGCCTGTCCGACGACCTGGGCCCCGGCGTCCACGACATCGAGGTCGAGGCCCCGAACGCGTATACCGCCCGCCGCGTCCGCCAGGCGGTGGAGGAGCTGGCCTGGCGCCTGGGTGTGGTGGCCGAGTTCGAGCACGACGGCCTGTGGGGCGACGGGGACGGGGAGGAGGACGGCAAGGACTGACCGGGGCGGCTATGCTTTGGGGGATTGCCAAACCCTACGGGAGCCGTCCATGCGCCGCACCCTGCTTGCCGCTGCACTGCTCGCCTGCCTGGCCGGTTGCCAGCAGGCCGAATCCCCCAACGCCACCGCCGACGGCGCCACCCGCGCCGAGGCCGTCGACCCGCAGGCCGACGCGCGCTTCGCCGAACTGGCCCAGCGCGCCCTGGAGACCTGGCTGCGGCTGTCGCCGACCTTCGCCACCAGCGTCGGCGACCACCGCTACGACGGCGAGCTGGACGACCTCAGCGCCGAAGGCCGGCAGCGCGCCCTGGAGGCGCGCAAGCAGCTGCTGGCCGAGCTGGACGCGATCGACGTCTCACGCCTGTCGCGCGAGAACCAGGTGGATGCGGCCATCCTGCGCAACCGCCTGGAGGCCGACATCTGGAACGCCGAGGTGCTCCAGTCCTGGGCCTGGGACCCGCTGCTGTACAACAGCCTGGCCGGCGGCTCGATCTACGACCTGATGGCGCGCGAGTTCGCGCCGCTGCCCGACCGCCTGCGCTCGGCCACGGCGCGCATGGAGAAGCTGCCGGCGCTGCTGGCCCAGGCCCGCGCCAACCTCGACCCGGCGCGCGTGCCCAAGGTCCACGCCGAGACCGTGGCCCGGCAGAACCAGGGCATCCGGGCCATCGTCGACTCCTTCATCGTCCCGCACGCCGACCAGCTGCCCGACGACGAGCGCACGCGCCTGGAGGCCGCCGTCGCCCGGCTGCGCGCGGCCGTGGCCGAGCACCAGGCGTGGCTGGACCAGGTGCTGGTGCCCAACGCCGCCGGCGACTTCCGCCTGGGCGCGGAGCTGTACGACCAGAAGCTGAAGTTCTCGCTCAACTCCTCGCTCTCGCGCAGCGAGATCCGCCAGCGCGCCGAGGCCGAGCTGGCGCGCGTGCGCGCGGAGATGTACGCGATCGCCCGCACCGTGCTCGAGGACCGCGCCGACGCGCCGCCGTTGCCGGAGGACCCGGACGAGGCGCAGCGCCAGGCCGCGATCGAGGCGGCCCTGGAGCTGGCCTACGCCGAGCGTCCGGCGCGCGACCAGGTGGTGGAGGCGGCCAGGGCGGCGCTGGAGCAGGCCACCGCGTTCGTCCGCGAGAAGGACCTGGTCACCCTGCCCGACGCGCCGGTGGAGATCATCCTGATGCCGGAGTTCCAGCGCGGCGTGGCGGTGGCCTACTGCGACTCGCCCGGCCCGCTGGACAAGAACCTCAAGACCTTCTACGCGGTCTCGCCCATCCCCGACGACTGGACCGACGCCCAGGTGGATTCGTTCCTGCGCGAATACAACTCGCGCATGATCCACCTGCTGAGCATCCACGAGGGCACCCCGGGCCACTACCTGGAGGGCTGGCACTCGGCACGCCATCCCTCGACCCTGCGCGCGGTGCTGCGCTCGGGCCCGTTCGCCGAGGGTTGGGCGGTATACACCGAGAAGGTGATGGCCGATGCCGGCTACCTGGACAACGACCCGCTGTTCCGCCTGGTGCAGCTGAAGTTCTACCTGCGCACCATCGCCAACGCCATCCTCGACCAGGGCGTGCACGTGGACGGCTGGAGCCGCGAGCAGGCCATGGACCTGATGGTGCGCCAGACCTTCCAGCAGGAGAGCGAGGCGGCCGGCAAATGGGTGCGCGCCCAGCTCAGCTCGGCGCAGCTGCCGACCTACTTCGTCGGCGCGCAGGAGCACTTCGACATGCGCAAGGCGGTGGAGGAGAAGCTGGGCGACCGCTTCGACGCCAAGGCCTACCACGACCGGGTGCTGTCCTACGGCGCCCCGCCGGTGCGCTTCGTACGCCAGCTGATCCTGGACGAGCCGATCCGCTGACGACGCTCCGGCAGGCCGATCCCGCGACGCACGAAGGGCGCCGTCACCACGACGGCGCCCTTTTTCCCCTTCCCGCAGGGGAGTCGGGCCGGGCACCGGCGGCACCGGCCGCCGGCGCCCAACCCCGCCGTTCCACCGCCATCGGTGCGAACGGATGCGCCGCGACCGGAAGCGGCCGCCGCGTCCCTCCGCCCGTCTCCCGCCGGGACCCGGGCCCGGTCTGGAGGACCTACCGCACCGGCCTGAGCACCAGGTCCTGGAAGTCGAAGCTGAAGTCGGTCAGCTCCGAGGCCGCCTCCATCCGCGCCTCGCGCACCTTGCCGTCGGCGTCCAGGTGGAAGGTGACGAAGGCATCGCCGTTGAGCGTGCGCTCGCGCCACTTCACCAGGAAGGTGTCGTGCTGCCAGTGCTGCAGCTCGCCCACCAGCAGCGGACTGCGGGTGAAGCGCATCAGCAGGCGCCCGTTCTCCTGCTTCACCTCGACGTCGCCGTACCAGGCATCGCGGTAGGTCGCGGCGTAGCCAGACAGCGGCAACGAGGGCCTGGAGCGCGCATCGCGCGCGGCCACGCGCCTGGCCCAGGCCTCGTCGGCACGGGCCTTCGACTTCTCCGCCGCCGCGGCGTAGGCGGCCACCCAGTCCACGCGCGCGGCCGGCTGCAGGAAGGCGTCGAGCACGTGCAGGGTGATGGCGTTGAAAGCGCCGCCGGCCTCCTGGTTGGTCAGCACCACCACGCCCAGGTTGCGGCCCGGCACCAGGGTCACGCGCGAGACCATGCCCGGCCAGCCGCCGGTGTGCCAGACCAGCTTCTCGCCGCGGTAGGTGGACAGCATCCAGCCCTCGCCGTAGCCGAGGAAGTCCGGTCTGGACGCGGCCAGCTCCGGCACCGCCGGCTCGGGAATGGGCATGGGCGAGTGCACGGTCCACATGTGCTTCTGCCGCTGCGGCGAGAACAGCCGCTGCTGGCGGCCTTCGGCGTCGGTGTACACGCCGCCGGCCAGCTGCGCGTTCATCCAGCGCGCCATGTCGTGCACGCTGGAGTAGATGCCGCCGGCGCCGGCGGCGTTGTGCCAGGTCAGGGGGAAGGTCGGCCGCAGCGTGGTGAAGTCGGCCTTGGCGTGGCCGGTGGCGACGCGGTCGCCCGGACGCAGGGCGTCGGCGTTGAAGCGCGTCTCCGCCATCCCCAGCGGGTCGAAGAAGCGCTGCTGCAGGAAATCGGCATAACGCTGCCCGGACACGCGCTCGATCAGCAGCGTGGCCGCGGCGTAGAGGATGTTGTCGTAGGCGTAGCGCTCGCGGAAGCTGCTCTTCAGCGGCACGTCCTTCAGCCGGCGCACCACCTCCTCC
The DNA here is from genome assembly GCF_010093135.1 of Pseudoxanthomonas taiwanensis. Taxonomy (GTDB): domain Bacteria; phylum Pseudomonadota; class Gammaproteobacteria; order Xanthomonadales; family Xanthomonadaceae; genus Pseudoxanthomonas; species Pseudoxanthomonas taiwanensis. Next base: position 35,646 of record NZ_PDWK01000010.1, on the reverse strand, counting down.
GTGCTGTAGTCGCTGCCGGGCCAGAACAGCAGGTCGCCGGCGCCCAGGCCCAGGCCGCTGCGGTGGGTCAGCAGGTCGCGCACGCGCATCTCGGCGGTGACGTAGGGATCGGCCATGCGGAACTCCGGCAGGTGGTCGATCACCCGGTCCTCGAGCTTCAGCCTGCCCTCGTCGGCCAGCATGGCCAGCGATGCGGCGGTGAAGGCCTTGGTGTTGGAGGCGATGGCGAACAGGGTGTGGGCGTCCACCGGGTCGGGCCTGCCCAGCTCGCGCACGCCCCAGCCGCCCTCGAACACCACCTGCCCGTCCTTGACCACGGCCACGGCGATGCCGGGCACCTCGAAGCGCTCGCGCGCCGCCTCCACCCACGCGCCCAGCTGCGCCGGATCCAGCGCCGCCGCAGTCTGGGCGGTGGCGGCCGGCGCGGCCGTACCGTCGGCGGACCAGGCCGGGGCATGCGCCAGCACGCCGAAGCCGAGCGCAAGCAGGCAGGAAAGACGCAACGTGGACGGGCGAAGGACCATGGGCGGCATCCGTGATGGGGACCAGCCCCCGATTCTAGGCGCCGCCCCCGCGCCCGCCGCAGTGACGGAAGTCCACCCCGCCCTGCACCGGCCACCACGTCCGGTCCGCTACGATCCCCGCTTTCCCGGACTCCCGCGACCATGCCCGACCTGTTCGACACCCCGCCCGCCGCCCCGTCCCGCATCCACATCGGCATCGGCGGCTGGACCTACGCGCCCTGGCGCGGCGGGGGGTTCTACCCGGAGAAGCTGGTGCAGCGGCGCGAGCTGGAATACGCCAGCCGCCACGTCACCGCCATCGAGATCAACGGCACCTACTACGGCGCGCAGAAGCCGGAGACCTACGCCCGCTGGCGCGACGAGACCCCGCCGGGCTTCGTGTTCACCGCCAAGGCGCCCAGGCGGATCATGGCCAGCCGCCGTCTGTCGTCCACCGGCGCGCAGGTCGAGGACTTCCTGGCCGGCATCGCCACCCTCGGCGATCGGCTGGGTGCGGTGCTGTGGCAGTTCGACCACGGCCAGAGCCCGTCACTGGACGAGCTGGCCGGCTTCCTCGCCCTGCTGCCACCGGAGGTGGACGGGGTGCGCATGCGCCATGCGCTGGAACTGCGCGACGCGGCGCTGTTCACCCTGGCGCTGCCGGCCCTGCTGCGCCGCCACGGCGTCGCCCTGGTGTCGGCCGCTTCCGACGCGCATCCCTCCTTCGGCGACATCACCGCCGACTTCGTGTACGCGCGGGTGATGCAGGCGCGCGCCGGGCTGCCATGCGGCGGCTACACCGAAGCCGAGCTGGACGCCTGGGCGGCGCGTGCCCGCGCCTGGGCCGACGGCCGCGACCCGCCCGACCTGGCCCACGCAGGCCCGCCGCTGCCGCCGGGACCTCCGCGCGAGGTGTTCGTGTTCTTCATCGCCGCGGCCAAGGAGCGCAATCCAGCCGCGGCCATGGCCCTGCTGCGGCGGCTGCAGGCGCCGGCCCCGGCCTGAGGGCCGGTGCCGCGGCCGCGGCGGCATGCGATCATGCGCCGCCATGAGCGCGGCTCCCCTGCACACGCCCGTCCCCCCCCGCCATGCCCTGGCCCTGCTGGCCGTGTACGTGGCGGCCTGGACCGCGCTGGCGGTCAATCCCCGCTACCGCGAGGACTGGGCCCTGGAGAACGTGCTGGTGGTGCTGGCCGTACTGCTGCTGCCGGCGCTGTGGCGGCGCCTGCCGCTGTCCTGGCCGGCCTGCATCGGCCTGTTCGTGTTCGGCCTGCTGCACGCCGTGGGCGCGCATTACACCTACGCCGAGGTCCCCTACGACGCGTTCTTCCGCCAGCACCTCGGCTTCTCGGTGGACGCCCTGTTCGGCTTCACCCGCAACACCTACGACCGCCTGGTGCACTTCAGCTACGGCCTGCTGCTGGCCCCCACCTGCGTGCAGCTGCTCGAGCGCGCGGCCGCCCCGCGCGGGGCCTGGCGCTACGTGCTGCCGGTCAGCTTCATCATGTCCCACGCCCTGCTGTTCGAGCTGTTCGAATGGGCCGCGGCCAGCGTGTTCGGCGGCGACCTCGGCCAGGCCTACCTGGGCACCCAGGGCGACGAGTGGGACGCGCAGAAGGACATGCTGCTGGCCGCCCTCGGCGCCGCGCTCTCGGTCGCGCTGATGGGCCTGGCCGGCTGGCTGGCGCCGCGCCCGGCGCGGCCGTGACGGTGCGCGCAGCCTGCCCGGCCGCCGCCGTGCGATAATGCACCGATGTCCATGACCGACCGCAGCCGCGCGCTCCTGCAGATCCACTTCTGCGTCCTGCTGTGGGGCTTCACCGCCATCCTCGGCAAGCTCATCTCCCTGCCCGCGCTGCCGCTGGTGTGGTGGCGCATGCTGCTGGTGGTGGCCGCGCTGGCGCTGCTGCCGCGGGTCTGGCGCAGCCTGCGCGCCCTGGACGCGCGCCTGGCCACCGGCTATGCCGGTGTGGGCGTGCTGGTGGCACTGCACTGGTTGACCTTCTACGGCGCGATCAAGCTGGCCAACGCCTCGGTGGCGGCCACGTGCATCGCCCTGGCGCCGGTGTTCACCGCGATCATCGAACCGTGGGTGGCGCGGCGCCCGTTCCGCCCGCGCGAGCTGCTGCTGGGCCTGGCGGTGCTGCCGGGCGTGGCGCTGGTGGTCGGCGGCGTGCCGGACGGCATGCGCCTGGGCGTGGCGGTGGGCGCGCTGTCGGCGCTGCTGGTGGCGGTCTTCGGCTCGCTCAACAAGCGCCTGGTGGACCACGCCGACCCGCTGGCGGTCACCGCCCTGGAGCTGGGCACCGGCGTGCTGGCGCTGACCGCGCTGGCGCCGTTGATGCCGCTGCTGGTGCCGGCCTTCGCCGGCAACCTGCTGGCGGTGCCGGGCCTGCGCGACGGCGTGCTGCTGGTGCTGCTGGCCCTGGCCTGCACCCTGCTGCCCTTCGCCCTGGCCCTGGTGGCCCTGCGCCGGCTCAGCGCCTACACCGTGCAGCTGGCCACCAACCTGGAGCCGGTGTACGCCATCGCCCTGGCCATGCTGCTGCTGGGCGAGCAGCACGAGCTGAGCCTGCAGTTCTACCTGGGCGTGTGCATCGTGCTGGCGGCGGTGTTCCTAGCCCCGCTGCTGGAACGCCGCCGCGGCGCCGCGGCGGGCGGCGCGGGGCCCCTGGGCGCGGCCGGCTCCGGGCGCGTGCCGGACTGATCCGGGCTCAGCCCCCCGGCGGCGCGCCGTCGGCGTCCGCCACCCGGTCGCGGCCGGCGCGCTTGGCCCGGTACATGGCCTCGTCCGCGCGCCGCAGCAGGGTCCTGGCATCCTCGCCATCCTCCAGCGAGGCCAGACCGATGCTGGCGGTGACCCGCAGCCCGGCCACGCCCAGGGCCGCGGTGGCGGCGGTGACCCGGCCGCGCAGGGTCTCCATGCGCTCGCGCGCGGCCTGGCCCGCCACGCCCGGCAGCAGCACCAGGAACTCCTCGCCGCCCATGCGGATCACATCGGCGGCGTCACGCACCGAGGCAGCCAGCGCACGCGCCACCGCCACCAGCACGCGGTCGCCGGTCTCGTGGCCGTGCACGTCGTTGATGGACTTGAACAGGTCGATGTCCACGAAGCCCACGCTCAGCGGCATGCCGGTGGCCAGGGCCTCGGCCACGCGCCCCTCCAGGCGGCGCAGGCCGGCACGGCGGTTGGTCAGGCCGGTGAGCGCGTCGGTGGCGGCCAGCAGCTGCATCTCCTCGCGCCGCCGGCGCAACCGGCCCAGGCGCTGGTTCAGCGCGTAGGCGCTGACGATCAGGAACCAGGTGATGGCCAGCTGCATGGCCTCGACCCGGTATTCGATCAGCAGCAGGTTGCCGGTGCGGTCCAGCGCCGCCATCACCAGGAACGGCAGCACCGCGGCGATGCCGGCCAGCGCCCCCATCCAGCCCTGCCACAGCATGTGCAGGCCCAGCGCCAGGATGACCAGGCAGGCCAGTGCGAAGGCCTCGTCCACGCCGCCGATGACCACCGCCAGCGCCGGCAGCGGCAGCCACACGGCCGCGGCCAGCCCCGCCAGCCAGAACACGGCCACGCCCACGCTCAGGCCCCGGCGCGAGCGCGGCCAGCGGCGCGCGCCGCCGACCAGCAGCCACATCACCAGGGACGCCAGCGACAGGCCGATGCAGGACAGCGCGGCCACCCAGCGCCACTCGTTGTCGCCGATCGGCAGCCACGGCTCCGGGTAGCCGGCCAGGCCGCTGAGCACCGCCTGCCACAGGATGGTCCCCACGCACAGCACGGTGTAGCCGAGGAACACGCTGTCGCGCGCGCTCAGGAAGCCCATCAGCGCGGTCACCGCCAGCGCCAGGGCCACCGCCAGGCAGGCGGTGCGCACCAGCAGGCGCGCGGTGTCGATCTGCTGCACCGGACTGGGCGCGCCGATGCGCACGGTGGGGATCCAGCCGGTCTTCAGCGGCTGCGCCCAGGCCACCCGCACCGGCTCGGTGTCTCCGGCCCGGGGTACCAGCACCATGCCCACGCCGGCACGGAAGCGGGAGTCGCGCGTGCGCGCGTCGTGCATGCGGCCGCATACCTGGCGGTCGCCGTAGTGGACCATCACCTCGCCGGCGAACACGTTGAACACGTTGACCGCCTGCGGCACGCCGGACCAGCCGCCCGGCGGAGGCGGCAGCTCGATGTGGCGGTCCAGCGCAGCCAGCGCCGCGGCGTCGCAGGTGCGGCCGGGGAACGGGTCGGAAGCCGGGGCACCGGAGACGATGTAGTCCGGGCCGCGGGTGCGCACGGGCGCGCCGGCGAAGGCGACGTCGGCCAGCAGCCACGCCAGGGCCAGCAGGCACCACGCCAGGCCCCGGCGGACGCCGCCGTGGCCGTTGACGCGTTCCTTGCAGGTTCGTCGCATGGGTCCCCCTGCGGCCATTCTAGTGCCGCTCCGTCCATCCGGGACGGACGCGCGGTCCGGGGAGGTCCGGACACGCGCGGCGCGGCGCCGGCCTGGGGCCCAGAATACCCGGGGGCTCAGCCATGCGGTCGCGGCCTGCCCTTGCGGTGGGGGCGCAGGGTGCGACCCGGACCCGGGCGCGGGAACCGGCGGGCACCGCCCTCTTCCCCGATCCGCCCGTTCCAGCGCTGGATGCGCAGCTGGCAGCCGACCACCCAGGTCTTCTGCAGGTGGGCCAGGATCTCCGCCGGCATCCCGGCCGGCAGGTCCAGCAGCGAGTGGTCGTCGTGGATGTCGATGCGGCCGATGTGGCGGCTTTCCAGCCCGGCCTCGTTGGCGATGGCGCCGACGATGTTGCCGGGGCGCACGCCGTGGAAGCGGCCGACCTCGATGCGGTAGGTCTCCATGCCCGGCTCCGGCTGCGGGCGCGCCTCGCGCGCGCCGCGCGGCGGGCGCGAGGGGCGCGGCGCGGGCCTTTCGCCGTCACGGCCGGGCCGCGGACCGCGCGCCTCGCGCACTGGATGCTCGCGCGGCGGCTCCCCGGCCGCCTCCAGCAGCAGCGGCACGTCGCCTTGCAGCAGCCGCGCCAGGGCGGCGGCCACGTCCTCGGCGGCCACCTCGTGCTCGGCCACGTAACGCTGCACCAGGGTGCGGTACTCGTCCAGGCCGCCGGCCTCCAGGGCGCCGGCGATGCGCTCGAAGAAGCGCGCCACGCGGCGATCGTTGACCGCCTGCACGGTCGGCAGGCGCATCTCCTCGATCGGCTGCCGGGTGGCGCGCTCGATCGCGCGCAGCATGCCCTTCTCACGCGGGGTGACGAATAGGATCGCCTCGCCGCTGCGCCCAGCGCGGCCGGTGCGGCCGATGCGGTGGACGTAGCTCTCGGTGTCGTACGGGATGTCGTAGTTGAGGACGTGGCTGATGCGCTCCACGTCCAGGCCGCGCGCGGCCACGTCGGTGGCCACCAGCACGTCCAGGCGGCCGTCCTTGAGCTGCTGGATGGTGCGCTCGCGCTGCTGCTGCTGCATGTCGCCGTTGATCGCCGCGGCGGCCACGCCGCGCGCCTGCAGCTTGTTGGCCAGCTCCTCGGTGGCGGCCTTGGTGCGCGCGAACACGATCATCGCGTCGAACGGCTCGGCCTCGAGGATGCGGGTCAGCGCGTCGAGCTTGTGCACGCCGCTGACGAACCAGTAGCGCTGGCGGATGTTGGCCGAAGTGGTGGTCCTGGCCGCGATGGTCACCTCGGCCGGGTCGCGCAGGTAGGTCTGGGCGATGCGCCGCACCGGCGCCGGCATGGTCGCCGAGAACAGCGCCACCTGGCGCTGCGGCGGGGTCTTCTGCAGCACGGCATCGACGTCGTCGATGAAGCCCATGCGCAGCATCTCGTCGGCCTCGTCCAGCACCAGCGCGCGCAGGGCCGACAGGTCCAGCGAGCCGCGCTCGAGGTGGTCGATGATCCGGCCCGGGGTGCCGACCACCACGTGCACGCCGCGGCGCAGCGCATGCAGCTGCGGGCCGTAGCCCTGGCCGCCGTAGATCGGCAGCACCTGGAAGCCGGGCATCTTCGCCGCGTAGCGCTGGAAGGCCTCGGCCACCTGGATGGCCAGCTCGCGGGTCGGAGCCAGCACCAGCGCCTGCGGGCGGGCCCGCTCCAGCTCGAGCCTGGCCAGGATCGGCAGGGCGAAGGCCGCGGTCTTGCCGGTGCCGGTCTGGGCGGTGCCCAGCACGTCGCGGCCGGACAGCAGCGCCGGGATGGTGGCGGCCTGGATCGGCGACGGGGCCTCGTAGCCGACCCCGGCCAAGGCCGTGAGCAAAGGCGCGGGCAAGCCGAGATCGCCGAAGCCCGGCGCGGCGGTGGTTTCCTGGTGGGGGGCGGACATCGGACTCCGGGGGCACACGCCCGGAGGCGCGGCGGACACTTGGCTTGAAACCGCCATTGTGCCGCCCCCGCCGCCGCCTGTCGCGTGCGGGCCGGACACCGCCTCGGCGGGCGTTCAGCCGGGTTCAGTCGCCGCCGCCGGCGCCCTCGTTCCCGGCCGGCGCCTGCGCCGCCACCTCGGCGCCGGCCGGCAGCGCGGACGCATCGCCGGTGGCGGTGTCCGCGGGCTCCTCGGCCGCCATCCGCTCCAGCACGTTGAACTCGGCCAGCGGGCTCTCGGACGGGCACTCGTCGTCCGGGAAGCCAAGCGCGCGGCGCAGCTCCAGGCCGCAGGCGTTGCGCGCGTACACCGCCGAGGCGCCGCGGCAACGCTCCTCGAAGGCGCGCACCCAGCGGTCGCGGCGGCGCATGAAGTCGTCCCCGCACTTGGCCAGCAGGCGCACCCGGTCCAGGTCGTCCTGGGCGGCGTTGTTGCCGTCCAGGCCGTAGGCGGCCAGCTCGTCGGCGGTCAGCAGGCGCAGGCTGCGGTTGGGCACGGTCTTCATCACGTCGGCCAGCAGCGGCGAGGCGCCGTTGCGCTCCAGGTAGGCCCGTACCGTGGCGTAGACCGCCTGCAGCTCGGTGTTCAGCTCCTGGCGGCTGGTGGCGGTGGAACTGAGGCGGATGATGCGGTGGATGCCCACCCGTCCGGCCAGCACGCGGTTGTCGCCACCGGCCAGCACGAACACGCAGGCGCTGTGGCAGACCGAGTCCTCGCGCACCCACAGCGTCCAACGGTGGCCGCCGATCCAGTCGCCGGCGCGGATCGCGTCCTCCACCTGGCCGCCGGTGGAGTCCAGGTCCAGCACGCGGTGGCGGATGTCCAGCGTCTCGGCCATGCGCGTGACCCGCTCCACCAGCGCGGTGAAGTCGGCGGCGATCTTGCCGCTGTAGCGCAACCGCACCACCTGGCCCTCGCGGCACGGCTCCATCAGCGCCTGCAGGGTGTCCCGGCCCAGGTCCGGCAGGGCCTGACCGTCGCCCTCGCGGTAGTCCAGCCCGCAGCCGAGCCAGGCGCGCCCGGAGGCCAGCTCCAGCGGCGACCAGTCCGGCTCCGGCTCGGGCGCCGGTTCCGGCGCCGGCGGCGGTACGGGCGCGGCCGCTTCCTCCGGCATCGGGTCGCGGCTGACCGCGCCGCCCTCCTCGGGCGACTGCACGGTCTGCGTCTCCACCGCCGCCCCCCCGCCGGACGGGCGCAGGCACGCGGCCAGCGTCACCAGCACCGCGACCAGCAGCAGGAGGACGGGCAGGAGGCGGCGCGGCGGCAGTGCGGGCACAGGGCGTGGTTCCGGCGTGAAGAAACCCCAGTCTAGGCGGTGCCGTGGCCGCCAACGCAACCGGTCATGAATGCCACGCCGTATGGTTCAGCGCAGCAGCGGCGCCAGCACCATCAGCAGCCCAGCCACGGACACAGCCCAGGCCAGCGAACGCAGGTACGGGATGCCGGCCAGGTACAACGGCACGTACACCACCCGCGCCCAGAAGTAGAGCTGCGCGCCCAGCGCGGTCCAGGCATCGCCCCGTTCCGCAGCCACCACGCCCAGCGCGGCGGCGGCGAAGAACGGGAAGGTCTCCAGCAGGTTGCGCATGGCCCGCTCGGCGCGCCCGGCGACCGCCGGCACCGGCCCCGGCGGCTGGTCGCGCGGGCCGGCATTCCACGCCAGGCCGCGGTGCCGGGTGGCCAGCGCGGTGGCCAGCACCAGCTGCAGCAGCCCCAGCACCACCGTCCAGGCCAGATATTGGATTTCGATCGCCATGGGCATTGCTCCATCGGGGGACCGCACCCGAGGGTACTACCACGGCGTGATGACGCAGCCGCTGCGCCACCTCCGGAAGTCTCAACCGCGGCTTGGACGAATTGTTAGCTCCCTAAGCCGGCAGCTACCCGCTGCGATATGGCTTTATCAATAAGCAGACGAACCGTGTGCTCAACGTTCTTAAAGCGAATGCGCTGCATGAACTCCAGAGGCCCAAGCTTCACGAAGAGCTTTCCGAAGACTTCATCGGCAAAACTACTCGAGACCAGAGGAACCTGCGAAAAATCAATCTCGATAGCTTGGCCTGGGCACATCCGCACCAAATTGTAGAGCTTGTTTTGAACTGGTGTGCCCGCCACTCGGCTGCCAAAGGACGATGCTTCATCGATCATCTTTAGCTGAAGAAGATCGGATCCGTGGCTTTCGTAGCGCGTTTCAATGTAGTCAACAGGAGTGTACGACTTTCCCGAGAAATTCAAGGCGTCTTTGAGCAGGTCTGGATCAGTGAAGTTGATCTTCGCGATGACGAGCGTGCCGTGGACGGGCACCTTTTGGTCCCTGATTTCAAGGCCGTATGGGCCCGGGCGATAGAGGAGGCGTGCATGACCGGATTCGATCTGGAACGCGCCGCCGCTGTGGCAACAGATCTGATAGCTGCCATATAGGCCGTTGCCTTGGCCGACAGACTTGTCGCGCGTCACGCCCTCGCGAATTGCCCGATCTAGTGCATCTGTGTCAGAGCCGGTGAACCCTCCGGACCGTAATGTTGCCGGAATGCCAAGCCCTGCATCCGCGATGGTTAGTTCAATCACCTTCGAAGTTCGCTTGAAGCTGGAGACCTGCACCAGACCTCCAATTGGCGACTCAGAGTGAACAATCACGTTGTCGGTGAGTTCGTTGACCGCCCACTCCAGCGCCGCGAAGTTCTCACGCCGAATGTCCGGAATGCCGCCGAGGATGGCGTTCACAATTCGATTTACCGCATCATTTTGCTCGGCCGGCGATTCGAAGCGCGTCGCGGGAATTTGAGTGTGACCGCGAAACCTAGAGGCGTTGTAGCGCCGCGGCTCGATGAGGTTCGCCCAGTTCGCATTTACGAATAGGCGGGCTAGGGCTTCTCGCTTGGGAAGAATGAGCTGTGCATCGACTTGCTGGCCTCGCAACCGCAAAATTTCTGCGCAAAGTGCTAGCATCGGCCCTGGATAGGTTTCGACGCACTCCGAAAAGTCCAGAACAACATCGCTGTACCCATGGTCGTTGACTGCGTGGTGCAGGCACACTAAGGGATGATGTAGGTCAGCATCTCGGTACTGACCTTGGAACCGAATAGTGTTGCCTTCGCGAATGACCGTCATAGGGAGCTAACACCTGAGTTAAGCCGCGCCGCGAAGCGGCGTCGGCTTGGGCGAATTGTTAGACCAACTATTTCGTCTTCTTGGGTTTCCCCGGGTTCTTGTGCGGCACGGCCTTGTGGACCTCCCGGATCTTTTTGTCTAGTTCCTCAAAGGCTGTGCGAGCGCCGTCCTTCTTGCCCTGAGTGTAGACCGCCTCAAGAACCTGCGAGAGACGAACGCCGTGATAAAGCGTCATGTCCTCCGTAATCTCATCGAGGGCGCGGGACACTCGCGGACTCGCGTAAACGGCAACATGCCCCGACTGCACGGGGATCAAGTTCTTCTGGTTTCTCGGCGCGCCCTTGGCTTTCGCTGGAGCCGCCGTCGTTCCCGACGTAGACGCAGACTTCGTAGGCTTCTTGGATCGAGTTGCCATGACACCTCCCATGTTGGTCTAACACCTGAGTTAAGCCGCGCCGCGAAGCGGCGTCGGCTTGAACGAATTGTTAGCTCTCACCTGAGCCTCAACCCAGCGCTGAAAAGTATGAGCACGATGCCCATAATACCGGCCGCGAATGCTAGCCAACCCAGCACGGTGGAGGGTCGCTCAGTGAGTTTTGTTGGTGTCAGCGGATCGAATACTCCCGAGAAGAAAGCCAGGAACACCATGCCTGCGGTGAGGAGCACCATCGGAGCATCGGGCTGCTTCCGCCCAAGACCAAAGACAACAGCTGCGAATCCAAGCATGACCACGAATCTGCCGACGCTGAAACGTGAGCTGGGCACTTTTTCCTGCATAGACCTGAGGTCCTTCCTGTGAGAGCTAACTACCAGTAGACCCCAAGGCGGGGCGTAGCACCGAGCCTACGGCTCGGCCCTGACGCCGTCAATTGGCAAAGTCCTATGCGGATCAGGCATTTGCCTGATGGGAACGTGGTCGAACGCGGGGCACGCTAGCCGTTTCGACGGCAAGGAGGCCCCGATATGTCTTATGACGGCGAGCTCGCCGCGATAACAGGGGGCGTAGCACCCCGTGGGGCACCCCGGTTACTGGACCAGGTTCGCGGGCGGTTGCGTCTGAAGCACTACAGCCTGCGCACCGAACAGGCGTACCTGTACTGGATTCGCCGGTATATCCGGGCGTGGCTGCCGCGGCATCCGGCGGAACTGGACGGATCGGCGGTGGAGGCGTTTCTCACCGGCCTGGCCACGCGCGACCAGGTCGCCGCCAGTACCCAGAACCAGGCGCTGGCCGCCCTGCTCTTCCTCTACCGGGAGGTATTGGGGATCGAGCTGCCGTGGATGGAGAATGTCGTCCGGGCGAAGCGTGCGCGGCGGCTGCCGGTGGTGCTGTCGCGGGCGCAGGTGGCGCGGCTGCTGGAGCGGCTGTCGGGCCGTGAGGCGCTGATGGCCGGGCTGCTCTACGGCAGCGGGTTGCGGCTGATGGAGTGCACGCGGCTGCGGGTCAAAGACGTGGACCTGGAGCGCAACGAGCTGACCATCCGCGATGGCAAGGGCGGCAAGGACCGGATGACGGTGCTCCCGGGCGCGCTGCGCGAGGCGCTGCTGCGCCAGCTGGCGGAGGTGCGCCTGCTGCACGCGCGCGACCTGGCCTGCGGACTGGGCCGGGTGCACCTGCCGCACGCGCTGGCACGCAAGTATCCCAACGCGGCCGCGGAGCCGGGATGGCGGTACGTGTTCCCGGCCACGCGCATTTCGGTCGACCCGCGCGACGGGGTGAGGCGGCGCCACCATATCGACGAGAAGGTGCTGCAGTCGGCGGTGCGCCGGGCGGCGCGCGAGGCCGGCTTCGACAAGCCGGTCACCCCGCACACCCTGCGCCATTGTTTCGCCACGCACCTGCTGGAGTCCGGCGCCGACATCCGCACAGTGCAGGAGCTGCTGGGCCACAAGGACGTGGCCACCACCCAGATCTACACGCACGTGCTCAACCGCGGCGCGCTCGGTGTGCTCAGTCCGCTGGACCGTTGACGGCCCTGCCCGCGCGTGCCCTGCCGCCGGATACGCGCCAATGTCTGCCACCGGGCCTCGACTGGAAATCACTGGCAGTCGACTGATTTCCATGCGCGCGCGTATCGAAATCACTAGGACGCCGGTGATCTCCATTCACCGTCGTATGGAAATCGCTGGCGCGCCAGTCTTGATCACTGGTCGCCGTATGGAAACCGCTCGGCGTCCAGTGATTTCCATTCATCCGCGTATGGAAACTGCTCGACGGCCACTGATTTCCATTCGTCCGCGTATCGAAATCGCTCGCGCGCCAGCGATTGCCACTCATCGCCGGGTGGGAATCACGCAATCAACCGTTTCCGGCCTCTACCCGGCCGGCTGCCCCCCAGGTCGAGGCTGCCCCGCACCACCGTCCCGCGTCCCGCCACGCCAGAAGCGCCATGGCGTGTGCCGGCTGCCGGGAGGTAAAGGAGGAGGTGCTGGCCCGCGAGGGCCAGGACCGGGGGCGGGACGGCAGCAGGCCACACGCCAGGGCGCCCCCGGCGACCGCCGCCGTGCCTTGACCTCAGTCCCTCAGTCCCTCCGGCATTCCGGGCAATTCGGCAACCTGGCGACCCACTGAAGCGACGGGAACGACCGGCAGGGCCGTACCCGCCGCCACCCGGGGCGCCGGGCGCCCCTACCGCCCCACCATCGGCAGCTGCAGCCCCTGCTCCTTCGCGCAGTCCTGGGCGATCTCGTAGCCCGCGTCCGCGTGACGCATCACCCCGGTGCCGGGATCGTTCCAAAGCACGCGCTCGATGCGGCGGTCGGCGGCCTCGCTGCCGTCGCAGACGATCACCACGCCGGAGTGCTGGGAATAGCCCATGCCCACGCCGCCGCCGTGGTGCAGGCTGACCCAGGTGGCGCCTCCGGCAACGTTGAGCATGGCGTTGAGCAGCGGCCAGTCGCTGACCGCGTCGCTGCCGTCGCGCATGGCCTCGGTCTCGCGGTTGGGGCTGGCGACGCTGCCACTGTCCAGATGATCGCGGCCGATCACCACCGGGGCCTTGAGCTCGCCCTTGCGCACCATCTCGTTGAAGGCCAGGCCCAGGCGGTGGCGCTGGCCCAGGCCGACCCAGCAGATGCGCGCCGGCAGGCCCTGGAAGCGGATGCGCTCGGCGGCCATGTCCAGCCAGCGGTGCAGGTGGGGGTCGTCCGGGATCAGTTCCTTCACCTTGGCATCGGTCCTGGCGATGTCCTCCGGATCGCCGCTCAGGGCCACCCAGCGGAACGGGCCGATGCCGCGGCAGAACAGCGGACGCACGTAGGCGGGAACGAAGCCGGGGAAGTCGAAGGCGTCCTTGCAGCCGGCATCGAAGGCCATCTGCCGGATGTTGTTGCCGTAGTCGAACACCGGCACGCCCATGCGGTGGAAGGCCAGCATCGCTTCCACGTGCACGCGCATGGACTTCATGGCCAGGTCGCGCACGCGCTCGGGCACGACCTCCTGTTCCTCCTCCCACTCGGCCACGGTCAGGCCCTGCGGCAGGTAGCCGCGCAGCGGGTCGTGCGCCGAGGTCTGGTCGGTGACCGCGTCCGGGCGCACGCCGCGGCGCACCAGCTCCGGCAGGACGTCGGCGGCGTTGCCCAGCAGGGCGATCGAGCGGGCCTGGCCGGCCTTGGTGTAGCGCCCGATGCGCTCCAGCGCGTCGTCCAGGTCGGTGGCCTGCTCGTCCAGGTAGCCGGTACGCAGGCGGAAGTCGATGCGGCTTTGCCGGCACTCGACCACCAGGCAGCTGGCCCCGGCCATGGTCGCCGCCAGCGGCTGCGCCCCGCCCATGCCACCCAGGCCGGCGGTGAGGATCCACCTGCCGGTCAGGTCGCCGCCGTAGTGCTGGCGGCCCATCTCCACGAAAGTCTCGTAGGTGCCCTGGACGATGCCCTGCGAGCCGATGTAGATCCACGAGCCGGCCGTCATCTGGCCGTACATCATCAGGCCCTTGCGGTCCAGCTCGTTGAAGTGCTCCCAGGTGGCCCAGTACGGCACCAGGTTGGAGTTGGCGATCAGCACCCGCGGCGCGTCCGGATGGGTCGGGAACACGCCCACCGGCTTGCCGGACTGCACCAGCAGGGTCTGGTCGTCGCGCAGCTCGCGCAGGGTGGCGAGGATGGCGTCGAAGCATTCCCAGTCGCGCGCGGCGCGGCCGATGCCGCCGTACACCACCAGCCGCGCCGGATCCTCGGCCACCTCCGGATCCAGGTTGTTCTGGATCATGCGGTAGGCGGCCTCGGTCAGCCAGGAACGGCAATGCAGGGTGGTGCCGCGCGGGGCGCGGACGACGCGGGACGGATCATGGCGCGGATCGGTCATGCCGGCGGGGCCTGAAGACGGGGGATTGCCGCGATTATCGCCCCACCCTGCCTGCCACCGCTTGCCGCTGCGCCGCAGCACGGTCCGCGGATCCGGGCGGCGGCACCCCGGCTACGGCGGCGGCCCCCGGGCACGCTCGCGCTCCAGCGCCTCGCGCTCGCGTTCGTAGGCCTGGCGACGCTGCTCGAATTCCTGCCGCAGGTGCTCGGACTCGGCCAGCGACGGGGCGGCCGCGCGCAGGCGCTCGGTGCGCTGGCGGTCGGCCTCCAGCCGGCGGCGGGTGGCCTCGATCGCCTGGGCGTAGCGCTGGTCCGCCGCGCGGTCGGTGGCGGACTTCTGCGCCCGCTGCGCCGCCTCGATGGCGGGGCGCTGGCGCTGGTAGGCCGCGGCCGGGTCGTTGGACGGCGGAGTGGCCTGGCTGCCGTAGCGGTTGGGCTGCACCGACGGCTGCGCCTGCGCCCAGGCCGGCACCGGAACGGCCGCCAGCAGCCCCCACAGCAGGAACGCCTTGCGGTTCACGGTCTGGCTCCGGTGTGGGCGACTCCCTCCTTGTACCACCGCCCGCCATGCCCGGGCCGCCGGGCCGTCCCGGGTTTCAGGCACCCGTCAGCCCCGCCGCCACGCCGGAGTGGAATCCGCCCGTGCCGTCAAGGCCATGCATTCGTCATCGGACTCTGCCAAGCTCACCTGATTTTTGGTCCTTCCGTTCCCGTGATGGTTCCGCGACTGCATCGACTGCTCGGCTTCCTCCTGCTGCTGCTCCTCGCCGCCTGCTCGGCCTCCGGCGGCGTGCGCGCGCAGTGGATGCGCCCTTCGTATCCCTCGCTGACCTTCCCCAACCACTACACCCTGGTCACCGGCCTGCGCCCGGACCGCCACGGCATCATCCACAACACCATGTGGGACCCGGAGCTGGGCGAGTTCAGGCTGAACCTGCGCGAGGCGGTGGGCGACGGCCGCTGGTGGGGTGGCGAGCCGGCGTGGGTGGGCGCGCACAAGGCCGGCCTGCGCACCGCCACCATGTTCTGGCCCGGCGCCGAGGCCGAGATCGCCGGCGTGCGCCCGGACCGCTGGCGGGTGTTCGACCAGTCCATGCCCTCGCTGGCGCGCGCCGCGCAGGGGCTGGCCTGGCTGTCGGAGCCGCCGGCCACGCGCCCGCACCTGGTGACCCTGTACTTCGACATCACTGACACCGCCGCGCACTACTACGGCCCGCACTCGGAGCAGGCCCGCCAGGCCCTGCGCGAGGCCGACGCCGCCTTCGGCCACCTGCTGCAGGGGCTGGAGGAGCAGGGCCTGCTCGGGCGCATCAACATCATCGTGGTCTCCGACCACGGCATGGCCGAGGTGCCGGCCGCGCAGGTGATGGCCGTGGAGGACATCGTCGACCCGGCGCGGGCGAAGGTGGTCAGCGTCGGCCAGGTGCTGGGCATCGCGCCCCTGCCCGGCCACGAGGCGGAGGTGGAGCAGCGCCTGCTGGGCGCGCATCCGCAGTACGACTGCTGGCGCCGGACCGAGCTGCCGGCGCGCTGGCGGTTCGGCCGCCATCCGCGCGTGCCGCCGATCGTGTGCCAGATGCACGAGGGCTGGGACGCGCTGCCGCGCGAGTACGTCGCGCGCCGCGCCGCCGAGCCGGTGCGCGGCTCGCACGGCTACGATCCGGCACTGCCGTCCATGGGCGCGCTGTTCATCGCCGCCGGCCCGGCCTTCCGCCAGGGCGAGGTGCTGCCGCCGTTCGACAACGTGGACGTGTACCCGCTGCTGGCGCACCTGCTGGGCTTCGTCCCGGCGGACAACGACGGCAACCTGGAGAACCTGCGTCCGGCGCTGCAGGCGCCGTGACCGTGGCGGCGGCCACGCGCCGCCGCACGCCATCCCCGCGGGCAGGCCACAGGGCCTGCCCGTTTGCTTTGCGCCCTCAGCGCGCGTCGATGGCCTGGCGCAGCGGCGCCACGAAGGCGCGCGCGCGCGCGGCCGCCTCGTCGGCGCCGGCGGCGTCGGCCAGCGCCGCCACCAGCGCGCTGCCGACCACCACGCCGTCGGCATCGGCGGCCATGGCCGCGGCGCTGGCCGCGTCCTTGATGCCGAAGCCGGCCACCACCGGCACCCTGGCTTCCGCGCGCAGCGCCTGCAGGCGGCGCGAGGCGGCGCCGGCGTCCAGGCGGTCGGCGCCGGTCACGCCGGCGTAGCTGACGTAGTACAGGTAGCCCTGGGCATTGGCGCAGAGCATGGCCGCGCGCGCGGCGGTGGTGGTCGGCGCGGCCAGCATCACCAGGGCCAGGCCGGCGGCCTCGAACGGGACACGGAAGCCGGCGGCCTCCTCGGGTGGCAGGTCCACCAGCAGCACCCCGTCCACGCCCGCCGCCACGGCCTGGGTGGCGAAGGCGTCCGCGCCGCGGATCTCCACCGGGTTGAGGTAGCCCATCAGCACCACCGGCGTGGCGGCATCGCGCTCGCGGAAGCGGCGCACGCAGTCGAGCACGTAGGCCAGGCCGGCACCGCGTGCCAGCGCGCGCTCGGAGCTGCGCTGGATCACCGGACCGTCGGCCATGGGGTCGGAGAACGGCACGCCCAGTTCGATGATGTCGGCGCCGGCCTCCACCAGCGCGTGCATCACCGGCACGGTGGCCTCCAGCGAAGGGTCGCCGGCGGTGACGAAGGGGATCAGGGCCTTGCGCCCGGCGGCGCGCAGGCGCGCGAAGGTGGTGTCGATGCGGCTCATGGTCGGATGCGTCGTCGCGGTGGCGCGTGGCGGGATGGGCCTCACAGGGCGATGCCCTCGCGCGCGGCGATGGTGTGCACGTCCTTGTCGCCGCGGCCGGAGAGGTTGCACAGCACCAGCGCGTCCTTCGGCAGTTCGCGCGCCAGCTTGATCGCCTGGGCCACGGCGTGGCTGGACTCCAGCGCCGGCAGGATGCCCTCGGTGCGGGTCAGGCGGTGGAAGGCCTCCAGCGCCTCCCCGTCGGTCACGCCCACGTACTCGGCGCGGCCGGTGTCCTTGAGGAACGCATGCTCCGGGCCCACGCCCGGATAGTCCAGGCCAGCGGAGATGGAATGGGTCTCGATGATCTGGCCGTCGTCGTCGCACAGCACATAGGTGCGGTTGCCGTGCAGCACGCCGACCCGGCCGGCCGAGAGCGAGGCCGCGTGGCGGCCGCTGTCCACGCCGTCGCCCGCCGCCTCGGCGCCGACGATGCGCACCTGGCGGTCGTTGAGGAAGGCATGGAACAGGCCCATGGCGTTGCTGCCGCCGCCGACGCAGGCGGTGACCACGTCCGGCAGACGGCCGTACTCGGCCAGCATCTGCGCCCTGGCCTCGCGTCCGACCACGGCGTTGAAGTCGCGCACCATGCGCGGGTACGGGTCCGGGCCGGCGACGGTGCCGATGATGTAGAAGGTGTCGGCGACGTTGGTCACCCAGTCGCGCATGGCCTCGTTGAGCGCGTCCTTGAGCGTGGCCGAACCGGAGGTCACCGGCACCACGGTCGCGCCCAGCAGCTGCATGCGGTAGACGTTGATCTTCTGCCGCTCGATGTCGGTGGCGCCCATGTAGACCACGCACTCCAGCCCCAGGCGCGTGGCCACGGTGGCGGTGGCCACGCCGTGCTGGCCGGCGCCGGTCTCGGCGATGATCCGCTTCTTGCCCATGCGTGCGGCCAGCAGGGCCTGGCCGATGGTGTTGTTGATCTTGTGCGCGCCGGTGTGGTTCAGGTCCTCGCGCTTGAGCAGGATCTGCGCCCCGCCGACCTCGCGGCTCAGGCGCTCGGCGTGGTAGATCGGGCTGGGCCGGCCCACGTAGTGCTTCAGGTCGCGCTCGAAGGCGGCGATGAACTCCGGATCCTGGCGCGCGGCGTCGTAGGCGGCCGCCAGCTCCTCCAGCGGCCCGATCAGGGTCTCGGCCACGAAACGCCCCCCGTGCCGGCCGAAATGGCCCTGGGCATCGGGATAGGCGTGGAAGTCCTGGACGGGGGAAGCGGTCATGGGCGTGCGCGGGCAGGCGGAACGGGGTCTTGACCGTAGCGCACGCGTGCGCCGCTGAAAAGTGATAAAGTCTCGGCAATCCGTCAGTAAAACTCACATGTCACGGGACCTGCCGCCGCTCAACGCCCTGCGTGCCTTCGAGGCCGCCGCGCGGCTGGGCAGCCTGGCCGCGGCGGCGGCCGAGCTGTACGTCACCCACGGTGCGGTCAGCCGCCACATCAAGGCGCTGGAGGCGGAGCTGGGCACGGCGCTGTTCCAGCGCCAGGGCCGCGGCCTGGCCCTGACCCCGGCCGGGCACCGCCTGCACGAGGCTGCGGCCGCCGCGTTCGAGCCGCTGCGCCGGGCCTGGGCCGGCCTGCGCGGCGCCGGCGAGACCCCGCTGGTGCTGGGCTGCCCCGGCAGCCTGCTGGCGCGCTGGATGATCCCGCGCCTGGAGCGGCTGAAGGCCGATCTGCCGGGCCTGCGCCTGCACCTGGCCGCCAGCGAGGGCACGCCCGATGCGGCCCTCACCGGCCTGGACGCGGCGCTGCTGATCGGCACCCCGCCGTGGCCGCCGGGCTGGCAGGTGCACCGGCTGGGAGACGAGCGCATCGGCCCGGTGGTCAGCCCGCGCCATCCGGCCCATGCGCGCCTGGCCGGCGCCGGCCCGGAAGCGCTGCTGGACGAGCCGCTGCTGCACACCGCCTCGCGCCCCGGCGCCTGGCCGGAGTGGGCGCGCCGCAACGGCCTGGATCCGGCCGCGCTGCGCCTGGGCACCGGCTTCGAGCATCTGTACTACCTGCTGGAGGCCGCGGCCGCCGGCCTGGGCGTGGCCATCGCGCCGCAGGAGCTGGTGCAGGCCGACCTGGACAGCGGGCGCCTGGCCGCGCCATGGGGCTTCGTCGAGACCGGCGGCGAATGGGCGCTGTGCACCCGCCGCGGCGACACCGGCCCGCGCGTGGCGGCACTGGCCCAGTGGCTGCGCCGGGAGCTGCACGCCTGACCCGTGCGCCCGCGGCGGCGCCTGCCGCCGGGTGGCCTGGAACCGCCTTCCGGCACACCGGGGACGGAACACCGCTTTCTCGCGCCCTCCCTGCACCGCCTCCGGGTACACGCCGCACGTGCGCTCATGCCATCGCCATCCCCGGCTCCGGTGCCTGGCGGTTGCGCACCGCCTCGTAGATGCGCCCGCCGTGCAGCACCAGCACCCGATCCGCGCTGGCGATGGTTTCCGGGCGGTGGGCCACGATCACCCTGGTCAGCCGCAGCGCCTTGACCGCCTCGTTGACCAGGCGCTCGCTGGCCACGTCCAGGTGGCTGGTGGCCTCGTCCAGGAACAGCAGCTTCGGTTGCCGGTACAGCGCGCGGGCCAGGACCAGCCGCTGCTTCTGCCCGCCGGAGAGCGAGCTGCCCATGTCGCCGACCAGGCTGTGGTAGCCCATCGGCATGGCCAGGATCTCGTCGTGGATCGCAGCCTGGCGCGCGGCGGCCTCGACCCGCTCCGGATCGGCGTGCGGGTCGAAGAAGCTGATGTTGTCGGCGATGCTGCCGGCGAACAGCAGGTCATCCTGCATCGCCGCACCGACGATGGCGCGCACGTTGCGCGGCCCGGCCTGGTGCAGGTCGCAGCCGCCGATGCGGATGCGCCCCTCGCTCGGCTTCAGCAGCCCCGGCAGCAGCTTGACCAGGGTGGTCTTGCCGCACCCCGAGGCGCCGGTGATGGCCACCGACTCGCCCGGCTCGATGGTGAACGAGCAGTCCCGCAGCACCCAGGGCTCGCCCTCCGCGTAGCGGAACGACAGTCCTTCCACCTCGATCCGCGCCTGGTCCGGCGGCGGCAGCCGGGCCGGCACCGGGTCCTCCTCCGGCTCGGCCAGGACGATGTCGGCCAGGCGCTCGCCGTGCAGGCGCAGCATGCGGAACTCCACCCAGCGGTCGATCAGCGCCGCCATCCGCGTGGCGAACTGGTCCTTGTAGGCCAGGTAGGCCACCAGCATGCCCACCGAGAACCCGTTGCGCAGCGCCAGCAGTGCGCCGATCCAGACCACCGCGATGCGCTCGAGGCCGAACACCAGCTGGCTGGCGGCGCTGAAGGCCAGGCCCATGCGCGCCAGGCGCACGTCGTGGTTGACCGTCTCCACCATCAGGTTGGCGTAGGCGGCATGGCGCTGCGCTTCCGCGCCGGCCACCTTCAGGCTCTGCATGCCCCGCAGCGACTCCAGCAGGCAGCTCTCCTGCCGGGCGGCCGCGACCAGGCGCCGTTCGGTGCGGTCCCGCACCGGGCGCCAGGCCAGGGCGCGGATGCCCAGGTACAGCGCCACGGCCAGCAGCGTCACCAGCGCCAGCCTCCAGCTGTAGGCCAGCATCAGCCCCAGGGTCACCACCGCCATCAGGCCGTCGATGACCGCCTCGACGAAGCTGGTGGTGAGGGTGCGCTGGACCTCCTGCACCGAGCCCATGCGCGAGGTGATGTCGCCCAGGTGGCGTTTCTCGAAGAAGTCCAGCGGCAGCCTGAGCAGGTGGGCGAACACGTTCCCGGTCCATTGCAGGCCCAGGTGGCTGGACAGGTACACCACCGACCAGCCGCGCAGCAGGCCGATGGCCACCTGCAGCAGCAGCGCCAGGCCGAAGCCCAGGCCGACCACCGCCAGCAGGTCGCGGTCGGCCGAGACCAGCACCTGGTCCACGACCCACTGCAGCAGGAACGGGGCCAGCACCACGAACACCTGCAGCGCCGCCGACAGCAGCACGATCTGCGCCAGCGCCGGCCACAGGCCCCGCACCGGCCCGGTCAGCTGGCGCAGGCGGACCGCCGGCGGCGCGGCCTGCGGCCGGAACCCGGCCGTGGGCTCCAGCTCCAGGGCCACGCCGGTGAAGTGGCGGGAGACCTCGGCCAGGGGCAGCCTGCGCTCGCCGACGGCCGGGTCGAGGATGGTCGCCCGCGACCGCCCCACCCGGGCCAGCACGACGAAGTGGTCCAGGTCCCAGTGCAGGATGCAGGGCAGGCGCAGCTGCCGCAGGTGCTCCATCTCCAGGCGCAGCGGTCGCGGCGCGAAGCCGAGCTGCTGCGCGATCCGGATCAGCTGGCCGAGCGTGGCGCCCTTGAGCGACAGCGGGAAACGCCGGCGCATCTCCACCAGGCCGATGTGCATGCCGTGCGCCTGCGCGACCATCGCCAGCGCGGCCAGGCCGCCCTCGGCCGCCTCGGACTGCAGTATGGCCCGGGTCCTCGACCATGGCAGATCCATCCGCCCTTGCCTCCCCGCTTCCCTGCCGACAGCGCCGCCGGCGTCCGTCGCCGTGCGCGCCGCGATCTCCTCCACCATGCGCTGCCGCGACGGGCCGCCACCGCCGCTCATCCGTCGGCGATCCGCCCGCGCAGCGAATACAGCGGCTCGAACAGCCATTCGACCAGGCGGCGGCGCTCGCCGAGGATGTCCGCCTCCAGCAGCATCCCCGGCCTGAGCGGCTCGGGCCGGCCGTAGGCCAGCACGTCCTGGCGCGCCAGGCTCACGGTGACGCGGTAGAACGGCTCCCCCTGGTGGATGCCGCCCAGCAGCGCCTGCAGCTCGGCGCTGCCGAGCGCACTGCGGCTGATCCCCGCCACGCGGCCCTCGTGGTGGCCGAACTTCTGGTACGGGTAGGCCTGGTAGCGCAGCAGCACCCGGTCGCCCGGCGCGATGAAGCCGATCGCCCGGCTGGGCACCAGCAGCTCGGCCTGCAGGGGGCTGTCGTCCGGCAGCAGGCTCAGCAGCGGCTGCCCGGCCTGCACCGCCTGGCCGGGCCTGGCCAGTTGCGCCGAGACCACGCCATCCCCCGGCGCGGTGAGTACCAGCTCGCCGCGGGCGCGCGTCTCCACGCGTTCCTGCTCCAGCACCGCCATCTCGCCCACGAAGCCGGCCTCGGCCGCCTGCCCCTCCGCCTCCAGCCCGGCCAGGGCGTGGGCCAGCCGCGCCATGGCGCCGCGCGCGGCGGTGGCCTGCCGTTGCAGCGCCTGGGTCTCGGCCACGAGCGCCAGCGCGGCCGACTCCTGCTGGCGGATCTGCAGCTGGCTGACGTAGCGCCCGCCTTCCAGCTGGCGCAGCCGGTCCAGGGTGTCGTGGGCCAGCCGCACCTGCGCCTGGCGTGTCCGGATCTCGTCCTCGATCTGGGCCAGCTCGCGCCGCGCCGCGGCCAGTTGCGCGCGCAGCCCGGCCTCCTGCGCCCGCAGCTGCCGCTGCCGGGCCACGTGGCCCTGGCGCAGGCCTTCGGCCCGGCGCCCCAGGCGCGCTTCCAGCGCGGCGAGGGTGTCGCCCTCGCCGGGAATGGCGCGCGGCACCGCCACCACCGCCAGGCGCTGCCCGGCCCGGACGTGGGCGCCCTCGGCCACGTCCAGGCGCGCGACCACGCCGGCCGCGGGCGCCAGCACCGTGGACAGGCCGCGTGCGGGGACCAGCTGCCCCACCACCGTGGACCGCCGGGCGTAGCTGCCCAGCAGGAGGAAGGCGACCACGGCGGCCGCGGCCAGCGCGGCCGCCACAGCCAGCACCCACAGCCGCAGCGGTTGGGCCAGCGAGATCGCGCCCAGCCAGCCGTTGCGGCGTGCCTCGACCACTTCCCTGCGGAACAGTGCCTGCGTCATCCACGCCTCCATCCGCGACGGCGGATGCGCCCGTCCTGGGGCGGCGAGGCAGTGTATGGACCGGCGGGGCGTGCGCCATCGGCGCGGCCGCCGTTCGGGCCTCAGGCTTTCCCGACCGGGCCTGGGAATCCGCCGTGGCGGCCGGCGGGGTCCAGGGTGCCGGATGCGATGCGGCCTACTCCAGCTCGGCGTAGTCGGCGCGCCGCACCTCGGCCACGAAGCGGCGCATCTTGTCGCCGTCCTTGATGCCCGGCGACACCTCCACCCCGCTGGCCACGTCCACCGCCCACGGCAGGGTGGCGGTGATGGCGTCGTGGACGTTCTCCGGGGTCAGGCCGCCGGCCAGCACGAACGGCCGGTGCAGGCCCGTGGGCAGGCGCCGCCAGTCGAAGGCACGGCCGGTGCCCCCGGCCTCGCCGGCACCGTGGGCGTCGAACAGGAACGCCGCCGCGTTGGGCCAGCGCTGGTGCAGGGTGGCCGCGTCCCACTGCGTGTTGCCGCCCATGGGCACGGCCTTCATGTAGGGCACGCGGAAGCTGCGGCAGAAGGCGTCGTCCTCCTCGCCGTGGAACTGCAGCAGGTTGGGCCGCACCTGGCGGATCACCTCGCGGATCTCGGCGGCGCTGTTGTTGCGGAACAGCGCCACCACGCCCACCAGCGGCGCCAGGGCCGTGCGCAGCTGGCGCGCCTCGGCCGGCGTGATCCGGCGCGGGCTGCCCTCGGCGAACACGAAACCCACCGCGTCCACGCCGAGCTCGCCGGCCAGGCGGACATCGCCCGGGCGGGTCATGCCGCAGAACTTGATCCGGGTCCGGTACAGGCTGCGCATCACAGGGTCACCTCCGCGGGCAGGCCCCACTCCGGGGGGTACAGCGGCCGCAGGAACACCAGCCCCTGCGGCGGTGCGGTCGGGCCGGCGAGGGTGCGGTCGCGACCGGCCAGGACCTCGGCGATCCAGTGCTCCGGCCGGGCTCCCGCGCCCACCTCCAGCAGCGACCCGACGATGTTACGCACCATGTGGTGAAGGAAGGCATTGGCCTGGACCTCGAACTCCACCACCTCGCCCTGGCGCCGCACCACGATCTCCTGCAGCTCGCGCCGCGCGTGCCGCGCCTGGCAGTGCACAGTGCGGAAGGCGCTGAAGTCGTGCTCGCCCACCAGCGCCTGCGCGGCGCGGTGCATGGCGTCCACGTCCAGGGGGCGGCGTTCCCAGGCCATGGTGTGACGATACAGCGCCGGCCGCACCGGCCTGTTCACAAGGCGATAACGGTAGCGGCGGGCGCGGGCCGAGAAGCGGGCATTGAAGTCGTCGGCCACCGGCACGCACCAGCGCACGCACACGCTCGGCGGCAGCCGGCCGGTGGTGCCCAGGGTCCAGGCGCGCGGGTCGCGCGGGGCGTCACTGTCGAAGTGCACCACCTGGCACTCGGCATGCACGCCGGCGTCGGTGCGGCCGGCGCAGACCACCGAGACCGGCGCGTCGGCCACCGAGGACAGCGCCTTCTCGAGCACGGCCTGCACCGAGGGCGGGCCGGACCTGCCGAGCTGCTGCCAGCCCTGGAAGTCGGCGCCGTCGTACTCGACGCCCAGCGCGTACCGCATCGTCCGCCCGCCCTAGCCGATCTCGCGCAGCAGCTGGGCCGCCTCTTCGCGCGCGGCCGGGTCGGCGCCGGCGACCACCTCGTTGAGCAGGGTGCGGGCGGTCTCCACGTCGCCCAGGTCCAGGTAGGCGATGGCCAGTTCCAGCCGCTCGCGGCCGGCCGGCAGCGGGTTCAGCGGCGCCCCGGCGTCCGGCGCCTGCGCGGTGTGCCAGGCCGGGGCCTCCGCGGCCGGCGCGGGCGCGTCGGGCGCCGCCTCCGGCTCGGCCGGGGCCTCCTCCGGCCCGGCGGCGGGGTGGGGCTCCTCCGGCGCGCCCACGGCCACCACCGGATCGGCCGGCGCGGCCCCGGGCACCGCCGCCGCCCGGCTGGCGGCGGCGAAGCCGGTGCCGCGCTGGACCGGGATCGGCAGCGGCCTGGGCCGGCGGCCCAGCCACCCGACCACTGCGGCCCCCACCAGCAGGCCCAGGCCGCCCCACAGCCACAGCGGCGTGCCGCCGGCGGACTGCTGCTGCTCCAGCTGCGCCAGGCGCTGCTGGGCGGCGGCCAGCTCGCTGTCCTTCAGCTCGATCAGCCGCATCTGCTGCTGGTGCAGCTTTTCCAGTTCCTCGACGCGGCTGCGCAGTTCCTGCAGTTCCGAGTCGCGCGCGGCCAGGTCTTCCCGGGCCTGGCGCAGTTGTTCGTTAGCCAGCATGTCGCCCTCGCCACCGGCGCCAAGACCGGATCGTGTCGCCTGTGCGCCTTCGGCGGCCGCCGCCGGCGCGATTTCCAGCCGCGCGCCGGCCACCGGCGCGGGAGCCGCCGCCGGTGCACTGCGCGGCGCGGCCGCCGCTTCGCCCGCCCCGGCCGGCTGCGGCACGGCCGCGGTGGCCGGCCGCCACTGCGCGGTCTGCTCGCGCACCAGCGCCGCGGCGGTGGCCGCGTCCAGGCCAGCGTAGTCCTCCGCCGTGGGCATGCGCAGCCCCGCGCCGGCGCGCAGGCGGTGGATGTTGCCGCCGATGAAGGCCTGCGGATTGGCCCGCAGCAGCGCCACCATGGCCTGGTTGAGGTCGTGGCCGCCGCGGTCCATGCCCGCCGCCAGCTGCGACAGGGTCTGGCCGCGCTGCACGCGCAGGCTGCCGTCGGCGGCGGCCGTCGGCGCCGGCGCCGGAGCCGTCGCGGCGGGCCGCGGCGGCACGGAGTCCGCGGCAGGCGCCGGTGGCGCGGCCGCCGGGGCGGTCACCGCCGGCGCCGGCTCGCGCGCGATGGTGTTGGACGGCGCGGCCTGCGGCGCGGCGATGGAAGGCGCCTCGATCGCCACCGCCGTCTCCGGGGCGGCGACCAGGGCCGAGTACTCCCGCACCAGCCGGCCCCGGCCCCAGTCCACCTCGACCAGGAAGGCCACCGCCGGGGTGTCCACCGGCCGGGTGCTGGTGACCCGGACCACGGCCCGCCCCTGGGCGTCGGAGGCGATCTCGAAGCGCAGGTCACGGACCAGGCCCTGCGGCGGCTGCAGACCGACGCGGACGAAGGTCTCGGGGGAGGCCAGGCGCACCTGAGCGCTCTCCAGCTCGCCCGGTTCGTTGGAGATGATCGGGATCTCGGCCAGCAGCGGCTGGCCGGGCCCGGAGAGCACCCGGATCTGGCCCAGTCCGAGCGCCATGGCGCCGCCGCTGAGCAGCCACAGCGACAGCGCCAACAGCCATTGCCACGGGCGCAGTGCGCCCTGTCCCCTGTTGTCCATGCGCCGACTATACCGGCGGGCCGCCCGCGGCGGGAGCCATGCCGGGTGCGCGTCCGGCCGCGGGGGCGCCTCGGCCGGGCGCGCGGCCGGCCACTCAGCCCTCGGCGGCGACCAGTTCGGCCAGCTGCACGGCGTTGAGCGCGGCACCCTTGCGGATGTTGTCCGAGACGATCCACAGGTTCAGGCCGCGCGGATGCGACAGGTCCTCGCGGATGCGGCCCACGTACACCGCGTCGCGGCCGGAGGCGTGGGTGACCGGGGTGGGATAGCCGCCGGGCTTGCGCTCGTCCACCACCTCCACGCCCGGGGAGCGGGCCAGCAGCTCGCGCGCCTGCTCCACGGTGACCTTCTTCCGCGTCTCGATGGCCACGGCCTCGGAATGGCCGTAGAACACCGGCACGCGCACCGCGGTCGGGTTCACCTGGATGCCGTCGTCGCCCAGGATCTTGCGCGTCTCCCAGACCAGCTTCATCTCCTCCTTGGTGAAGCCGTTGTCCAGGAACTCGTCGATGTGCGGGATCAGGTTGAAGGCGATCTGCACCGGGAAGCGCTGCGGTGCCGGATCCTGGAAGTTGAGGATGCCGGCGGTCTGCCGGCCCAGCTCCTCCAGTGCCGAGCGGCCGGCGCCGGACACGGACTGGTAGGTGGCCACGTTGATGCGCTCGATGCCGTACTCGCGGTGGATCGGCGCCAGCGCCACCAGCATCTGCATGGTCGAGCAGTTGGGGTTGGCGATGATGCCGCGCGGGCGCTGCCGCGCCGCCTCCGGGTTGACCTCGCTGACCACCAGCGGCACGTCGTCCTCGTAGCGGAAGGCCGAGGAGTTGTCGATCACCACCGCGCCGGCGGCGGCGAACTTCGGCGCGTATTCCCTGGACACGCTGCCACCGGCCGAGAACAGGGCGATGTCCACGTCCTTGGGGTCGAAGGTGGCCAGGTCCTGCACCCTGACCTTGCGCCCGTCGAACTCGACCTCGCTGCCGGCCGAGCGCTCGGAGGCCAGCGGGATGATCTCGGCCACCGGGAACTTCCGCTCGGCCAGGATGGACAGCATGGTTTCGCCGACCGCGCCGGTGGCGCCGACGACGGCGACGTTGAAGCGACGTTGTGCCTTGCTCATGTGGGGTGCTCGTGCTCTCGGGTTCGGAATCGGGGATGCGGTGCGCGCGCCGCGCGCGGGAGGCCGGTTTCGGGGAACCTCCTCCTTTCGGTGGCGCCCTGGAGGCGCGGGACGGAGGTTCCCTATCGTTTGTGCGCGGCAATGCCGGCCATGCCGCCGCCGGCGGTGCCGGTGGTCTTGCGCGCGGTGACCGGGTTGGCCGGGCGGCCGGCGTTCGGGCCGAAGCCCAGCGCGGCCAGCAGGTTGTCCACCGCCAGCTGCGCCATGGCCCGGCGCGTGGCCAGGCTGGCGGAGCCGATGTGCGGGGTCAGCACCACGTTGCGCAGCGCCAGCAGCTCCGGCCGCACCGCCGGCTCGCCCTCGTACACGTCCAGGCCGGCCGCGCCCAGGCGGCCGCCGGCCAGGGCCTCGGCCAGCGCCAGCTCGTCCACCAGGCCGCCGCGGGCGATGTTCACCAGGGTGGCGGTGGGCTTCATCCTCGCCAGCGCCGCCGCGTCGATCAGGTGGTGGTGGCGCGGCGAATACGGCAGCGCCAGCACCAGGGGGTCGGACCGCGCCAGCAGGGTGTCCAGGTCCACGTAGTGCGCGCCGACCTCGCACTCGGCCGGCTCCGGCAGGCGCGAGCGGGTGTGGTACAGCACCTTCATTCCGAAGCCGTGGTGGCCGCGACGGGCGATGGCGCGGCCGATCCGGCCCATGCCGAGGATGCCCAAGGTGCTGCCGTGGATGTCGCTGCCGAGCATGGTGTCGAAGGTCCAGCGCCGCCACTGCCCTTCCCGCAGCCAGCGCTCGGCCTCGGTGATGTGGCGGGCGGCGGCCATCAGCAGGGCGAAGCCCAGGTCCGCGGTGGTCTCGGTGAGCACGTCCGGGGTGTTGGTGGCCACGATTCCGGCCTCGTCCAGGGCGGCGATGTCCAGGTTGTCGTAGCCCACGCCGATGTTGGCGATGGCGCGCAGGCGCGGCGCGTGCGCCAGCTCGGCCGCGCCGATGCGGTCGTTGACCGTGACCAGGGCGCCGTCGGCCCCGTGCAGCGCGGCGGCGATCGCCCCGGGCGCATGGGTGGTGGCGGCCGCCACCATGTCCACCTCGCAGTGCGCTGCCAGCCGCCCGACGATGTCCGCCGGCAGCGGCTGCGACACCCACACGCGCGGACGGGCGCCCATGCTCAGCCCTGCCCTGCCCCGCCCAGCGCGCCGGCCCCGGCCGGGATGCGCGGTTCGACCGCGCCCACGTCGCCGCACTGCGCGCGGTGGCGCAGGGCCTGGTCCATCAGCACCAGCGCCACCATCGCCTCGGCGATGGGCGTGGCACGGATGCCCACGCACGGGTCGTGGCGGCCGGTGGTGACCACCTCCACCGGGTTGCCGTGCACGTCCACGCTGGCCCCGGGCAGGCGCAGGCTGGAGGTGGGCTTGAGCGCGATCGAGGCCACGATCTGCTGGCCGGTGGAAATGCCGCCGAGGATGCCGCCGGCATGGTTGCTGGCGAAGCCCTGCGGGGTGATCAGGTCGCGGTGCCGGGTGCCCTTCTGCTCGACCACGGCGAAGCCGTCGCCGATCTCCACGCCCTTGACCGCGTTGATGCCCATCAGCGCGCCGGCCAGCTCGGCGTCGAGCTTGCCGTAGACCGGCTCGCCCCAGCCCGGCGGCACGCCGTCGGCCACCACGGTCACGCGCGCGCCCACCGAGTCGCCGGACTTGCGCAGTGCGTCCATGTACGCCTCCAGCTCCGGCACCTGTTCGGCATGCGGCCAGAAGAAGGGGTTGGCCTCCACCGCGTCCCAGTCGAAGCCGCGCGGGCGGATGTCGCCCAGCTGCGCCAGGAAGCCGCGCACGGTCACCCCGTAGCGCTGGCGCAGCCACTTCTTGGCGATCACCGCCGCGGCCACGCGCATGGTGGTCTCGCGCGCCGAGCTGCGGCCACCGCCGCGCGGGTCGCGGATGCCGTACTTCTGCCAGTAGGTGTAGTCGGCATGGCCCGGGCGGAACTGCGCGGCGATGTTGGCGTAGTCCCTGCTGCGCGGGTCGGTGTTGCGGATCAGCAGCGCGATCGGGGTGCCGGTGGTGCGGCCCTCGTACACGCCGGAGAGGATCTCCACCTCGTCGGCCTCGCGCCGGGCCGAGGTGTGGCGGCTGCGGCCGGTGGCGCGGCGCCGCAGGTCGTGGACGAAGTCCTCCGGCGCCAGCTCCAGGCCAGGCGGGCAGCCGTCGACCACGCAGCCGATGGCCGGGCCATGCGACTCGCCGAAGGTGGTGACCGACAACAGCTTGCCGAAGGTGTTGCTGCTCAAGGCGCGCTCCGCGCGGGGTGCCGATTCACAGGGAGTCCCCCAAGCATCGCACATCGCCCTGCTGCGGTGCAGCGGCCGTTGCCGCGGCAACCGATGCCGGCCCGCCGGCCAGGCCGGGGGCGGCCGTCGCGGCCCCGCCGGACGCGGATCAGCCGCGCGCGGCGGCCAGCTCGGCGATGCGGGCGTGGTGCGCGATCAGCTCGCGGCACTCGACCGCGAACACGCCCATCTGCCCCACCTTGAACTCGATCCAGGCCAGGTCCAGCTCCGGCAGCAGCCTGACCAGGTGGCGCTCGGACTCGCCCACTTCGCAGATCAGCAGGCCGTCCTGGTTCAGGTGCAGCGGCGCGTCGCGCAGGATCCTCAGCACCAGGTCCAGGCCGTCCGGGCCGGCGCGCAGGCCCAGCTCCGGCTCGTACGAGTACTCCTTCGGCAGGGCGTCGGTTTCCGCGTCGGTGACGTACGGCGGGTTGGTGACGATCAGGTCGTAGTGGCGGCCCTGCAGGTTGGCGAACAGGTCCGACCTGATCAGGGTGACGTTGTCCGCGTGCAGGCGCGCCTTGTTCTCCGCGGCCAGGGCCAGGGCGTCGTCGCTGATGTCCACGCCGTCCACCTCCCACTCCGGGTTGTAGTGGGCCATGGCGATGGCGATGCAACCCGAGCCGGTGCACAGGTCCAGGGCGCGGCGCACCTGGCGGCCACCCAGCCACGGCTCGAAGCCGGACTCGATCAGCTCGGCGATGGGCGAGCGCGGCACCAGCGCGCGCGGATCGGTCTTGAAGCACAGGCCGGCGAACCAGGCCTCGCCGGTCAGGTAGGCGGCCGGCACGCGCTCCTCGATGCGGCGGCGGAACAGGGCCAGGATCTTCCGCTTCTCCTCCATGGTCAGGCGCGCCTGGCCGTACACCGGGCTGAGGTCGTGCGGCAGGTGCAGCGCGTGCAGCACCAGCTGGGTGGCCTCGTCCATGGCATTGTCGTAGCTGTGGCCGAAGGTGAGCCCGGCCTCGCTGAAGCGGCTGCCGCCGTAGCGGATCAGGTCGATGATCGTGTGCAGTTCGGCGGCCGGATCGGAGGTGTTCATGGCGCGGCGCCGCGCGGGCGCATTCTCGGAAGGGCCGGCGATTATAGGCCATCGCCCGTCCCGGCCCGGGCATGCCGGTATCATGTGCGGCCAATCCGGAATTCCGCACGCCACGCATGTCCAACCGCACCCTCGGCTACGTCCTGCTTGCCGCACTCGCCGCCGGCGCGGGCCTGCTGGCCGCCCGCCACTTCCTCGGTGGCGAGCCGGCTGCGCCGCAGCCGGCACTGCAGGCCGTGACCCTGCTGCCCAGGCCGCGCGAGCTGCCGCCGTTCAACCTGCGCCAGTCCGACGGCACTCCGCTGGTGCCCGGCGAGCTGGCCGGCCACTGGACCCTGGTGTTCCTGGGCTTCACCTTCTGCCCGGACGTGTGCCCGACCACCCTGGCCGAGCTGGCGCTGGCACAGAAGCAGTGGGAGGCGCTGCCGGAGACCATCCGCCCGCGCGTGCTGTTCGTCTCCGTGGACCCGGAGCGCGACACCCCGGCCAAGGCCGGCGAGTACGCCCACGCCTTCCACCCGGACACCCTGGCGGCCACCGCCGACGTGCCGGCGCTGGAGAAGTTCGCCACCTCGCTGGGCTTCGTGTTCATGAAGGTGCCCGGCCGCCACTACGAGCAGAACCCGCAGGACTACAGCGTGGACCATTCGGCCAACATCGCCGTGCTCGACCCGCAGGGCCGCCTGGCCGGCCTGATCCGGCCGCCGCTGCAGCCGCAGGCCATCGCCGCCGACCTGCTGCGCCTGACCGAGATGGACCGCGCGCCGTGAGCCTGGTCACCACCCTCACCTGGGCCCTGCCGCACCGCCTGCTGTCCTCGCTGGCCCGGCGCGCGGCCTATTCGCGCAACCCGCGCCTGCGCCGCTGGCTGATCGGCACGGTGGTGCGCCGCTTCGGCGTGGACCTGTCCGAGGCCGCCAACCCCGACCCGGAAAGCTACGAGAGCTTCAACGCCTTCTTCACCCGCGCCCTGCGCCCGGGCGCGCGCGTGCCGGACCCGGACCCGCGCGCCCTGCTGGTGCCGGCCGACGGCCGCATCAGCCAGTGCGGGCCGATCGAGGACGGGCGCTGCTTCCAGGCCAAGGGCCACAGCTTCGGCGTGGACGAGCTGCTGGGCGACGCGGCGGCGGCGGCCGCCTTCGCCGGCGGCCGCTTCGCCACCGTGTACCTGTCCCCGCGCGACTACCACCGCGTGCACATGCCCTGGACCGGCACCCTGCGCGAGACCGTGCACGTGCCCGGCCGCCTGTTCTCGGTGGGCCCGGCGGCGGTGGCGAAGGTACCGCGCCTGTTCGCCCGCAACGAGCGGCTGGTGTGCCACTTCGACACGGACTTCGGGCCGATGGCGGTGGTGATGGTCGGCGCCCTGCTGGTCTCGGGCGTGGAGACGGTCTGGAGCGGCGTGGAGATCCCGCGCTACGGGGACCGCACCACCCGCAAGGACTGGCGCGGCAAGGGCATCCGCCTGGAGCGCTTCGCCGAGATGGCGCGCTTCAACTACGGCTCGACCGTGATCGTGCTGCTGCCGCCGGGCGTGGCCGAGCTGGCCCCGGGGCTGGCGGCGGAGACGCCGGTGCGGGTCGGCCAGGCCCTCGCCTACCGGAGCGCATGAGCCCCGCGGCGCACCGCCGGGCGGGCCTTCAGCGGGTGCACCCTTCCAGCCGCAACTGCTGGCCCTGGCGCAGGGTGTAGGCCGGCGCCTTGACCCCGTTGGCGCGCGCCAGCACCTGCACCTGGCAGCCGTGGCGCCGGGCGATGCCGGCCAGGGTGTCGCCGCGCGCCACCTTGTATATGCGTGCCTGCCGCGCCTTCGGCGTGGCCGGCTGCGGCCGGCCGGTGGCGATGGTGGCCGGCACGCCGGCCGGCAGCGGGGTCGCCTCGCCCACCGCCACGCTGCCGGCGGGCACATCGCGCACCAGCGCCGCGTTGACGTCGGCCGTGACCAGGGCGCGGGCCAGCTCGGCACGCGGCCCGTCCACGCAGTGGCGCTGGTACAGCGCGGCCACCCGGGTGGTGGCGTGGAGCACGGTGCCGGCCGGGATGGTCTCCTCGGCCGTGTAGCGCGGGTTGAGATTGCGCAGCACGCGCATGTAGCCGTCGCGGCTGCCGGCATTGCCCAGGCACACGGTCAGCTCGTAGATGCTGGCCGGGCGCGCCAGCCGCAGCGTCGCCGGCTGCGCATCCACCCTGGGGAACTGCACGCCGAACTGGCGCGGGTGCAGGTAGATCCACGCCGCGGCGATCACCATCGGCACGTAGTCGCGCGTCTCCGCCGGGAACTGGTCGTAGACCGAAGCGTGCCAGAAGCTGCCGCCGCCGCTGCCGCGGTGCACGCGCAGGGCGCGGCCCTCGCCGCCGTTGTAGCCGGCCAGGGCCAGCTCCAGCTCGTTGTTGAGCTCGCGCAGGCGTTCGTTGAGGTAGGTGGCGCTGGCCTCGGCCGCCGCGCGCGGGTCGTAGCGGGTGTCGAAGCCGGTGCCGTCCGGGCCCAGACCGAAGCGGCGGCCGGTGGCCGGCATGAACTGCATCGGCCCGGCCGCGCCGGCGCGCGAGACCGAGTGCACGCGGCCGTTGGACTCCTTGGCCAGGATGCCGAACAGCAGCGCCTCGGGCAGGCCGCGCTTCTCGAACTCCGGCCACATCAGGTGGCGCATGGCCTGGTAATTCTCGTAGCTGGTCATCAGCTGCGGCCGCATGTCGGTCAGCCAGCGGCGGATGCCGGCCTGGATGGCCGGGTTGTAGCGGACCATGCGGTCGAAGGCGTGGCGGTTGTCGCCACCCAGCAGGGCCACGGTGCGCGCGGCCTCGGGCACGTCGGCGGCCAGCTCCGGGTCCGCCCCCAGAGGCTGGTCCTCGTCGCCAGGCTCGTCCAGCGCCCCGGCCTCGGCGTCGGCACGGGCCTTGAGCAGGCGCTTGTAGGTGGCCAGCAGGTCCGACAGCGGGCAGCCGCGCAGCTTCACGCAGGCGTCCACCACGTCCTCCATGTCCTCCAGCGCGGCGTTGCCTTCCCCGGCGCCGCGCGGATCGCCGTTGCCGGCCAGCACCAGGGCGTCGCGGTAGCGCTGTTCGGCGGCGGCCATGCGCTGCACCAGCGCCTCTGCCGCGGCCTTGTCGCGGGCGGAGACGCGCTGGGCGGTGGCGGGTGGAACGATGCAGCAGAACAGCAGCGCGGCCGCGAGCGGCCGGAGAAACGGATTGCGGCGGGACATCGACCAGGCCGGGAAAGAATGCCCCGGCAGGGTAGCCGCCGCCGCCGCGCCGCGGCAACCCGCGCCGGTCTGCGTAGAATCGCCGGCATCTTCCGCCGCGAGGGCCGCCTATGGAACCGATTCTGCTGGGCAGGGGCACCACCGACGACATCCCGGTCACCCTGCTGCCCCGCTACGGCAACCGCCACGGGCTGGTGGCCGGCGCCACCGGCACCGGCAAGACCGTGACCCTGATGACCCTGGCCGAGGGCTTCTCGCGGCGCGGCGTGCCGGTGTTCATGGCCGACGTGAAGGGCGACGTGGCCGGCCTGGCCGTGCCCGGCGAGGGCGGCGGGAAGCTGGCCGCGCGTGCGGCCGAGATCGGCGTGGCCGACCATGCACCCGAGGCCAGCCCGGTGGTGTTCTGGGACCTGTACGGCCAGCTCGGCCATCCGGTGCGCACCACCGTCAGCGAGATGGGCCCCACCCTGCTGGCGCGCATCCTGGAGCTGAACGACACCCAGTCCGGCGTCCTGGACATCGTGTTCAAGCTGGCCGACGACCGCGGCCTGCTGCTGCTGGACCTGGACGACCTGCGCGCCCTGCTCAACCTGGTGGCCGGGGAACGCAAGGAGGTATCGGCCGCCTACGGCCTGGTCAGCGCCCCGTCCATCGCCGCGATCCAGCGCGCCCTGCTGCGCCTGGAGCAGGACGGCGGCAAGCAGTTCTTCGGCGAGCCGGCGCTGGACCTGGCCGACATCATGCGGGTCAACCACGACGGCCGCGGCGTGATCGGCATCCTCGCCGCCGCGCAGCTGGTCCTGAAGCCGCGCCTGTACTCCACCTTCCTGCTGTGGCTGCTGAGCGAGCTGTTCGAGCGTCTGCCCGAGGTCGGCGACCTGGACAAGCCGAAGCTGGTGTTCGTGTTCGACGAGGCGCACCTGCTGTTCGACGACGCGCCGCCGGCGCTGGTGCAGCGCATCGAGCAGGTGGTGCGCCTGATCCGCTCCAAGGGCGTGGGCGTGTACTTCTGCTCGCAGTTCCCCGACGATGTGCCCGCCCCCATCCTCGGCCAGCTCGGCAACCGCGTCCAGCACGCGCTGCGCGCCTACACTCCGCGCGACCAGAAGGCGGTACGCACCGCGGCCGAGACCTTCGTGCCCAACCCGAAGCTGGACGTGGCCCGCACCATCTCCAGCCTGGGCACCGGCGAGGCGCTGGTGTCCACCCTGCATGACAACGGCGTACCGGCGCCCGTGCAGTACACCCGCATCGCCCCGCCGCGCTGCCGCATGGGTGCCATCACCGAGGCCGAGCGCGCCCGGGTGCGTGCCTCCAGCCCGGTGGGCTCGCGCTACGACACCCCGGTCAACCGCGAATCGGCCGCCGAACTGCTGGCCGCGCGCGCGGCGCAGCAGACGCAGGCGGCGCCGCAGGGCGGTGCCGCGCCGGCGGCCACGGAGGGCGGCGGCCTCGGTCGGAAGATCAGCGAGTTCCTGTTCGGCACCGGGCGCCGCCAGGGCGTGGTCGAGTCGGTGGCCAGGCAGACCGCGCGCAACGTCGGCGGCTCGATCGGCCGCAGCGTGGGCAGCAGCATCGGCGAGCGCGTGGCCGGCAGGACCGGCAAGAAGTACGGCGGCCGATGATCCCGCCCAGGATGCCGCGCAGGATCTGGGTGCCGATCTGGCCGCCGGACTTCTTGCCGGTCCTGCCGGCCACGAACGCCTGCAGGCCGCGCTGGCCGGGCTGGTGCGGGGGGCGTGCGGCGGGGGGGGGGGAGAGCGGCGCGGGGG
>NZ_PDWK01000109.1 GCF_010093135.1 Pseudoxanthomonas taiwanensis | reverse complement strand
AGATAAAGCCGCACACCACGCACATCCAGCTGCGGTAGGGGGCGTGTGGGACAATGGCGGTCCCTGGAACAGGCCGGCATTATCCGATGAGCGACACCGACACCGCCCCCTACCGCAGCTGGATGTGCGTGGTGTGCGGCTTTATCTACCACGAGGCCGAGGGCCTGCCCGACGAGGGCATCCCGCCGGGCACGCGCTGGGAGGACATCCCGGACACCTGGACCTGCCCGGACTGCGGGGCCACCAAGGCCGACTTCGAGATGGTGCAGATCTGAAGCCGCCCGCGCGGCGCGGGCTCAGTGCAGCACCGCGCGGCCGTGGCTGGCCTCGATCAGGCGTTCGCGGATCTCGTCCGCGTCCGGGGCCAGGGGCGCCAGCTGCAGGTAGCGGGCCAGGTCCTCGCGGGCGCCGGGCAGGTAGTCCAGGTGCAGGTAGGCCAGGCCGCGGTCGCGCAGGGCCTGCGGCTGGTTGGGCAGCAGCTTGAGCATGCGGTCGGCGCTGCGCGCGGCGCGGTCCCACTGCCCGGACTCGGCGTAGCTGGCGTGCAGGTTGCGCAGCATCCGCGCCAGGATCGCCCGCGGCGGGGCCGGGCTGAGGATCTGCAGCAGGGTGTGGTCGTCCGGGATCTCGCCGCCCAGGTGCGGGCGGGCGCGCTCGCGCAGCTCCTCCACCGCCACCGGGCGGCCGCCGTTGAACGGGTCCATCACCAGCAGCCCGCCCTCCACCGGCAGGCGCACCAGGAAGTGGCCGGGGAAGGACACCCCGTCCAGCGGGATGCCCAGCCGGCGCGCCACCTCCATCTGCACCAGGGCCAGCGAGATCGGGTTGCCCAGGCGCCGCTCCAGCACCTGGTTGAGGTAGTTGTTGCGCGGGTCGTAGAACGCCTCCTGGTTGCCCGCGTAGCCCAGCTCGAAGAACAGGTGGCGGTTGACCGCCGCCATCTTCAGCGGACGCGGACCGGTGGCCTCCACTTCCGCGCGCACGTCCTCGGCATGGGCCTGGACCAGCGCCTCGTAGGGTGCCGGGTCCAGATCCGGGTACTCGTCGCGGGCGATCAGCAGGGCGGCTTGCAACAGCGGCAGGGACTCGTCGTCGAGCGTTGCAAGCGTGTTCCAGTCCAGCAGGTACATGCGGTCCCCCATGCCGGAAAGACTGGGGCCGCCCCGCGCGACAATCAAGATCCCGCGGCGGCCCGGGCCGCGCCGGTCAGTGCTGCGGGATGCCCGGGCCGAAGCGCAGCTCCGCGCCCTCCTCCAGGCCCAGGCGGGCGGCCTCGCCGGCGTTGAGCTCCAGCACGTAGCGGGCCGGCCGGTGGCTGGGGTAGGCAGGGCAGCGGTCGCCGGCCGAGCAGGGCGGCACGTTGCGCTGCTGCGCCACCAGCCTGCGCCGGCCGTCGAAGTAGAGGATGTCCAGCGGGATCCGGGTGTTCTTCATCCAGTACGCCTGCGGCTCCTCGCGCTCGTGGATGAAGAGCATGCCGTGGCCCGGCTCGAGCCGGTCGCGGAACATCAGGCCGCGCGCCCGCTCCTGGTCGTCGTCGGCGATCTCCACCTGGAAGCGCTCGCCGCCCACCTCCACCCAAGGAGTGTCGGCCAGGGCGCAGGCGCTGAGCAGCAGCAGGGGCAGCAGGAGCAGGCGGGACAGACGCGGCATGGGGTTCCCTCCGGATGGGTCGGCCGGCAATGGTAGCGGCGGGCGCCGCGCCTTGCAGGTTCGGATCCGGCTGGCCCCTGTGCTCCGGACCCAGGGGGGCACAGGGTGTCCATTGGAGGGACAGCTTAGACTCAACTTCCAAGCGCAACGCCCCCATATCAGGGCGTTGCACTTGGAAGTTGAGTCTAAGAAGATGGACATCTGGTTCTGCGATCCGCATGCGCCGTGGCAGCGCGGCAGCAACGAGAACACCAATGGCCTGCTGCGTCAGTTCCTGCCGAAAGGCAGTGACCTGTCGCTCGCCAGCCAGACGTTGCTCAATGACATTGCCCGCCTGCTCAACGGCCGACCGAGGGAAACGCTGGGGTGGAAAACCCCGGAAGAGGTCCTGGCCGAAGAGATGGCGAAATTCTCATCCGGTGTTGCGCTTGCAAGTTGAGGCCAAGCACGTCTGCCCGCATCGCTACACCGATGCCTGCGAGGTACAGCGGCGTAACCGCTGACCGGTCGGCAACGTGTCGCGCTTGTCCTTCAAAACCTGTCCAGAAAACGGTGGTTTTCTGGACAGGTCTGCATGGTTTCGTTTTTTCATGGCCTGGCATACCCAAAGCTGTTAAGATATCCGTCAATTTTTCTATGTTCAGGCACTGTCAATGAATCAACGCATTGGATACGCCCGCGTTTCGACGGACGACCAGCACCTAGACCTGCAGCGCGACGCGCTCCAGCAGGCTGGGTGCAGCGTGATCTATGAGGAAGCGGCCAGCGGTAAGAGCACTGCACGCCCGGAGCTTGAGCAGTGCTGCAAGGCGTTACGGGCCGGCGATACCCTCGTGGTGTGGCGGCTTGATCGACTCGGGCGCAGCCTGCATGACTTGGTGCGGATCGTGGCCGAGCTTGAGCAGCGCGGCGTGCATTTCGAGAGCCTGACCGAGAAGATCGAGACGGGCAGCGCATCGGGAAAGCTGCAATTCCATGTGTTCGCGGCGCTGGCCGAGTTCGAGCGCGGCTTGATCCGTGAGCGGACGCAGGCCGGGCTGGCAGCAGCCCGCGCCCGTGGCCGGGCCGGTGGCCGCAAGCCGAAGTTAGATGACCAGCAGGTGCGAGAGATCAAAGCCCTGCTGCGCGATCCAGATATTAAGGTGGCCGAGGTAGCCCGCCGTTATGGCGTGTCCCGAACCACCCTTTACAAGCACGTCGGCGTCATCACGCCGCGTCAATGAGGACTTGGGATGCTCCGACAACTAGACATCGCAGATAGCGTGCGCCGCGAGGTGGCACCCAGTATCGCGCAGAAACACAAAGCCGACTTGGGCCAGTTCATGACGCCTTCGAGCGTGGCCCGCTTCATGGCGTCCCTGTTCCCACCGAGCACCCTGCAGACCTGCCGCCTACTGGACGCAGGCGCGGGAGTTGGCGCGTTGTCCTGCGCCTTTCTCGACCGTTGGGTGACGGGCGGCTTTGGCTTTGAGGGCAGGAGAAGACGGCCTACGAGATCGACGAAAAGCTGCGCGGCCACCTTGCGCGTCATTTGGCTGGATACAGCCGGGTGACGCCCCGCATCATCGCGGGCGATTACATCGAGCTGGCGACTGCCGAAGGTCTGCAGGATCGAGGCTATACCCATGTGATCCTCAATCCGCCGTACAAGAAGATCAACAGCCAGTCAGCCCACCGGCTGGCCTTGCGCGCTGTCGGCATCGAGACGGTGAATCTGTATTCCGCCTTTGTCGCGCTGGCCGTGGGCGAGGCAGCACCGGGTGGGCAGATCGTGGCCATCATCCCGCGCAGCTTCTGCAATGGACCGTATTACCGCCCGTTCCGTGACTTCATCCTTGAGCGGGCGGCGATCCGCCACATGCACCTGTTCGAGTCGCGCAACAAGGCTTTCAGGGATGACCAGGTGCTGCAGGAAAACGTCATCATCCGCTTGGAGCGTGGCGGCCAGCAGGGACCTGTCACGGTTTCGACCTCCACCGATGACAGCTTTTCCGACCTAACCACCCATGAACACCCGTTCGACCGGATCGTGTTCCCGGATGACCCGGAGCGGTTCATTCATGTGCCGACCACGACCGGAAAAAGTGCCATCGAGCTATCGCCCGCCGTGCGCTACTCGCTGGCCGACATTGGCGTGAAGGTATCGACCGGGCCGGTAGTCGATTTCAGGCTGAGAGCGCACCTACGCGACATGCCCGAGCCGGGCACCGTGCCCTTGATCTATCCCGGCCACTTGAGCATGACCGGCACCGTCTGGCCCGTGGCGGGCTTGAAGAAGCCCAACGCGATCATGCGCAACGACGAGACGGAAAAGTGGCTTTACCCAAACGGGTTTTATTGTGTGGTGCGCCGCTTTTCATCGAAGGAGGAAAAGCGCCGTGTGGTGGCAAGCGTGGTTGATCCTGCCGCCTTTGGCGATCATTCCGTGCTGGGCTTCGAGAACCACATGAACCTGTTTCACGAGGACAAACACGGCTTGCCCGAGGCGCTGGCCCGTGGGCTGGCTGTGTTCCTCAACACGACCGCAGTAGATGAGCATTTCCGTCGCTTCAACGGCCACACCCAGGTTAATGCAACCGACCTCAAGCTGATGAAGTACCCGAGCCGTGACGCCCTGATCGAGCTTGGCAAGTGGGCCATGCAGCAAGGAACGCTCACGCAAGAGCAGATTGACGCCAAGCTAGGAACCCTGACCGCATGAATAACCCAAACGACTACATTGAGGCCGCGCAGCAAATCATCGGTTCCTTGGGGCTGCCCCGAGCGCAGCAGAACGAGCGTTCTGCCCTGTGCCTGCTGGCCCTCCTGAACCTTACGCCGGGCAAGGCATGGGCCGATGCGGAAAACCCGCTTATGGGCATCACGCCCATCATGGATTGGGCGCGGGAGCACTACGGCAAGGAATACGCGCCAAACACCCGCGAGACATTTCGCCGCCAGTCTATGCACCAGTTCTGCGATGCTGGCGTGGCCCTCTACAACCCGGACAAGCCCGACCGCCCAGTGAATAGCCCGAAAGCGGTTTATCAGATCGAACCCTCCGCGCTGGACCTGCTGCGCACCTTCGGCACCCCCGCATGGCATGACAAGCTCGCTGCCTATCTGGCCGAGCGGGAAACGCTGGTTGCCCGCTACGCCAAGGAGCGCGAGCAGAACCGTATCCCGGTTGAGATTGCACCGGGTCAGCAGATCACACTCAGCCCTGGCGAGCATAGTGAACTGATCCGCGCCATCATCGAGGACTTTGCCCCGCGCTTTGCACCGGGTAGCGTGCTGGTCTATGCCGGCGACACCGGCGATAAGTGGGGCTACTTCGATGCTGCCCTGCTGGCTGGGCTGGGAGTCGATGTGGATTCACACGGCAAGATGCCCGACGTGGTACTGCACTACACCGAGAAAAACTGGCTGCTACTCGTGGAATCCGTCACCAGCCACGGGCCAGTTGATGGAAAACGGCACGCCGAGCTTGCCAAGCTGTTTGCCGGATCGAAGGCCGGCCTTGTCTATGTAACCGCCTTTCCGAACCGGGCCATCATGGGCCGTTACCTTGGGGAAATTGCATGGGAAACCGAGGTATGGGTGGCGGATGCGCCCTCTCACCTGATCCACTTCAACGGGGAAAGGTTTCTTGGGCCATACGACAGAACCTAATACCCACTCACTAAACCCGGCGCGGCCGGGTTTTTTTTATGGAGGCTTCCTCATGACTGATCAAGAACCTGCCTTTTTGGACGACGAAGGCCCCGGCGAGCTTAGGGAAGGTCTGAACAACTCCGCCCGATTGCGCGACAATGCCTCACCGTGATCGGGGTGAATGCGATGCAGCTGTCGTTCGGTGATGCCGAGGGTCTGGGGAGCCGCAAGCGCACGCGGCGCGAGGTGTTTTTGGCGGAGATGGAGCAGGTGGTGCCGTGGCAGGCGCTGCTGGGTCTGATCGAGCCG
>NZ_PDWK01000108.1 GCF_010093135.1 Pseudoxanthomonas taiwanensis | reverse complement strand
CGCCCACTCCCGGCGCCGCCCCCCCCTCTCTAGTCGCCGGCAGCTTCAGATGTTTAGAAGAGACCGCTGCTGCCCCGGCTCGGCGGGCGCCGGCGCGGGCGCGGCCGGTTCGCTGGCCGGGGCGGCCACCCCGCCGGCGGGTGCTTCCGCGGGCGCGGCCGGCGCCGGGATCAGCGCGGCCGGCGTGTCCACCTTGCCCTCCGGCAGCGACACGCGCAGCCGGCGGGTCATGGGCGGATAGCAGATGCCGCCGTCCTGGCAGCCCTGGAAGGTCACCACCAGGGTGCCCTTGGCCGGGCGCGGGTGCGCGCGCCGGATCGGGACCTCGACCTCCACCGCCTGGAAATAGACCATCACCTCGCCGAAGTGCTCGTCGCGGTGGCGGGTGCCCTGTGGCCAGCGCGGGGTCAGCGCCTCCAGGCCGTCGGCGCCCTTGAGCTCGAAGCGGCTGCGGTCGCGGTAGATGTAGTAGCCCGGCGCCGGCTGCAGGCGCACCAGCACGCGGTTGCCGCCGTCGGCGATGGCCTCGGCCCGGAACGCGCGCGACTCCGGCAGGGCCGGCTGGTTCGGCAGCAGGCCGCGCAGGCCGCCACCGCCGGTGGTCGCCAGGCCGGCGAGCGCGGCGGCCCCCTCCGCCGGGGGCAGGTCCACCCGCAGGTGGCGGGTCTGCGGCGGGTAGCAGATGCCCGCGTCGGCGCAGCCCTGGTAGCGGACCTCGAGCACGGCCGGGGCGGGGGGGGCGGCAGGCTGGCCGGCCAGGGTGGCCAGCAGCCGGCCGCGGTAGGTCTCCACCCGGCCGAAGAACTCGTCCACGTGCGGCCTGCCGGGCGGCAGCTCGAGCTCGCCGCCGGTGAAGCCGCCGCTGGCCTTGACCCGGATCTGGTGGCGGTACAGGTAGTAGCCGTCGGCGATGCGCCACTGCAGTTCGATGCGCTCGCGGGACGGGGCGTGGGCCTGCAGGACGAAGGCCTCGTCCACCGGCAGCAGCGCGGCCTCGTCCACGGCGGCGGACGACGGGCGGGGCAGCAGGACGGACAGCAGCCCCAGCAGGGCGGCCAGGAAGGGACGGTTCATCGGGTTCAAGCTCGTTCGCTCCGGCGGGTCTCTTCGGCCACCCAGGCCAGGTAGGCGGGCAGCCCGCCGGCCGCTTGGACCGCGAGCACCTCCGGCAGTTCATAGGGATGGGCGGCGCGCAGGTGTTCGGTCAGCGCCGGGACCAGCGCGGCCCGGGTCTTGAGCAGTAGCAGCACCTCGTCGGCCTGCTCGATCCGGCCCTGCCAGCGGTACACCGAGCGCATGCCCGGCAGCACGCTGGCGCAGGCGGCCAGCCTGGCCTCGACCGCCGAGGCGGCCAGCCGCCCGGCGCTGTCACGGTCCGGACAGCTGCAGAAGACGAGATGGATGTCCATGGGGGGACCCATCTTAACCGGGGCGAGCCTCGGGTCGCGGCAGCGGTTGCCTTGGCAACCATCGCTCACGCCCCGGCAACCGTCCCTGCGGCAGGCTTGGAGGTTCGCCGTCCGCGCCGTCGTCGGGGCCGGGAGACGGATTTCGCGCGGCGGCCCTTGAAAGCCGGCCGGCCCCACCCCATTTGCCCGGACATGCCGGCCCACGTCCGGTTACTACCGTCCGCGGCGCTGGCACTCGCAGGGGGCGAGTGCTAGACTCGCCGCCCATTTTGCAACCCTGTCAATCACTTAAGAGGGATTGAAATGAGCAACATCAAGCCGCTGTACGACCGCGTCGTGATCAAGCGCACCGAGGAGGAGAAGGTCTCCGCCGGTGGCATCGTGATCCCCGATTCGGCCGCCGAGAAGCCGATCAAGGGTCAGGTCGTCGCCGTCGGCGAGGGCAAGGTGCTCGACAACGGCAATGTTCGCGCCCCGAAGGTGAAGGTCGGCGACCAGGTGCTGTTCGGCAAGTACAGCGGCACCGAGGTCAAGCTCGACGGCGTCGAGTACCTGGTGGTCAGGGAAGACGACATCCTCGCGATCCTGGGCTGACCGCCCGCGCTCCCTCCGTTTCCGCGAAACGCAACCCCATTCAACTGAGGTAATACCGCAATGGCTGCCAAGGATATCCGCTTCGGTGAAGACGCCCGCGCCCGCATGTTGCGCGGCGTGAACATCCTCGCCAACGCCGTCAAGGCGACCCTGGGCCCGAAGGGCCGCAACGTCGTGCTCGAGAAGAGCTTCGGCGCCCCGACGATCACCAAGGACGGCGTGTC
Organism: Pseudoxanthomonas taiwanensis; assembly: GCF_010093135.1. Classification (GTDB taxonomy): domain Bacteria; phylum Pseudomonadota; class Gammaproteobacteria; order Xanthomonadales; family Xanthomonadaceae; genus Pseudoxanthomonas; species Pseudoxanthomonas taiwanensis. The sequence continues at coordinate 3,461 of NZ_PDWK01000108.1, read as the reverse complement.
CGTCGCCAAGGAGATCGAGCTGTCCGACAAGTTCGAGAACATGGGCGCCCAGATGGTCAAGGAGGTCGCCTCCAAGACCTCCGACAACGCCGGTGACGGCACCACCACCGCCACCGTGCTGGCCCAGGCCATGATCCGCGAGGGCATGAAGGCAGTGGCCGCCGGCATGAACCCGATGGACCTCAAGCGCGGCATCGACAAGGCCGTGACCGCCGCGGTCGAGGAGCTGAAGAAGCTGTCCAAGCCGACCGCCGACGACAAGGCCATCGCCCAGGTCGGCACCATCTCGGCCAACAGCGACGAGTCGATCGGCAACATCATCGCCGAGGCGATGAAGAAGGTCGGCAAGGAAGGCGTCATCACCGTCGAGGAAGGCTCGGGCCTGGAGAACGAGCTGGACGTGGTCGAGGGCATGCAGTTCGACCGCGGCTACCTGTCGCCGTACTTCATCAACAACCAGCAGTCGATGCAGTGCGAGCTGGATGATCCGTTCGTCCTGCTGCACGACAAGAAGATCTCGTCGGTCCGCGACCTGCTGCCGATCCTCGAGGGCGTGGCCAAGGCCGGCAAGCCGCTGCTGATCGTGGCCGAGGAGGTCGAGGGCGAGGCCCTGGCGACCCTGGTGGTCAACACCATCCGCGGCATCGTCAAGGTCTGCGCGGTCAAGGCCCCGGGCTTCGGTGACCGCCGCAAGGCGATGCTGGAGGACATGGCCGTCCTGACCGGCGGCACCGTGATCTCCGAGGAGGTCGGCCTGCAGCTCGAGAAGGCCACCATCAAGGACCTGGGCCGCGCCAAGAAGGTCGTGGTCTCGAAGGAGAACACCACCATCATCGACGGCGCCGGCGAGGCTTCCGCGATCGAGGCCCGCATCAAGCAGATCAAGGCCCAGATCGAGGAGACCACCTCCGACTACGACCGCGAGAAGCTGCAGGAGCGCGTGGCCAAGCTGGCCGGCGGCGTGGCCGTCATCAAGGTCGGTGCCGCCACCGAGGTCGAGATGAAGGAGAAGAAGGCCCGCGTCGAGGACGCCCTGCACGCCACCCGTGCGGCCGTCGAGGAAGGCGTGGTGCCGGGCGGCGGCGTGGCCCTGATCCGTGCCAAGAAGGCCATCGAGGGCCTGAAGGGTGCCAACGAGGACCAGAACCACGGCATCCAGATCGCCCTGCGCGCCATGGAGGCCCCGCTGCGCGAGATCGTCACCAACGCCGGCGAGGAGCCGTCGGTCATCGTCAACAAGGTCAAGGAAGGCGACGGCAACTTCGGCTACAACGCCGCCACCGGCGAATTCGGCGACATGGTGCAGTTCGGCATCCTGGACCCGACCAAGGTCACCCGCACCGCGCTGCAGAACGCCGCGTCGATCGCCGGCCTGATGATCACCACCGAGGCCATGGTGGCCGAGCTGCCGAAGAAGGAAGAGCCGGCGGCCGGTGGCATGGGCGGCATGGGCGGCATGGACTTCTGATCCAGGCCCCAGGCCGATCCACGCAGTACCCGGGAAGGCCCCGCCCAGGCGGGGCCTTCTTTTTTGTCCGCGCGGGTTGCTCGCGCGGAACCGGCGCGGCGCGATGCGCTTTGCGGATCCGGGCGCGTGGGCGGCGGCCGCGCCGCCGCAGGCCAGCGCCGCTCCCGCGAAGGCCGCCGGCGTGTGCTCTTCGCCTCGGGGCCGGGACGGAGTTGCGGATGAAACTGTGGCACCGCACAAAAAGCCGTGCTATCAATGGCCCCATGACCGCAGGCCGCGCCCGCTTCCACTTCTGGTACTACTTTCCGAAGCCGTTGGCGGAGGAAGGGGCGCGCGTGGCCTGAGCAGAGCGAAACACCGCAACACACCCCTGAAAGCCGCCAGCAGTCCTGGCGGCTTTTTCGTCGCCCGGCCCGCGGCGGTGCACCGACCCGAGGAGCACCCATGGTTCCCCCGCACACCGACGACCTCCGCATCCGCCGCATCGATGCGCTGGTCGCGCCCGCCCAGCTGATCGCGCGCCTGCCCTGCGACGAGGCCGCCTCGCAGACCGTGGCCGACGCCCGCCGCGCCCTGCACCGCATCCTGCACGGGCAGGACGACCGCCTGGCGGTGGTGATCGGCCCGTGTTCGATCCACGACCCGGTGGCGGCGATGGAATACGCCACCCGCCTGCGCCCGCTGCGCGAGGCGCTGGGCGACGCGCTGGAAATCGTGATGCGCGTCTACTTCGAGAAACCACGCACCACCGTCGGCTGGAAGGGCCTGCTCAACGACCCGGACCTGGACGGCAGCTTCGACATCAACAAGGGCCTGTACGTCGGCCGCGCGCTGCTGCGCGACATCAACCTGCTGGGCGTGCCGGCCGGTTGCGAGTTCCTGGACCCGATCTCGCCGCAGTACATCGCCGACCTGGTGGCCTGGGGCGCGATCGGCGCGCGCACCACCGAGAGCCAGATCCACCGGCAGATGGCCTCCGGCCTGTCCTGCCCGGTGGGCTTCAAGAACGGCACCGACGGCAACGTGCGCATCGCCGCCGACGCGGTGATGGCCGCCTCCCACCCGCACCATTTCCTGGCCGTGACCAAGGACGGCCGGTGCGCGGTGGCGGCCACCTCGGGCAACCCGGACTGCCACGTGATCCTGCGCGGCGGCAAGGTGCCCAACTACGACGCCGCCAGCGTGCAGGCCGCGGCCGAGGTGCTGGAACGGGCCGGCCTGCCGGCGCGGCTGATGGTCGACGCTAGCCATGCCAACAGCGGCAAGGACCCGGACAACCAGCCGCGGGTGGTCGAGGACGTGGCCCGCCAGCTGGAGGCCGGCGAACGCCGGATCGTCGGCATGATGGTGGAAAGCCACCTGGTCGGCGGCCGCCAGGACCTCGTGCCGGGCCGCCCGCTGACCTACGGCCAGAGCATCACCGACGGCTGCCTGGGCTGGGAAGCCTCGGTGGAGGTGCTGCAGCGCCTGGCCACGGCGGTCCGCCAGCGCCGCGGCCGGTGCCTGGCCGGGGCCGCGGCCTGAACCGTTTTGCGCAAAAAGGGGGGGGGAAGGGGCCGGAAGCCGGTTTCCGGGCCGTTCCGGCGCGCCCCGCCGGCGGTCCTGTCCGCGTCTCTCTGTTACCGATAACATCACGGGATTGTTCCCTATTCAGCATTTTCGGCGAACTGGCGGCAAAGTGGCGGCCATCTGGTCTTTTTTGCAGTGCAGCGTGCAAAGCGGCTAACGGCTCCTTCACGATGCCCACGCATCCCGACGTGGGGGAGGGAGCAGGCCCGCCAGACAGTTCGCTGCCGGCGGGCTTTTTTAATCCTGATTAGCCCCGACCCTCAGCCATGAAAATTGCTCGCAGCGCGCAAGACCGGCTCGGGGCAAGGCTTGCAGCGCAGCATGGCGGTGGCCAGTCGCGGCAGCATCTCATGCAGGCGGAAGCGACGGTTGAACCGGTAGGCGGCTTCGGCCAGGTAGCGCCGCGCGTACTTGGCCTGGCGGA
>NZ_PDWK01000107.1 GCF_010093135.1 Pseudoxanthomonas taiwanensis | reverse complement strand
GGCCAGCCTGGAACTGCACGGAATTGATGCTCATGACGCCACCTCGTCGCCTTCAGGTGGCCGTATGCTCGGCGGTGGGCGACGCACATCCTGCGACTGGCGGCTGAGGGTCGGGGCTAATCAGGAATCACAAAGAATGACGGTCGGCCGCGCCCCCGGCAGGCGCGCCAGCGCCTCTTCGCCGGTCTCGGCCTCACCAACCACCTCGATGTCGGTCTCCGCCGACAGGATCATGCGCATGCCCGTCCTGACCAGCGCATGATCGTCCACCAGGAACACGCGAATGGTCATGCCGCTTCCCCCGGTATGCCCAGTTCCAGACTAGCTTTCGCGCTCGTTCGCCGGCAAACAAGCGACCGGCAGTTTACTGTTTCCGTGGAAACGGGAGCACGTGACAATCGGGGGATTGCAGGATCACGCGCGCCATGCGCAACGCAGCTTCCCGCCGCTGTAAACCGGACGCAGGAAAAATCCGATACAGGACTCGGCCGTATGCCTACGCGCCTGCATCGCCTGGCGGGACGCGAATGACGGGTATCGGGGCAGTGCTGGCGGAGAGGGTGGGATTCGAACCCACGGAAGGTTTGACCCTTCGCCGGTTTTCAAGACCGGTGCCTTAAACCACTCGGCCACCTCTCCGTTTTTCTGTCCGGCGACACGATGCTGCGCCTCGTACGCCGGTTTTGCATCGGCTTGGCCAGTGCGGTCGCCGCCGCGAGGGCGTCACCGCGGCGCCGTATTGTCGCATGCGCGCCGCTCAGCTGGTGCTGCCGGCACCCTCCGTCGCGGGCAGGCCGTTGCCGTTGCGGCGCAAGCCGCAGTTACCGCAATCCAGGCGCGAGGCCTCCAGCTGCTGCGGCAGGTGCTCGGCCAGGAAGTCGATGAACACCCGCACCGCCGGCAGCAGGCCACGGCGCGAGGCGAACACCGCATGGCAGATGCCCTGCGGCAGCGACCAGTCCGGCAGCACCACCTCCAGCTCGCCGTTGCGCACGGCCTCGGCGCACACCGTCTCCGGCAGCATGGTGATGCCGTAGCCGTCCTTGACCATGGACAGCAGCAGCGGGAAGTCCGAGCCGGCCACGCGCGGCTGCAGCTCGATGCGCCGCACCTCGCCGTTGGGGCCATGCAGCTCCCAGCGCTGGTGGGCGTCGTCCTCCTGGCTGCTGAGGGTCAGGTGCGAAGCCAGTTCCGCCGGATCCCTGGGACGGCCGGCGCGGTCCAGGTACTTCGGGCTGGCCACCATCAGCGCCTGGATCTGGCCGAAGCTGCGCATCACCAGGCTGCCGTCGTCGTCCAGGCGGGTGCGCACGCGCAGGGCCACGTCGAAGCCCTCGTTGATCAGGTCCACGCGGCGGTTGCTCACGTGCAGCTGCAGGCGCACCTTCGGGTACTGGTCGAGGAACCTCGGCAGCAGCCTGGGCAGCTGCTGCTGGGCCAGCGCCACCGGCACGCTCACCCGCACCACGCCGCGCGGCTCGGCGCTGAGGCGGTCCACCACCTCGCGCGCGGCCTGGGCCTCGGCCAGCATGGTCTGGGCGTGGCGGTACACGCTCATGCCCACGTCGGTGACCGCGAAGCGGCGGGTGGAGCGTAGCAGCAGGCGCACGCCCAGATCGGTCTCCAGCTGGCTGATGCGGCGGCTCAGGCGCGACTTGGGGATGCCCAAGGCACGTTCGGCCGCGGCGAAGCCGCCGTGCTCGACCACCATCGCGAAGTAGTAGAGGTCGTTCAGGTCCTGCATGGCGATATTTCCATTGCCGGAACAGATGGTGGCATCTAACCACCTTTATCCCAATTGCGCAACAACGGATAGTGCGCCCCGTAGCTCTCCCCGCCCCCTACGAGGCCACTGCCATGAAACTCCTGCACATCGATTCCAGCGCCCTGGGCCAGAACTCCGTCACGCGCGAGCTGAGTGCCGCCATCGTCGCACACTGGGCGGCGGAACTGGACGACCTGGTGGTCGAGTACCGCGACCTGGACCGCGAGCCCCTGCCCCACCTGACCGCCGGCCACCTGGCCAGGACCGATCCGGAGCATGCCGCCGAGGCCGAGCGGGTGCTGCAGCAGTTCCTGGAGGCCGACGTCGTGGTGATCGGCGCGCCCATGTACAACTTCTCGATCCCCTCCACGCTGAAGGCCTGGATCGACCGCATCGCCGTGGCCGGCCGCACCTTCCGCTACACCGAGGCCGGTCCGCAGGGCCTGGCCGGCGGCAAGAAGGTGATCATCGCCAGCGGCCGCGGTGGCCTGTACACCGGCTCGCCGGCCGATTTCCAGGAGCCCTACCTGCGTACGGTGTTCGGCTTCCTGGGCATCACCGACATCGAGTTCGTGCGCGCCGAGGGCGTGTCGCTGTCGCCGCAGCACCGCATCGAGGCGCTGGCCGCCGCCCGCGCGGTCATCCCGTCCACCGTCGAAACCGTGCGCCAGGCCGCCTGAACGCACCGCGCGGCACGGGGTCTGCGGGCGCCCCCTGCCGGCCACGCCCTCTCGCGCTAGCCGCGCGTGGGCGCCTGCCCGCCCTCGGGCTGTCGCCCCAGCCAGCGGTACAGCCAGTCCAGGTCGAACAGCCAGGGCACACGCCGGCCCAGCAGGCAGAAACAGGCGGCCACCACCGTCGACACCGCCAGCAGCGCGGCGAAGCGCAGTTCCACGGGCAGCACCACCAGCGGCTTGAGCCAGCCGGCGTGCAGCGCGTACTTCACCAGATAGATGTGCAGCACGTAGGCCGCGATGCTGTACTGGCCCAGCACCGTCCAGCTTCCCGCCGCCCGCGCGCACAGTGCCAGCACCGCGGCCACCCCCAGCCCGGCCACCGCCAGGTAGACGGCACGCCAGGCCAGGCCCTGCCACGGATCCGGCCACAGGTTCGCGTAGCCGGCCCCGTTGTAGTACCACTGCAGATGGAAGCCGCGGGTCAGCCAGGCCACGACCAGCAGCACGCCCAGCATCATGGCCGCCATCGGCCAGGGGATGCGTGGCAGGCGCATGCCCCGGCCGCGCGCCCACAGGTGTCCGGCGACGAAGAATGGCAGGAACACCAGGGTGCGCGACAGCGACCAGCCGTAGCCGGCCGCGGGCCAGAGGCCTGCCAGCAGCGCCAGGCCGATGGCCCACAGCAGCGGATGGCGCAAGGTCGCCAGCAGCGGCAGCGACAGACGCCACCACACCAGGCTCATCAGGTACCACAGCGCCCAGTACGGGATCTCGGGCTGGTAGGCGAACGCCTTGCCCGACAGCCAGGCTTCCAGCGCCCTGGCCAGGGCCTGGTGCAGCAGGTAGACGCCGACGATGCCGAACAGCAGCCTGCGCGCCCGTCGCCGGTCCAGCTCGTCGGAGGCCACCATGCCCGACAGGAACGCGAAGGCGGGCATGTGGAACAGCTAGATGAAGCAGTACAGGAGATCCAGGTGCGGGGCGTGGCGCAGGTGCTCGAGCAGGTGCCCGGCCACCACCAGCACGATCAGCACGAACCGCGCAGCGTCCAACCCGACCGCACGGTTGCGCGCCTGCCGTGCCGCCGCCACCGCCGTCATGCGATGCGCTCGGCGCCGCCCATGTACGGGCGCAGCACCTCCGGCACGGTGATGCTGCCGTCCGCGTTCTGGTAGTTCTCCATCACCGCGATCAGGGCGCGGCCGACCGCCACGCCGGAACCGTTGAGGGTGTGCACCAGCTCCGGCTTGCCGGTGGCCGGGTTGCGCCAGCGCGCCTGCATGCGGCGGGCCTGGAAGTCGCCGCAGTTGGAGCAGGAGGAGATCTCGCGATAGGTGTCCTGCGAAGGCAGCCACACCTCCAGGTCGTAGGTCTTGCGCGCGGAGAAGCCCATGTCGCCGGTGCACAGCAGCACGCGGCGGTACGGCAGGCCCAACCGCTCCAGCACCACCTCGGCGCAGCGGGTCATGCGCTCGTGCTCGGCCTCGCTCTCCTCCGGGCGCACGATCGAGACCAGCTCCACCTTCTCGAACTGGTGCTGGCGGATCATGCCGCGCACGTCGCGGCCGCCGCTGCCGGCCTCGGAACGGAAGCACATCGAGTGCGCGGTCATGCGCAGCGGCAGGCGCTCGGCCTCGACGATCTCCTCGCGCACGACGTTGGTCAGCGGCACCTCGGAGGTCGGGATCAGGTAGCGACGGTGCTCGCCCAGCCGGGTGGCGAACAGGTCCTCCTCGAACCTGGGCAGCTGGCCGGTGCCCACCAGCGCCTCGGCGCTGACGATCACCGGCACGTTGGTCTCCTCGTAGCCGTGCTCGCCGGTGTGCAGGTCCAGCATGAACTGGGCCAGGGCTCGGTGCAGGCGCGCCAGCTGGCCGCGCAGCACGGTGAAGCGCGCGCCGCTCATCTTGGCCGCGGTCTCGGCGTCCAGCCAGCCGTGCGGCACGCCCAGGTCCACGTGGTCGCGGACCTGGAAGTCGAACTGGCGCGGCTGCCCCCAACGGTGGATCTCGACGTTGGCGCTCTCGTCCGGACCCGCCGGTACGTCCTCGGCCGGCAGATTGGGGATGGCCAGGGCGATGGCCTCGATCCGCGCGCGGATCTCGTCCAGCCGCGCCTCGGACGCCTTCAGTTCGTCGCCGAAGCCGGCCACCTCGGCCTTCAGCTGCTCGGCGCGGGCCTTGCTGGCCTCGGCCTGTCCGTGTTCGCCGGCGGCCGCGTGCCTGGCGGCCGCGCCCATCAGCCTGCCGATCTCCTTGCTGTGGGTGTTGCGCAGGTTCTGCAGCTCCTGGGTGCGCTTCTGGATCTCCTTGCGCTCGGACTCCAGGGCCTCCAGCGTGGCGGTGTCGAGGGTGAAGCCACGGGTGGCCAGGCGTTCGGCCAGGGCGGCGGTCTGGTTGCGGAGCAGCGCGGGATCGAGCATGACGGGCACGGATTGGGACGAGGGCGCCATTATCCCCGATCCGGTCCCCGGCGGCTCGCCGCCGCTGTGCCAGAATCAGGAGCGGCCCCGTATCCGCGAGAACCGATGGCAGCCTCCGCCCGTTCCCTGACCGATCTGCTCCGGCGCGTGCCGCACGGCCGCTGGGCCGTGGTCGGCTACGCCTTCGTGCTGGGCCTGCTGCTGTACCTGCTGGTGTGGCTGGCGGTGCGCGACCGCGACGACGCCCCGACCGAGGCCGGCCCCGCCCCGCTGCTGTCCGGCCCCTCTGGCGAGCCGCTGCCCGGGCCGCTGGCCGCGGGCGAGGGTGCGGCCACGCCCCTGCCGCCGCCGGACGGGGTCGCGCCGCAGCTGGTGGAGGAGACGCCGCCTCCGGAGCCGACGCCCGCGCCGGCCGAATCCGCACCGCTGCCGCCCGACATCGAGACGGCCCCCGCCCCGGCCACGTCCGCCGTCGTGCAGGCGCCGGCCCCTTTGCCCGGGCAGTCGCCACCGCCCCGCTACCCGCCCGCTGCCCTGCGCCGTGGCGAGAGCGGCACCGTGCTGCTGCAGGTGGAGGTGGACGCCAGCGGCGTTCCGGTGACGGTGCAGGTGGCCCGCCGCAGCGGCTCGCGCGACCTGGACCGGGCCGCGGTCGAGGCGGTGTCGCGCTGGCGCTTCCGGCCGGCCACCGATGCCGACGGCCGGCCGGTGCCCGGCTCGCTGGCCGTGCCGGTGGACTTCACCCTCGACTAGGGCCTGTTAACACTATCGCAACGATTCGACGATCAGTGCGAAGTGGATGAAGGCCGCGAACATGACGTCGAGCTTGTCGAAGCGGCTGAAGATGCGGCGGAACCCTTTCAGACGGCGGAAC
>NZ_PDWK01000106.1 GCF_010093135.1 Pseudoxanthomonas taiwanensis | reverse complement strand
GCTGGACGGCGCGGCTGTGGGCGGCCACGCGCCCGGCGGCCGCCGCAGGCTCCCCCCGCGGCGCCCCCCGCGCCGCCCCACGAGGACCGCCATGAGCACCCAGGACAACTGGTACATCGAGCATTTCGGGCCGACCGGTTCGGCCATCGGCTACCGGATCGAGGCCAAGCTCGACGAGGTGCAGTCGCCGTTCCAGAAGATCGAGATCTACAGGACCACCGACTGGGGCAACCTGATGCTGATCGACGGCGCGGTGATGCTCACCAGCCGCGACAACTTCCTGTACCACGAGATGATCAGCCACCCGGCGCTGTTCACCCATCCGGAGCCGAAGCGGGTGGTGATCATCGGCGGCGGCGACTGCGGCACCCTGCGCGAGGTGCTCAAGCACCCGGGCGTGGCCAGAGCGACCCAGTGCGACATCGACGAGCAGGTCACGCGCATGGCCGAGAAGTACTTCCCGGAGCTGTGCGAATCCAATGCGGACCCGCGTGCCGAGCTGCTGTTCGACGACGGCGTGGCCTACATGGCCAACTGCCCGGCCGGCAGCGTGGACGTGGTGATCGTGGATTCCACCGATCCGGTCGGCCCGGCCGAGGGCCTGTTCAACAAGGCCTTCTACGCCAGCTGCTTCCGCGCCCTGAAGGACGACGGCATCCTGGTCCAGCAGAGCGAGTCGCCGCTGGCGCAGCTGGAGCTGATCCGCGCCATGCGCGCGGAGATGGCCAAGGCCGGCTTTTCCAGCTTCAAGACCCTGCCGTTCCCGCAGCCGTGCTACCCGACCGGCTGGTGGAGCGCGACCCTCGCGCGCAAGGGCCGGGACTTCGGCTTCCGCGAGGCCGCGGCCGAGGCCAAGCCGTTCGCCACCCGCTACTACACCGCCGCCCTGCACCGGGGCGCGCTGGCGACCCCGCCGTTCATGGCCGAGGCCCTGGAAGGCGTCCGAGGCTGAACGGCAGCCCACCGGTGGGGCGTCCCCGGACGCCCCGCACAGGCCCTGTTTAACAGACCGTTAGAAGAATGTTATCGCCCCTGCAACGCAGTGGGCGATCGCCGGGGTTTTCCGCGCGCCGGCGCGGGCCTAGGCTCCCCCTCCCCCACAGCCGACCGCCGTCCTGCGGGACGGCGCCCCCAAGCCGATGAACACGCTGTCGCTGCCGGTGCGCATGCCGGCCCAAGACGCCACCACGCGCGTGCTCAAGCGAGGCGAGCGCCTGCTCGAGCCGGACGTGTACCTGCTGCCCATGCACGGCGTGCCGGCCGTGGTGAAGGACTACGGCCGCTACCGCCGCACCCCGCTGGCGCCGCTGGCGCGCATGCTGGTGCGCCGCGAGGCACGCACCCTGCGCCGCCTGCGCGGCTGGCGGCACGCGCCGCGGCTGATGGGCCGCGTCGGCGGGCTGGCCCTGGCCATGGAGTTCGTGCCCGGCCGGCCGCTGTCCGAAGGCCAGGGGGACGACGGCACCCTCCGCCGCCTGCGCGGCGCGCTGGCCGGCCTGCACGCCCACGGCTACACCCACAACGACCTGCATCCGGCCAACGTGCTGGTGGACAGCGAGCGCGTGGTCCTGCTGGACTACACCGCCGCGCTGCGGGTACCGCGCTGGCTGCGCCGCGCCCCGCTGCTGCGCGAGCTGCGCCGCAGCGACCTGGCCAACGTGCTGAAGATCGAGCAGCGCATCACCGGCCGCGCCCTGGCCGGCCGCCACGCCTCGGTGATGGCCGCACCGCGCTGGGTGACCGCGGTGCGCGACGTCTGGAAGCGCTTCTACCACCGCTTCAAGGGCCGCACCGCCTGACCCGCGCCAGGCGCGGCCCGCGGGTGCGCCGCCTCACAGCGCGTCGGCGTCCAGCTCGCCGGTGCGGATGCGCACCACCCGGCCCAGGTCGTACACGAACACCTTGCCGTCGCCGATCTTGCCGGTGGCCGCCGCCTTGACGATGGCCTCGACCACGTCCTCGACCTGCTCGTCGGTGACCGCGACCTCGATCTTCACCTTGGGCAGGAAGTCCACGACGTACTCGGCACCGCGGTAGAGCTCGGTGTGGCCCTTCTGCCGGCCGAAGCCCTTGACCTCGGTGACGGTGATGCCGGCGATGCCGATGCTGGCCAGCGCCTCGCGCACGTCGTCCAGCTTGAACGGCTTGATCACGGCCATGACCATCTTCATTCCGGCACTCTCCCACGGATGCACACCGGAAAAGGATACCGTGCGGCGCTTGCCACGCGGATGCGCCTTCCGGTCCAATGAGGCCCCGCGCTCGGAGATTTCCGACGGCGCCCAGCCCGGCGGCCCGATGCCGCGCCCCGCGCCTCCGGCGCACACTGTCTGTCCACCGGAGGATCCCATGATCGACCCCAAGCACATCGACGACCTGGCCTGCCGCCTCGGCGAGCTGCTGCCGCCGGGCCTGCGCGAGTCGGGCGAGGAACTGCAGGCCGGTTTCCGCGGCGTGCTGCAGGCCGGGCTGGCGCGGCTGGACCTGGTGACCCGCGAGGAGTTCGACGTCCAGCGTGCGGTGCTGCTGCGCACCCGCGAGAAGCTGGAGGCGCTGGAACGGACGGTGGAGGCGCTGGAAGCGCGGCTGCGCGGTTCCGGCGACGCCGCCCCGCACTGACGCCCGGGCCATGGGCCTGGCGCTGGTGCACAGCCGCGCCCGTGCCGGCATCCACGCCCCGCCCGTGCAGGTGGAGGTCCACCTGTCCGGCGGCCTGCCCTCCACCCAGATCGTCGGCCTGCCGGCCGCGGCGGTACGCGAAGCGCGCGACCGGGTGCGCGCGGCAATCCTCTGCGCCCATTTCGTCTACCCGCAGCGGCGCATCACCATCAACCTGGCGCCGGCCGACCTGCCCAAGGACGGCGGCCGCTTCGACCTGCCCATCGCCCTGGGCATCCTGGCCGCCAGCGGCCAGATCGAGCGCGACGCCCTGGCCGATTGCGAGTTCCTCGGCGAGCTGGGCCTGACCGGCGAACTGCGCCCGGTGGACGGCGTGCTGCCGGCCGCCGTGGCCGCGGCGCGCGCCGGCCGCCGCCTGGTGGTGCCGGCCGCCAGCGGCGCCGAGGCGGCACTGGTGCGCGGGGCGGAGACCTACACCGCGCGCACCCTGCTGGAGGCCTGCGCCGGGCTGCGCGGCCAGGCGCTGCCACGCGCCGTGGCCGCCCCCGCCGCAGCCGCCGCGGCGGTGCCGGACATGGCCGACGTGCGCGGCCAGGCGCAGGCGCGACGGGCGCTGGAGATCGCCGCCGCCGGCGGCCACCACCTGCTGATGTGCGGCCCGCCCGGCTGCGGCAAGACCCTGCTGGCCTCGCGCCTGCCCGGCCTGCTGCCGGAGGCCAGCGAGGAGGAGGCGCTGGAGACCGCCGCGGTGGCCTCGGTCAGCGGCCGCGGCGTGGACCCGGCGCGCTGGCGCCAGCGCCCCTGGCGCGCACCGCACCACGGCGCCAGCGCCGTGGCCCTGGCCGGTGGCGGCAGCCCGCCGCGCCCGGGCGAGATCTCGCTGGCGCACAACGGCGTGCTGTTCCTGGACGAGCTGCCGGAATGGCGCCGCGCCGCCCTGGAGGGGCTGCGCGAGCCGCTGGAGTCCGGCCGCATCCCCGTCTCCCGCGCCGGACGCAGCGTCGAGTTTCCGGCCCGCTTCCAGCTGGTGGCGGCGATGACCCCCTGCCCGTGCGGCTGGGCCGGCGATCCGTCCGGCCGCTGCCGCTGCACCCCGGACATGGTCCGCCGCTACCGCGACCGCATCTCCGGGCCGCTGCTGGACCGCATCGACCTGCACCTGCACATGGCGCGGCTGCCGCCGGCGGCGTTGCGCCCGGACGCCCCGCCCGGCGAACCCAGCGCCGCCATCCGCGCCCGGGTGGAGGCGGCACGCGCCCGCCAGCAGGCCCGTGGCGCCCTCAACGCCCATCTGGACACGGCCGCGCTGGCCCGGCATTGCCGCCTTTCCGGCGCCGACCAGACGCTGCTGGAAAAGGCCGTCGAACGCCTGCGCCTGACCGCGCGCGGCCTGCACCGCGCCCTGCGCGTGGCCCGCACCATCGCCGACCTGGAGGGCAGCGAGGCCATCGCCACCGCGCACCTTGCCGAGGCGCTGGGCTACCGCGTGCCGGACCCGGCCGGCGAAGGCTGAAGGCACCCGCGGCAACGGCCGCGCCTCACGGCTCCCAGACGGCGCCCTGCGGGTCCAGTTCCATGGTCTCCATGACCGGAGCGCGCCAGCCGAATCCGCAGATGGCCAGCACGCCCTCGTTCATGGGATCCAGGCCAAACACCGCGTCCAGACATGCCTCGTTGATCGCGCAGGTCACGTAGGCCGCAAGCCCTGCCTCGGTGGCGGACAGGTACAGCGTCTGTGACAAGTGGCCGGCCTCCATCACCACCGCACGGTAAGCCTTGGCGTGGTGGCGGTATTTCCAGAAGTTGCGCGCATAGCGTGGTGCCATCGCCGCCAGTACATGCGCACCGGCAAACCATGTCTGGCCGGCCAAAGCCCGCAGCACCAATCCATCCAGCGGTTCTTCCGGATCGGGGAGCCGACGCAGCACATGTGACACCGGATCGTAGTGGTACAGCCCACTGTCCAGTCCATCGACCCGGCGCACGATCAGGTAGGCCTCCACCGGATGCAGGCCACCTCCGGACGGGCTGTTCTTCTTGAGGAACACGGTGTCCGTGGTCACGCGGACCTGCCCCTGCGCGGCAAACACGCGGTGCAGCACCTGCGACAGCAGGGACAGGGGGAGCGGGCGTGCCTGGTCGAAGTTGCGGCAGGTGACCCGGCGCCGCAGAAGCCGGTCGAAGGACGTCTCCGCCGGGGGCGGCAGCGGCACCGCATCGCCCGCGTGCGGAGGGACGATACGCTCCGGCGGGGGCGGCCCCAGCAACCTCCGCAACTGCGTGGCCGTTTCCGTGCCGGCCTGGCGCATTGCCACGGTGGTGTCCACATCGCTCCAACGGGTCAGACCGTGGGCCAGCGCCGCCATGGGATGCCACCAGGTCGCGCGCAGCGCCTCGTCACGCGCCCGCATGTGCGCGTGTCCGGGGGCGTCACTGATGGCCAGTCCCACCTCCAGCAGGGCCGGGAGCACCTGGCGGACGGGCTCCGGCAGCACATCGGCCTCGACCCAGCGCTCCGGGCTGAGCTCGGCCAGCGCATCACGCGCCGCGGCATCAACCTCGACCTCCCGGCCCAGGTGCGGCGCCAGTGCCAGCCAGCGGCGGCGGTGCGCCACGCCGTCACCACCGGCCAACAGCCCTTCGAGGTCGAAGACGGCCTCTTCCCGCGGCTCGAAACAGACCACCTTGCAGCGACGCACGCGCATTCGCGCCCCCCCAAAACCCGTTTGCTCCTGTAAGCTCCCCCAGCCACGCTGGCAAGGGGGAATCGCCATGTCGAACCAGAATCCCGGGGGCCGACCGGCCCCGCTCACGCCCGAGGTTGCCGATCGCCTTCTGGAACTGCTGGCCAGCGACGACCAGTTCCGCGACCTGTTTGCCCGGGACCCGGCCGCTGCCCTGATCCAGGCCGGGCATCAGGCCAATGCCGACGACCTGGCCACGCTGAAGCGCCAGCTGAAGGTGCGGCAGCTTGCGCCCAAGGAGGCCATCGCGGCCGCGCGTGATGAAATACGGGCCTCGCTCACCTCGGCCCTGGCCATGCAGCCGATCCAGCTGGATACCGGCGCTGCGGACTAGGGAAGGTCTGAACAACCCGCTCTGCCGCCCGGATTGCGGCATCGTGGCGCCGGCCTGGCGTCGCTTTCGAGCCGGATTTCGCCCGTGCGGGGCGGTTTTTGGCGGGTTTCCCCGCCTTACGGACGCACTGCTCCCGTCGTCGGCAACAAACGCCGGCGCGCCATCCACAGGTTCGACAGCGCGAACAGCGTCAGCACCTGCGCCGCGTTCTTCGCC
>NZ_PDWK01000105.1 GCF_010093135.1 Pseudoxanthomonas taiwanensis | reverse complement strand
CCATGCAGGCGCCCGGTGGCCTGGAACTGCACTACCAGCCCCAGGTCGACCTGGCCACCGGGCGCCTGCATGGCGTGGAGGCGCTGGCGCGCTGGCGGCACCAGGGCCTGGGTGCCATCCCGCCCACCCGTTTCATTCCCCTGGCCGAGGAATGCGGCCTGATGGGGGCGATGGGCCGCTGGACGCTGGACCAGGCCTGCCGGCAGCTGGCGCAGTGGCGCCGGGACGGGCTGGCGCTGCCCGCGGTCTCGGTCAACCTCTCCACCTCCAACTTCCACAACCTGGAACTGCCGGTCATGGTCGAGCAGACGCTGGCATGCCGCGGCCTGCAGCCCTCCGACCTGGTGCTGGAGCTGACCGAGAGCATCCTGCTGGACAACCGCGGCTCCGCGCTGCAGACCGTCGAACGGCTGCACGCCATGGGCGTGCGCCTGTCCATGGACGATTTCGGCACCGGCTACTCGAGCCTGAGCTACCTGCGCCGCCTGCCCGTCACCGAGCTCAAGCTCGACCAGAGCTTCGTGGCCGACCTGGAGCACGCCCCCACCGCACGCGCGCTCAGCGCCGCCATCCTCGGCATCGGCAACAGCCTCGGCCTGACCGTGGTCGCCGAAGGCGTGGAGACCGACGCGCAGAAGGACATCCTGCAGGCCCAGGGCTACCGGGTGGCGCAGGGTTTCCGCTTCGCCAGGCCCATGCCGCCCGGGGAGCTGCCGGACTGGATGGCGCAACAGGGCATGACCGCGGCCGGCGCCTGACGGCGGGGCGCGCCCGCACGGAGGACGACCTGGCCGCTGCAGGGACAATGCGCCGTATTCCCGGCCGCCGCGTCGGGCGGTCGGAACCGTGCCTGGTCGCAGGTGGATGCCGCCACGGGAGTCACGCATGGACACCGATCCGTTCGATCTGGGCCGCTTCCTCGCCGCGCAGGACCGCGCGTACGCCACCGCGCTGGAGGAGCTGCGCCAGGGCAGGAAACGCAGCCACTGGATCTGGTACGTGTTCCCGCAGCTGCGCGGACTGGGAAGCAGCCCCGCGGCGGGGCTGTACGGACTGGCGGGCCTGGACGAGGCCCGCGCCTACCTGGCCCATCCGGTGCTGGGGGCACGGTTGCGCGAGGCCATCCAGGCCATGCTCGCGCACCGTGCGCTGGGCGCGGACGGCGTGCTTGGCGGGCTGGACGCGCTGAAGTTCCGCTCGTGCCTGACCCTGTTCGCGCTGGCCGTGCCGGACGAACCGCTGTTCGCCACGGCCCTGGAGGCCTTCTTCGGCGGGGCGCGTGACCCGCTGACGCTGGAGCTGCTGCGGCGCGAGGGCGGGGCTTGCGCGGGCCGGCCCGCGATGGTGCGGGCCCCGGCACCGGATGTGGGGGCGGGGCGCACCCGCCGCCTTCGCCGGGGCCCGCCGACGCGGCTGGCGCGCGGTCGATCACGTCGCCCACGGTCCGCGCCCGGCTGAGTGCAGCGCAAGCTGCCCGGGGCGCGGGGGACCTCCGCGATGGGGACCTGGACATCACGCAGGCAGGCCGCCCCGGCCTTGTCCAGGCCGTGGGCGAGGCCTTCCTGGCGGTCGTGGTCCAGGAGGCCGAAGCCGTCCACGGTGGCGCGGCCGCCGCTGGGCACGGGGTGGGTCCGTTCCCCGTTCCCGACTGGCGCGTGCGCGACCGGTGGGGCGCATCCTGCGGGACCCTGCAGGGTGCAGGCGCTGTCCCGCCCGCGAAACCTGACCCGGAATCCGGGGTGGATGCCCGGCCCTTCGGATCCGCGGTCCACGCCAGCCACGCGGGGGCGGCGCCACGTGCTGCTGGCGCCGCCCCGCGGGCGGCGGGGCGGAACGGGCGAAGTGGCGGCCACCCCATGCCGACACGGCGGATTCACGCGGGGTCCCGTGCAATGGCCGCTCATCCATTGCGAGATACGCCATGACATCCGCTTCCGAACCGGTCACCGTTGCGTCCGTGGACCTGCAGCGCTACCTCGGCACCTGGTACGAGATCGCGCGCCTGCCGATGCGCCACGAGCCCGAGGACTACACCGACATCACCGCCACCTACGCGCTCAACCCGGACGGCACGGTGCAGGTGCGCAACCGCGCACGCGACGGCAAGGGGCAGCCGCAGGAGTCGGTGGGCGAGGCCACGGTGGTGGAGGGCAGCGGCAACGCGAAGCTGGAGGTGAGCTTCATGCCCGACGGGCTGAAGTGGGTGCCCTTCACGAAGGGCGACTATTGGATCCTGCGCCTGGACCCGGAATACCGCACCGCCCTGGTCGGCTCGCCCGACCGCAAGTACCTGTGGCTGCTGGCGCGCGAGCCGGCGCTGGCGGCGCCGGTGCAGCAGGCGTTCCTCGACGCGGCGCGCGGGCAGGGCTACGACCTGGCCGACCTGATCCACACCCCGCACACCGGCCGGCCGGTGTCCTGAAGTCCACCGCGTCCGGCGCGGCGCCGGGCGCGGCCACGGTTGCAGCCGTGACTCCTGGCGCACGTGGCGGCGACGGCCGATAGAATCCGGCCGTCTCCCTCCACAACGCCAACGCCCGCCATGACCGGATCCGATGTCCTCCTGCGCGGCAGCATCGTCGCGCTGGTCACCCCCATGCATGAGGACGGCAGCGTCGACTACGACGCGCTGCGCCGCCTGATCGACTGGCACGTGGCGGAGGGCACGGACTGCATCGGCGTGGTCGGCACCACCGGCGAGTCGCCCACGGTGGACGTGGAGGAACACTGCGAGATCATCCGCGTGGCCGTGGAGCACGCCGCCGGGCGGGTGCCGGTGATGGCCGGCTGCGGCGGCAACTCCACCGCCGAGGCCATCGCTCTGGCGCAGTACGCGCGCAAGGTCGGCGCGCACAGCCAGCTGCAGGTGGTGCCGTACTACAACAAGCCCGGCCAGGAGGGCATGTACCGCCACTTCCGCGCCATCGCCGAGGCCACCGGCGACCTGCCGATCGTGCTGTACAACGTGCCAGGGCGCACCGGCGCCGACCTGCAGCACGAGACCGTGCTGCGCCTGGCGCAGGTGCCGGGGATCGTGGCCATCAAGGAGGCCACCGGCAACCTGGAACGGGCGCAGTGGCTGATCCGCGAGGCGCCGGAAGGCTTCGCCATCTACTCCGGCGACGATGCCACCGCGGTGGCGCTGATGCTGTGCGGCGGTCACGGCAACGTCAGCGTCAGCGCCAACGTGGCCCCGCGCCTGATGCACGAGCTGTGCATGGCGGCCCTGGCAGGCGACGTGGCCACGGCCATGCGCATCCAGATGCGCCTGCTGCCGCTGCACCGCCAGCTGTTCTGCGAGGCCAACCCGATCCCGGTGAAGTGGGCGCTGGCGCGCCTGGGCCTGTGCGGCGGCACCCTGCGCCTGCCACTGACCGAGCTGGCGCCCGAGGGGCAGGCCAGGGTGGAGGCCGCGCTGCGCGAGGCGGGGCTGCTTGAGAGCTGAGCCCGGGGCGGCTTCGCGCCCCGCCCACGGCCGTCGGCGCAGACTCCCGCGCTCGTGCACGGGAGTGGCCATGGCACCGGACAGGGGCAGGGTGCGGATCGGATGCGCGGGCTGGTCGGTCCCGTCGCGCCATGCCGCGCTTCGGCCCCGGCGACAGCGCCCTGGCGCGCTATGCCACCCGGTTCGACGCTGTCGAGGTCGATTCCTCCTTCCACCGCCCGCACCGTCGCGCCACGTGGGAGCGCTGGGCGGCGACAGTGCCGGCCGGGTTCCGCTTCTCGGTGAAGCTGCCGCGCACGATCTCGCACGAGCTGGGCCTGCGCCGCGCCGGCCCGGCGCTGGACCGTTTCCTGGCCGGGGTGGAGGGACTGGGCGACCGCCTGGGCGGGTTCCTGCTGCAACTGCCGCCGAGGCTGGAGCTGGACATGCGCAGCGCCTCGGTCTTCCTCGCCATGTTCCGCCGCCGCAGCGATGCACCTCTGGCCTGCGAGCCGCGCCATGCCAGCTGGTCCACGCCGCGTGCGGAGGCCCTGCTGGAACGGCATGGCGTCGGCCGCGTCGCGGCCGATCCGCCACGCCTGCCCGGAGGCGGCCATCCCGCCGCCTCCGCGCGCTGGCGGTACTGGCGCTGGCACGGCTCGCCGCGCGTCTATTACAGCCGTTACGATGAGGACGCGCTGCGCACGCTGGCCGCGGAGGTGCGGGCCGCCGGGGGCGGCGAGCGCTGGGTGGTCTTCGACAACACGGCCCACGGCCACGCGGTTGCCGACGCGGCCCGGCTGCAGGCCCTGCTGGCCGCGCGGCGCTGAGGCGGGGCGGAGGTGCCGCCTATCCGGCCAGGCCCTGCAGGTCGGCGACGTCCTGCAGCCAGACATCGGGCTGGCAGGCCTGCAGGGCGGCGGCCGAGGCATAGCCCCAGGCCACCGCGGCGAAGGCCATCCCGGCCTGGCGCGCGGCCTCGGCGTCGGAGGTCGGGTCGCCGACATAGACCGCGCGTACGGCGGCCACGCCGGTGCGGGCCAGCACCCGGCGCAGGCGGCGCGCCTTGCCGAACAGCGAGGCGCCGCACTCCATGTGGGCCAGCAGGCCCCAGACGTCCTCGCCCAGGATGCGGCGGCCGTTGGCTTCGGAGTTGCTGGTCACCAGGGCCAGGCGCACGCCGCGCGCGTGCAGGTCGTGCAGGGCATCGCGCACGCCCGGGAAACAGGCGATGGCCTGGCCTTCCTCCTGCATCAGCCGGCGGAAGTCGCGCGCCACCCACGGCAGGCGCCAGGCAGGCAGGCCGGTGTGGCGCATGATCCGGCGCGGGTTCCAGCCGCGCAGCATCTCCATTTCGTGCCCGGCCACCGGGCGGAAGCGATGACGCCGCGCCAGGCGGTTGTGGCAGGTCACGAAGAAGGCGAAGGAATCGGCCAGGGTGCCGTCCAGGTC
Source organism: Pseudoxanthomonas taiwanensis (assembly GCF_010093135.1). Classification (GTDB taxonomy): domain Bacteria; phylum Pseudomonadota; class Gammaproteobacteria; order Xanthomonadales; family Xanthomonadaceae; genus Pseudoxanthomonas; species Pseudoxanthomonas taiwanensis. The sequence goes on along the minus strand of NZ_PDWK01000105.1, from coordinate 1,169 downwards.
GAACACCGCCAGGTCGAAGCGGCGGGCCGGCAGTCGTCCGGATGCTGGCGTGGACATGGGAGGTCCGTGGCGGGGGAGCGGCGATTGTGCCGGGAAGCGGCCGGCCATGCTTGCCGGCCGTTGGCGGGCGGCGCCGCGGCCGGCACGCGCGGCCAGGGCCGCGCCGGGTGGCCCCCCGCAACACCGCGCACGGGTTCGCCACCGCCGTGCATTGCGGCCGCAGGCGCCGGGCCTCGAAGGTGCTGACCTCCACCGGCGGCTGCGGCATGTTGTCGAAGAACTGGTTGGTCATCGCGGCCATGATGGCCTTGGCCGCGAACACGCCACCGAAGACGACGATGGCGGCCAGCAGCATCCAGGCCATGCGGCGGCGGGTGGAGGGCGGGCGCTTGGCGCGCGGCGGGCGGGTGGCACTCATGTGACGGTTCCGTTGGGGGAAGACGGGGCGCACGCGCCGGCGGGCGCATGGTGCGCGGTTCGGGAAGTGCGGGTGCGGCGCGGGACTGCGCGGTGCGATGGCGGCTGGCGGGGCCGCCGCGAAGGACGCATGAGCCCGGATTCGTGCCGGCGGGGCCGGACGCGGGCAACGGGCGCGGCGCGCATCCGGTGCCGGCCGTTGCCGTCCGTTCGGGATGTGGAAGAATCGGCCGGCCTGCCGCCGTGCCAGGGTTCTACGCATGAACCAGCCCGCCTCGCCCCGCCGCATCCTGTTCGCCAGCCTCATCGGTACGACGATCGAGTTCTTCGATTTCTACATCTACGCCACCGCGGCGGTGCTGGTGTTTCCGACCCTGTTCTTCCCGGCCTCGGAGCCGACCGCGGCCACCCTGCAGTCGCTGGCCACCTTCGCCCTGGCGTTCTTCGCCCGCCCCCTGGGCTCGGCCGTGTTCGGCCACTTCGGCGACCGCGTCGGGCGCAAGGCCACCCTGGTGGCGGCGCTGCTGACCATGGGCATCTCCACCGTGGTGNTCGGCCTGCTGCCGACCTACGCCCAGGTCGGGGTGCTGGCGCCGGCGCTGCTGGCCCTGTGCCGCTTCGGCCAGGGCCTGGGGCCTGTCTCTTATAAACATCTCCGAGCCCACGAGACTCCTGCTGTCTCTCGATTCCGTCTTCTGCGTGTACAACAACACTCTAGGCACTCTTCACACTGATCGTTCAAGACCGATTGT
>NZ_PDWK01000104.1 GCF_010093135.1 Pseudoxanthomonas taiwanensis | reverse complement strand
CAAATGCCCCAAAGTCGCCTTGGTCGCTTGCATGCGCAAGCTGCTGACCGTGCTCAATGCCATGGTCAGAACCAACAAACCTTGGGATAACGCGCTTCACGGCGCTTGACTCGGAAGACGGTTACTCAGCGGCCGGGTTCGTCGTTCCAGAGGATCTTGTGCAGCTGCAGCTGGAACCGCACCGGCAGGCGGTCGGCGACGATCCAGTCGGCCAGTTCGCGCGCGTCCAGCTGGCCCTTGCTGGGCGAGAACAGCACCTGGCAGCGGCGGTCCAGGGCGTGGGTGGCGACCATGTCGCGCGCCCATTCGTAGTCCTCGCGCCCGCACAGGACGAACTTGACCTGGTCGCGCGGGGCCAGCAGCGGGATGTTCTCCAGGCGGTTGCGCGCCACCTCGCCCGAGCCGGGAGTCTTGAGGTCCACCACCCGAGACACGCGCGGGTCCACCCCGCCGATGTCCAGCGCGCCGGAGGTCTCCAGCGAGACCAGGTAACCGGCGTCGCACAGCCGCCGCAGCAGGTCCAGGCAGCGCTTCTGCGCCAGCGGCTCGCCGCCGGTCACGCACACGTGGCGTACGCCGTGGCGGGCCACCTCGGCCAGGATGGCGTCGATGTCCCACCACTGCCCGCCATGGAAGGCGTAGGCGGGGTCGCAGTACTGGCAGCGCAGGGGGCAGCCGGTCAGGCGCACGAACACGGTGGGCCAGCCAACCGTGTCGGCCTCGCCCTGCAGCGACAGGAAGATTTCGGTGATCCGCAGGCGGTTCTGCGGAAGCGGGGTGTCCATGGGCGGCATTGTAAGTCCCGGCGCCTTGCGGCCAGCCGGACCGGGCCGGACGGGTCCGGCGGAAAGAAAGAAAAACGCGCCGCGGGACGGCTGGTCCCGCGGCGCGCGGAATGCGGCAGGCTCAGCGCAGCTGGCTGATCTGGATCGAACGCAGGCGGTCGGCGGCGATGCGCGCCGCGTCGGTGCCCGGGTACTGGGCGGCCACCTGCTCCAGCGTGGCCTGCGCCTGCTGCACCCGGCCTTCGCCGAACTGGGCCAGGCCCAGCTTGAGCATGGCGCCGGGCGCCTTGTCGTGGGTCGGGTAACGCCCGATCAGGGCGCGGAACTGCTCCGCGGCCAGGGCGTAGTTGCCGGTGGCGTAGTAGCTCTCGCCCAGCCAGTACAGCGCGTTGGGCGCGTACACGCCGGCCGGATAGGCGTCCAGGAAGGCCTGGAACATCTGCGCCGACTCGTCGTAGCGGCCGGCCTTGAGCACGTCGAAGGCGGCGTTGTAGGCGGCGCGTTCGTCCTCGGCGCGGGCCAGCGAGCCCGGGTCGCCGTGGACGCGCGGGGCGTCGGCCGCGGCGGACGGGGCGGCCTTGGCCGGGGCCGCGGCGGGCGTGGCCTCGGGCGGCGGTGCCGGCAGGGCCCCGCCCTCCAGGCGGTTCAGGCGGCCGTCCAGGTCCAGATACTGGTCGCGGTTGCGCTGCTGCAGCTGCTGGTTCTCGTACTGCAGCTGCTCCACCGAGGCGCGCAGCTCCTGCACCTCGCGGCGCAGCAGCTCCAGCTGGTTGAGCATGTCCTGCATGGCCTGGGTGTTGTTGGCCTGGGCTTCCAGGCGGGCGACACGGTCGGCCAGGCTCAGCTTCTGCGCATGCGCGGGCGTGGCGGCCGCCAGGGCCGCCACGACCAGCATCATGCCGATGGAACGGCTGCGGGCCATCGATCAGCGCGCGTTGTAGATGATCTCGACGCGGCGGTTCTGCGCCCAGCAGGCCTCGTTGGACTCGGTGCAGACCGGACGCTCCTCGCCGAAGCTGACCACTTCCAGCTGGCTGGCCGAGCCGCCGGCGGCCTGCAGGGCCGAGTTGACGGCGTTGCCACGGCGCTCGCCCAGGGCCTGGTTGTAGGCGCGCGAGCCGCGCTCGTCGGCGTGGCCCTGCAGGGTCACGCGGGCCGACGGACGGTCCACCAGGTACTTGGCGTGGCAGCTGACGATGGCCTGGAACTCCGGCTTCAGGGCGTCCTGGTCGAAGTCGAAGTAGATGACACGCTGGCGCAGGCAGGCGTCGGTGTCCAGGTCCTCCGGACCGTAGCGGCCGTCGTCGGCGACCGGGGCGGTCGGGGTGGCCGGGGCCGGCTCCTCGGCGACGGGCTGCTCCTTGACCTTCTTGGAGCAGCCGGCCAGGACGGCCACGGACAGCGCGGAAACCAGCAGGACTCGGGTGGTGGCGTTCATGATCATTTCCTTCTGATGCACAGTGGGTGGTGGTTGAGATAAGCGTGCAACGGGCGAATCTTACAACCGATTTTTAACGCGCGCTGCGGTAGGGCGACCACGCAGGTTCGCGCACGTCGCCGTCGGCCAGGACCAGGCGCTGGCGTACCCGGCCGTCGGCCGATACCGCATACAACACCCCTCGCCCGCCCTCACGCGCGGCATAGAGCAGCATGCTGGCGTTGGGGGCGAAGCTGGGGGATTCGTCCAGGGAGCCGGTGGACACGGTGGTCCAGCGGGGGGTGCCCAGGCTGGTGTCCATGATGGCGATGCGGTACGTGTTGCCGGTTCCCTGAGCCATCGCGATCTTCTTGCCGTCGTAGGAGACGGACGCGGTGGCGTTGTAGTTGCCCTGGAACGTGACCCGGGTGGCGGGACCGCCGGTGGCCGGGACCTTGTAGATCTGCGGGCGGCCGCTGCGGTCGGAGGTGAAGTAGATGGTCGAGCCGTCGGCGCTCCAGGTCGGCTCGGTGTCGATGCCGAAATGGTTGGTCAGCTGGGTCAGCTGGCGCGTGGCCAGGTCCATCACGTAGATCTCGGGATTGCCGCTGCGCGACAGCGACAGGGCCAGCTTGCGGCCGTCCGGCGAGAACGACGGGGCGCTGTTGATGCCGCGGAAGCTGGCCACCAGCTCGCGGGCGCCGGTGGCGATGTCCTGGATGTAGATTGAGGAGTTGCCGCGCTCGAAGCTGACGTAGGCCAGCTTGCGGCCGTCCGGGCTCCAGGCCGGCGACAGCAACGGCTCGGCCGAGCGCACCACCGTCTGCGGGTTCCAGCCGTCGGAGTCGGCCACCACCAGGGCGTAGCGCATGCCGTTGCCGCTGCCGGTGGCGGTGACGTAGGCGATGCGGGTCCAGAACGCGCCGCGCACGCCCAGGATCTTCTCGTAGATGGCATCGGCCATCTGGTGGGCCACGTCGCGCATGGCGCTGGCGCGCGCGGTCATGGCCAGGCCCAGCAGGCGCTCGCCCCGGGCCACGTCGAACAGCTCGTACTCCACGCGGTAGCCGCCGTCGCCGGCATCCAGCACGCGGCCGACCACGATGTAGTCCTGGCGCAGCTGGCGCCAGGTGGGGTAGTTGATCTCGCCGCCGCGGGTCGGGCGCTCGACCATCTGCGCCTCGGGCAGGGTGCGGAACTGGCCGGAGCGGGCCAGGTCGTCGCGCACCACCTTGGCCACGTCCGTCTCCGGCGGGGTGCCGCTGCCCTGGTACGGCATGGGCACCACCGCGATCGGCAGGGCCGAGGCATTGCCGCCGATGATGTCGATCTCCAGCCCCTGCTGCTGGGCCGAGGCCATCAGGGGCGCCACCAGGAGGGCGACGAACAGGGCGAACCAGCGCAGTGGGGTCTTCATGGCCAAGGTCGGCGTTCCTGTTTTGCGGCGGGGCACTGGAAGAGATAGCAGCGCGAGGGTGAACGTATTCGCAATCATGAACGAAAACGCGTGAAAACGGGGCGGGACGGGACCGGCCCCTTTGACCGTACCGGGGCGTCCGGGTTCTCAGCGGTCCTGGGCCTCGAAATTGAGGGTCAGGGTGCGCTGGAACACCGCCTCGAAGCCCCGGTAGGGCAGCGGCTGGGCGCGCAGGACCGCCGCCTCCAGCGAGCGGCGGCCGGCCTCGTCGTACGGGCAGCCGGGCTGGACCTGGACGTCGATCACCTCGCCGCCGGGCAGCTGGCGGATCACCACCTTGCAGCGCTGGCCCAGCGGCACGGTCTCCGGCCGGATCCACTGCCGGGCCACCGCCTCCTGGATGGCGGCCGCGTACCGGGCCAGCAGGTCCTCGCTGCTGCCGCCCTGGCCGGGCGTGCCCTGGCTGGCCTGGGCCGGGGCATTGGCCTGGCGCTGCCGGGCCTGCTCCAGCTGGCGCCGGCGCTGCTCGGCCAGCTGCGCCTGGCGGGCGGCCTCCTCGCGCTGGCGGCGGATCTCGGCCAGCTTCCTCTGGCGCTCGGCCTCCTCGGCCTGGGCGGCCAGGCGGCGCTGGTTCTCGGCCTCACGCTGCCGCTCTTGCTCGGTCAGGTCCACCTGCTGCTGGCGGCGGCGCTCCTCCTGCTCGCGCTCGGCCTTCTCCCGGGCGATGGCGTCGCGACGGGCCTCGTCCTGGTCCACCGTGTCCGGCTCGGGCAGGAAGTCCTGGGCCTTCTGCTGCGGGGCCACCGGCGCATCCTGCGGGCGCGGCTCGGGCAGCGGTTGCGGCGGCGGCACGGTCTCCTCGGGGGCGGTCTCGGCCACCGGCGGCGGCAGCGGCTCGGGCTTGGGCGCCTCCTCGGCGCGACGCCGGGCCGCGGCCACGTCGGCGGCCGAGACCACCAGCGAAGCCTCGATGGCCGGCGAACCGGCGGCCGGCTCCACCTTCCGCGGCGGCGACCACCACCAGGCCAGCCAGAACAGCAGCGCCACCGCGATGTGCAGGGCGACGGCCAGCGCCAGCGGGCCGGCCAGCCCGCCCTCGCGCGGATCCTGCGGTCGCGGGAAGGCCTCAGCGTGCATTGTCGCCCGGCTGGCTCATCAGGCTGACCCGCGGCACCCCGGCCTGCTGGACCAGCACCATGGTGTCCATCACCTTCTGGTACTCCACCCCGCCCGGCGCGGCCACGAACACCGGCACTTCGCTGTTCTGCGCCACGAAGGCCTGCAGCCTGGCGGTCAGCTCGGTGGCGTCGATCGGCTCGGGGCGCCCGCCCTGCAGGGTCAGGAAGTAGCGGCCCTGGGCGTCCACGGTGACGACCACCGGGTCCTTCTTGCTCTCCACCGAGCGGGCGTTGGACCGGGGCAGGTCCACGTCCACGCTCAGGCTCAGCAGCGGCGCGGTGACCATGAAGATGATCAGCAGCACGAGCATCACGTCGATGTAGGGCACGACGTTGATCTCGGACTTCAGCTTGCGGCGCTTGTGGCGGGAAAAGCCGGTGGTCATGGGGAGGTTCCTGTACGACCCTGTGGACGGGCCCGGGCGGGCCGGTGGCGCGTCACTCGTCCGCGCCGGCCTGGCGCTGCAGGATCGAGCTGAACTCGTCGGCGAAGCTCTCGTAGCGCTGCGACAGGCGCTCCACGCGGGTGGTGTAGCGGTTGTAGGCCCACACCGCCGGGATGGCGACGAACAGGCCGATGGCGGTGGCGAACAGGGCCTCGGAGATGCCCGGCGCCACCGAGGCGATGCCCACCTGCTGGCCCTGGGCGACCATGTCGTGCATGGTCACCATGATGCCGAACACGGTGCCCACCAGGCCCACGTACGGGGCGGTGGAGCCGATGTTGGCCAGCAGCTCCAGGTTCCGCTCCAGCTGGCCGACCTCGCGGGTGAAGGCCACGCGCATGGCCCGCTGCGCGCCCTCCAGCTGCGCGCGGCCGTCGTGGCGGCGCTCGCGCAGGCGCAGGAACTCGCGGAAGCCGGCCTCGAAGATCGCCTCCAGGCCGACCACCACGCGGTTGCGGTCGGCCGCGGCGGCGTACAGCTTGGACAGGTCGGCGCCGGACCAGAACCGGTTCTCGAACTCGTCCGCCTCCTGGTCGGCGCGCTTGAAGCTGCGCAGCTTGCGGAAAATGATCACCCAGCTGATCAGCGAGCCGGCCAGCAGCAGCAGCACGATCAGCTTGACCGGCAGGCTCGCGCGCAGCATCAGGTCCAGGTAGTTGATGCCGCCGTGGGTGGCGGCCGCCGCACCCGCGGCTGCGGCGGTGGCGGCCTCCTCCGGCAACGCCTCCACCACGGTGGCCACCAGGGCCGGGATCGATACGGTCATCCTTCGTTCCTCAGTCGCAAAGTTCGGTGCCAGGCACAGGCCGGCCCGCGCGTCATGCGCTTCGACCGGCCTGCAGCGATTTCAGTTCCTCATGGAGCCTGTCTTCCATCGGGCAGGGGCGGAAGTCGCCGGCCCGCAGCGAGGCCACCTTGACCTCGGCGGTCAGCAGCAGTTCCCCGCCGCGCAGGATGCGCTGGGCGAAGACCGCGCTGGCCCGGCCGACCCGGGCGACCTCGGCGGTGACCTCCAGCAGGTCGTCCAGCCGCGCCGGCCGCAGGAAGTCCAGATGCATCGAGTGGACCGCAAACACCAGCCCGGCCTCCTGCAGGGCACGTTGGCCCCAGCCCATCGCACGCAGCGCGTCGCTGCGCGCCCGTTCGAGGAAGGCCAGGTATCGGGCGTGGTAGACCACGCCACCGGCGTCGGTATCTTCCCAGTAGACGCGTATCGGTATGCTGAACATCGGCTTGCTGATCCGGGACAGGGCGTAAAGCATGACCGCTGCCGGCCGCCACGGCCGGATGCGTCGGTGCCCCTGTAGG
>NZ_PDWK01000103.1 GCF_010093135.1 Pseudoxanthomonas taiwanensis | reverse complement strand
GAGCACTTGAAGGTTGTCCAGCGACACATTGCCCCGCTGCCGCGGCAGGCAATCCTCGATACGCGCGAATTGCGCAGGCGTAAGTTCCATGCGCAGTATGTTAGCACGTAGTGTTAACAGGCCCTAGTAGTGCATCTCGCACGCCGGCAGCAGGCGCATGCGCCCGGCGATGGGCGTGGCGGCGGCCGCGTCGTCGGCGTAGCCGGCGGCCCAGGCCCGCGCGTACCACACCCCGTGCGCCGGCAGGTCGTAGGCGCGCCAGTGTGCGCCGTCGTGGAAACCGTGGAAGGTCTCCGTGGCCCCGCTGGCGTTGGTGGCCAACACGGTCAGCGGCAGGTTGAAGGGCGGCACCGCGGCTCCGGGACCGTGGAGGGTGGCTGCGAGGGGCGGGGGCAGGAGGCTCATGGCTGTCTGGATAGCAGGTCGGACGTGAGCACGGCGTCGCGTGGCGGGCTGCTGTTGCGGCGCGCCAATCGCCGCAAGGCCCGGCTGGCTAGACTGGCGCGCTGGTTCACGATGGATCCTGCGCAATGAGCCGACGATTTCCTCCCGTTTCCCTGATCGGCGTGCCGACCGACGTCGGTGCCGGCCACCGCGGTGCCTCGCTCGGCCCGGAGGCGCTGCGCATCGCCGGCATCGGGCAGGCCCTGGCCGCGCGCGGCGTGGACGTGCGCGACTGCGGCAACCTGTCCGGTCCGCCCAATCCTTGGCAGCCGCCCGTGCACGGCTACCGCCACCTGGAGCAGGTGGTGGAGTGGAACCGCGCGCTGATGGAGGCCAGCCTGCGCGAACTGCGCGACGGCCGCATGCCGGTGATGCTGGGCGGCGACCACTGCCTGGCCATCGGCTCGATCACCGCGGTGGCGCGGCACTGCCGCGACACCGGCAAGAAGCTGCGCGTGCTGTGGCTGGACGCGCACGCCGACTTCAACACCAACGAGGTCACTCCCTCGGGCAACATCCACGGCATGCCGGTGGCCTGCCTGTGCGGGCTGGGCCCGGATGCGCTCACCCGCCTGGGCGGCGACGCGCCGGTGCTGCGCCCGGAGCAGGTGCGGCAGATCGGCATCCGCTCGGTGGACCCGGAGGAGAAGCGCCTGGTCAAGCAGTACGGCCTGGACATCTACGACATGCGCTACATCGACGAGGTCGGGATGAAGGCGGTGATGCAGCAGGCGCTGGAGGGCGTGGACGCGGACACCCACCTGCACGTCAGCTTCGACGTGGACTTCATCGACCCGGAGATCGCCCCCGGCGTGGGCACCTGCGTGCCGGGCGGACCCAACTACCGGGAGGCGCAGCTGGTGATGGAGATGATCGCCGACACCGGGCGCATGGGCTCGCTGGACATCGTCGAGCTCAACCCGGTGCTGGACACGCGCAACCAGACCGGGCGCCTGGCGGTGGACCTGGTGGAGAGCCTGTTCGGCAAGTCCACGCTGATGCGCGACTGAACCCCGCGCCGGCGCGCTTCACGCCGGTTGCACGCGGGAACGGGCCAGATTGGCCGCACGCCGCACGGAGCGTGCGGCCGCCCGTCACAGGAGCCCAACATGAAGCGCATCATCGCACTCGCCCTGCTGAGCCTGTTCTCCGTCGGCACGCTGACCGCGTGCAACACCATGTCCGGCGCAGGCCAGGACATCCAGAAGGCAGGCGAGAAGATCGAGGACAAGGCCGAGGACTGCAAGGACGGCAAGTGCTGACCTTCGCCGCCCTTCGTGGCGACACGACGGGGCCGGGCAACCGGCCCCGTTTTTTGTTGGCATGCCCGCGGGCATGCCCTTCGCGCCGCGTGCATCCACCGGTAACCGCGCATTGACGCGCGCTGGACCGTGGCCCAACGACGGGTCCGCGACACTGAATGCCGGCCACCGATACCGGGGCGCCGACCACCATCCACCAAGGAGGCACGCATGAACCGCGACATCATCGCCGGCAACTGGAAGCAGCTGAAGGGCCAGATGAAGGCCAAGTGGGGCGACCTCACCGACGACGTGTTCGACGTGGCCGAGGGCAACGCCGAATACCTGGCCGGCAAGCTGCAGGAGCGCTACGGCTGGGAGAAGGACCGGGCCCAGCGCGAGGTCCGCGACTTTGAGCGCGGCCTGGACGACACCTGGCGCCACTGACGCGCCAGCGATCCAACCCGGCCCGGCCGCGTCCCGCGGCCGGGCCCCGGCGGGACGGGGCGGGCGTGGCGCCCGGAGGGCGTAGAATGGCCGGGTCGTTCGACCCCTGCGCACCATGACCGTCCGCGTCCTTACCGGTATCACCACCACCGGCACACCCCACCTGGGCAACTATGCCGGCGCCATCCGTCCGGCCATCGCCGCCAGCCGCGCCAAGGGCGTGGAGAGCTTCTTCTTCCTGGCCGACTACCACGCGCTGATCAAGGCCGACGACCCCGACCGGGTCGCCCGCTCGCGCCTGGAGATCGCCGCCACCTGGCTGGCCTGCGGCCTGGACCCGGCCAGGGTGACCTTCTACCGCCAGTCGGACATCCCCGAGATCCCGCAGCTGTGCTGGCTGCTGACCTGCGTGGCGGCCAAGGGCCTGCTCAACCGCGCCCACGCCTACAAGGCCGCGGTGGACAAGAACACCGCCGCCGGCGAGGACCCGGACGCGGGCGTGACCGCCGGCCTGTACATGTACCCGGTGCTGATGGCCGCCGACATCCTGGCCTTCGGCGCGCACAGGGTGCCGGTCGGCCGCGACCAGATCCAGCACATCGAGATGGCGCGCGACATCGGCCAGCGCTTCAACCACCTCTACGGCGAGTCCTGGCGCCGCGTCACCGGCGCCACGGGCGAGCCGCTGGTGCTGCCGGAGGCGCAGATCGACGAGAACGTGGCCACGCTGCCCGGCCTGGACGGGCGCAAGATGTCCAAGAGCTACGACAACACCATCCCGCTGTTCGCGCCGCCGGCCGAGCTCAAGCGCCTGGTGATGTCCATCGTCACCGACTCGCGTGCCCCGGGCGAGCCCAAGGACACCGAGGGTTCGGCGGTGTTCCAGCTGTACCAGGCCTTCGCCACCGCCGAGCAGACCGAGGAGATGCGCCACGCCTTCGCCGAAGGCATCGGCTGGGGCGACGCCAAGCAGCGCCTGCTGGCCCGCATCGAGGAGCAGGTGGCGCCGCTGCGCGAGCAGTATGCGCAGCTGATCGCCCGGCCGGCGCAGCTGGAGGAGATCCTGCAGGAGGGCGCGCGCAAGGCCCGCGACATCACCGTGCCGCTGCTGGACGGCCTGCAGCGTGCGGTGGGCCTGGGCCCCTTCGCCGCCCCACGCGCCGCCGCCGCGCCGAAGGCGCGTGCCGCCGCGGCGAAGCTGCCGCAGTTCAAGCAGTACCGCGAGGCCGACGGCCGCTTCTACTTCAAGCTGGTGGACGGCAACGGCACGGTGCTGCTGCAGGGCGACGGCCACGACTCCCCGCGCGAGGCCGGGCAGCTGATCGCGCGCCTGCGCCGCGAGGGCCCGACCGCGCTGCACGAGCTGGAGCAGCGCGCCGTCGGCCTGATGGGCGAGCGCGTGGGCACCCTGGGTGAGGACGTGGCCGGGGTGGAGGCGGTGGTGGACGCGCTGCGCCAGCTGGCGGAGGATGCCGCCTGATGGGCTACCAGTACCTCACCCTGCTGCTGTTCCTGCCCTGGTTCGCCCTGCTGGGCGCGCTGTACTGGTGCTATCCCCGCCGCCCGCGCCCGGCGGCGCGGCGCGCGTTCGACGCGGCGGTGCTGGTGCTGGCCCTGGCCCTAAGCATCGCCGGCATGCGCCTGGGCTATGCCGACGGCGCGGCCGACCCGGGCGCCGGCCCGATCTGGCGCCAGGTGCTGGCGGTGCTGTACGCCTACGGCGCGTTCCTGGCGGTGCTGGCGGTGGCCGTGCCGCTGCGCATGCGCCTGCTGGCCGGCCGCTGGCGCGACGCCGGCTGAACCCGGGCCCGCCGGGAGCGGGACGCTACGACCAAAGCCGGGTCGTCCGCGCACGGGCGCCGGCCTAGCATGCACGCATCCCCACGCACGGAATGAGTCCCATGCCCGAACACGGCATCCATACCATCGACACCGGCTACGTCAGGCCCGGCTTCGACGCGGCCTACCTGGTCGTCGGCGACGGCGGCCGCGCCGCCTTCGTCGACTGCGGCACCTGCCACAGCGTGCCGGCCATGCTGCAGGCCCTGGACGCGGCGGGCCTGGCCCCGGAGCAGGTGGACTGGCTGGTGGTCACCCCTGTCCACCTGGACCATGCCGGCGGCGCCGGCGCGCTGCTGGAGCGCCTGCCCGGCGCGCGCCTGGTGGCGCATCCGCGCGCGGCCCCGCACCTGGTGGATCCGGCGCGCCTGGTGGCCAGCGCGGTGGCGGTGTACGGGCAGGAGGCGTTCGACCGCCACTACGGCCAGGTGCAGCCGGTGCCGGCCGAGCGCGTGGTGGTGGCGCACGACGGCCACGTCGTCGAGCTGGCCGGCCGCCCGTTGCGCTGCATCGACACGCCCGGCCATGCCCGCCACCACCTGTGCGTGTGGGACGCGCGCAGCCGCGCCTGGTTCACCGGCGACACCTTCGGCCTGTCCTACCGCGAGCTGGACAGCGAGCAGGGTGCCTTCATCCTGCCCACCTCCTCGCCGGTGCAGTTCGAGCCCGAGCCGCTGCAGGCCTCGATCGCGCGGATGCTGGAGGCCGCTCCCGAGGCGATGTACCTGACCCATTACGGGCGGGTCACCGGCGTGCGCCGCCTGGCCGCGGAGCTGCACGAGCAGATCGATGCGATGGTGTCGCTGGCGCAGGCCTGCGACGGCCGTCCGGACCGCCACGAGGCGCTGGTGGCGGCGCTGTCGGACTACTACCTGGAGCGCGCGCGCGCCCACGGCTGCGCGCTGGAGGAGGCGGCCGTGCTGGAGCTGCTGGGCATGGACATCGAACTCAACGCCCAGGGCCTGGAGGTGTGGCTGGACCGCGCGCGCCGGCACGCCCGGCACGGGTAGGGCGGCGCGTCAGTCCCGGCGTGCGGCATCCTCGCCCGGTTCCGGCTGCGCGCGCACCACGCAGAAGCGCTGGCCGGTTGGGGCTTCCATCACCCACCAGCGCTTGACGAAGGCCACGCGGCGGGCGCCCAGCTTTTCCAGGCGTTCGGCCTCGGCGTCGATGTCGTCGGCCTCGATGTCCAGGTGCACGCGCGAGGGATGGTCCACCTTCTGCACGGCCACGTACAGGCCGCCGCGGATGTCGCCCAGCGCCTGGTACTGCGCGGTCGCGTCGCCGGCGTCGCGGTCGGTGACCGGCAGGCCCAGCGCCTGGCTCCAGAAGTCGGTGGCGGCGTCCAGGTCTTCGGTGTTGCAGTCGATGATGAATCCGGCCAGACGGCTGCGGTGTGCCATGGGAACCTCCGGTGCGGGGGGGAGGAGGAGCGCCGGGCGCCGCGTGGCGGCGCCCGCATGCCGCGGCCGGAAGGCGGCGTGGTGCCGCCTCCCCGGCCGGGCGGGTTACTGCGGCAGGGCCATGTCGTCCAGCAGCGCGCGCAGGAAGCGCGCCGCCTCGCCGCCGGTGCAGGCGCGGTGGTCGAAGGTCAGCGAGATCGGCAGGCGGCGGTGCACCTCGATGCCGCCCATCACCGCCACCACGTCGTGCGACAGGCGGCCGGCGCCGACGATGGCCACGCATGGCGGCACCACCACCGGGGTGGCGTAGCGGCCGGCGAACATGCCGAAGTTGGACAGTGAGATGGTGTAGCCGGTCAGCTCGCCGGGCGGGATGCTGCGGTCCTCCACCTGCTGGCGCAGGCGGTCGATGCCGGCGCGCACGCCCTGCGCGTCGAGCATGTCGGCATTGCGCAGCGCCGGCACGAACAGCCCGTCGGGCGTGTCCACGGCGATGCCGATGTCCACGTGCGGGTGCAGGGTGCGGGTCAGGTTCTCGCCGTCGAACCAGGCGTTGAGCGCCGGCTCGGCGCGGCAGGCGGCCACGATCGCGCGCACCAGGCGCGCGGTGATGTCCTGCCTGCCGATCCAGGCGTGCAGGTCCGCATCGTCCACCAGAGTGGTCGGCACCACCTTGCTGTGCGCGTCGGCCATCACCCGCGCCATGTTGCGGCGCACGCCCTTGAGCTGCTCGGGCTGGCCGGCGGCGGACACGCCCGGCGGCCGGGTGCGCATCGGCCGGCCGGAGGCCGAGAGCAGGGTGCGTTGCGGCGCCTGCGCTGCGGCCGGGGCCGCGGCGGGGGTGGCGTGCGTGGCCGGAGCGGCGGCGCGCGGCGCGGCCGGGGCGGTGCCGGCGGCGGCGGCCTGCTTCACGTCGGCCATGGTCACGGTGCCGTCGGGGCCGGTCGGGGTGACACGCGCCAGGTCCACGCCCAGCTTGCGCGCCAGCGCGCGCACCGCAGGCATGGCCTTGACCCCGCCCACCGCCACCGCACGCTCGCTGTGCACGGCGTCGGACACCTGCATGGCGCCGACCACGGTGCCGGCGTCGCCGGCGGGCGCGGCCGGGGCGGTGCCGGCGGCGGCGGCCTGCTTCACGTCGGCCATGGGCACGGTGCCGTCGGGGCCGGTCGGGGGGGCACGCGCCAGGTCCACGGCCAGCTTGCGGGCCCGCGCGCG
>NZ_PDWK01000102.1 GCF_010093135.1 Pseudoxanthomonas taiwanensis | reverse complement strand
GAGCGGGATCGTGCGGGAAGTGGACGTGCTCATGGGCCTATTGTAGGGCGGCGCCGGGCCTCCTGCCCGGGCGCGGTAGCGTGCCACGGCGTACGCAGCGTTGCGCCGGCGGTGTCGCACCGTGGTCGCACGAGGGTTGGGTTTGCGCGGGCGCGGACCGATAATGCCGCGATGGAGATCCGCTCTGACAATCCCGAGCACGGCTTCCAGTTTCCCGGCACCTTCGAGCTCAGCGCCATGGGCGCGGCGGGCAAGGGCCTGGAGACCGAGCTGCCGAAGCGGCTGGAACAGGCCGGCGTGGGGGGGCTGCACGAGAGCGGGCAGTGCCGGCACTCGTCCAATGGCCGCTACGTGTCCGTGCGCATCGGCTTCCGCGCCGAGAGCCGCCAGCAGTACGAGGCCGCACACCAGGCCCTGCGCGACCACCCCGAAGTGACATGGACGCTGTGAGCACCGCCGCCTGCACCACCCCCGCGCCGGCGCGCGCGCCGCTGCCTGCGTACGTGCGCGACCTCGGTCGGCAGCCGTACGAGCCGGTGTGGCGGGCCATGCAGCGCTTCACCGACGCCCGCGGCGAGGCCACCACCGACGAGCTGTGGCTGGTCGAGCACGAGCCGGTGTTCACCCTGGGCCAGGCCGGCAAGACCGAGCACGTGCTGATGCCGGGCCAAATCCCGGTCATCCACGTGGACCGCGGCGGGCAGGTGACCTACCACGGCCCCGGCCAGATCGTGGCCTACCCGCTGCTGGACCTGCGCCGCCTGGGCATCGGCGTGCGCGAATACGTGTGCCGGATCGAGCAGGCCATCATCGACACCCTCGCCGAGTGGAACATCGGCGGCGCGCGCAGGGAGGGCGCCCCCGGCGTGTACGTGAACGGGGCCAAGATCGCCTCGCTGGGCATCCGCGTGCGCCGCGGCTGCACCTTCCACGGCCTGGCCTTCAACATCACGCCCGAGTGCGTGCCGCCGTTCCAGCGCATCAATCCCTGCGGCTATGCCGGCCTCCAGGTGGTGGCGCTGCAGGATCTGGGCGGGCCGGCTTCGATGGAGGCGGTCAAGCCGGTGCTGCTGGAGCAGCTGGGCCGCCAGTTCGGCCTGGAGTGGGAGCGCGCGGCGCCGCCCGCGCCGGGCTGACGTACCGGTCCGTATGCAGGCGCCGTTGCGCCGGCCGGCCCCTGCTGTTGCGCCGGCGGGGCCGCCGCGCCCGGGCAGGAGGCCCGGCGCCGCCCTACAATAGGCCCATGAGCACGTCCACTTCCCGCACGATCCCGCTCCAGGTCCTGTCCGAGCCGGCCGCCGCGCCGGCGCCGCTGGAGGTGGGCGCCAAGCAGCTGGGCAGCGACAAGATCGCGCGCTCGCCGGTGCAGTTCGCCGATACCCCGGTGTTGCGCAAGCCGTCCTGGATCCGGGTGCGCATCCCCGCCGGCAACGCCGTGGCCAACCTCAAGGCGCGGCTGCGCGAGAACCGTCTGGTCACCGTGTGCGAGGAGGCCAGCTGCCCGAACATCCACGAGTGCTTCGGCCACGGCACCGCGACCTTCATGATCCTGGGCGAGGTCTGCACCCGCCGCTGCAGCTTCTGCGACGTGGCCCACGGCCGGCCCAGGCCGCCGGACCCGGAGGAGCCGCGCAACCTGGCCCGGACCATCGCCGACATGCGCCTGAAGTACGTGGTCATCACCTCGGTGGACCGCGACGACCTGCGTGACGGCGGCGCCCAGCACTTCGTGGACTGCATCCGCGAGGTGCGCGCGGCCGCGCCCGGCATCCGCATCGAGATCCTGACCCCGGACTTCCGCGGCAAGGGCCGCATGGACCGCGCGCTGGCGATCCTGGCCCAGGACCCGCCGGACGTGTTCAACCACAACATCGAGACGGTGCCGGACCTGTACCCGAACGTGCGCCCGGGTGCCGACTACCAGTGGTCGCTGACCCTGCTGCAGCGGTTCAAGGCGCAGCACCCGTCCATCCCGACCAAGTCCGGCATCATGCTGGGCCTGGGCGAAACCATGGAGCAGGTGCAGGCCACCCTGCGCGACCTGCGCGCCCACGACGTGGACATGGTCACCATCGGCCAGTACCTGCAGCCGACGCCGCACCACCATCCGGTGCTGCGCTACTGGACCCCGGACGAGTTCAAGGTGCTGGAGGAGTACGGCTACCAGCTGGGCTTCAGCCACGTCGCCTCCGGGCCGATGGTCCGTTCGTCCTACCACGCCGACCGCCAGGCGGCCGGCGCCGGAGTGGAGGCCTGAGCGGCGCCCCGGCGTGAAGGGCCCCCTGCACGGGGCATTGGTTAACCTTTTCCTCCGTTCCGGCCGCTAGCCTGCGGTTGGGCCATCCTGCCCCGCGGCCGGGGAATGCAACTTCCGGCACTGGGCGGTGGTCTGAGCCCTCCCGCAGCCTCACGTCCATGGCCCTCCAGGCCCGAGACCCCGAATGAAATCCAGAATCACCGCCGCACTGCTCGCCCTCCTGCTGGTCGTCCCGGTCGCGCTGCTGGCGCGCAGCGGCGCGACCGGCGCCGTGGCGCTGGCCCCCACGCCGGAGCAGGCCACCACCTCCCGCCTGGTCTACGGCCTGCTGTCCGACAGCCGCTACGCCTATCGCCCGCGTCCGGCCGACGCGACGATGTCCGAGGACATCTTCCGCCGCTACCTGGAGGCGCTGGACGGCAACAAGCAGTTCTTCACCGCCGCCGACGTCGAGCGCTTCGCCCCGTACCGCGCGCGCATGGCCGACGCGGTGCGCGAGGGCGACCCGAGCCCGGCCTTCGCCATCTTCGCCGTGTACCGCGAGCGGGTGGAGCAGCGCGTGGCCTACGCCCGCGGCCTGCTCGCGCAGGAGTTCGACTTCACCGGCAACGAGCGCTGGGAATACGACCGCAAGGACGCGCCGTGGGCCCCTGACGAGGCGGCGCTGGACGACCTGTGGCGCAAGTCGGTGATGAACGACTGGCTGCGCCTGAAGCTGGCCGGCAAGGCACCGGAGGAGATCCGCAAGACCCTGGACAAGCGCTACGCGCAGCTGGGCAAGTCGGTGGCCGAGCTCAAGAGCGAGGACGTGTTCTCGCTGTTCCTCAACGCCTACACCGCGTCCATCGACCCGCATACCGACTACCTCAACCCGCGCAGCGCCGAGAACTTCAACCAGGCCATGTCGCTGTCGCTGGAGGGCATCGGCGCCCAGCTGCAGCGCCAGGACGACGTGGTGGTGATCCGCGAGATCATCCCCGGCGGTCCGGCGGCGCTGGACGGCACGCTCAAGGCCGGCGACCGCATCGTCGGCGTCGGCCAGGGCGCCTCCGGTCCGATCGAGGACGTGATCGGCTGGCGCATCGACGACGTGGTGGCCAAGATCCGCGGCCCCAAGGGCACCAAGGTCCGGCTGGAGTACATCCCGGCCGAGGCCGGCGTGGACGGCGAGCACCGCGTGGTCACCCTGACCCGCGCCCGCGTGCAGCTCTCCGAGCAGGCGGCCAAGAGCAAGACTTACACCATCCCGGCGCAGGACGGCCGCCCGGCGCGCGTGATCGGCGTGATCGAGCTGCCGACCTTCTACCAGGACTTCGAGGGCCGCCGCCGCAACGGCAACGACTACACCTCGGCCACCCGCGACGTGGCGCGCCTGCTGGGCGAGTTCAAGCAGAAGGGCGTGGACGGCGTGGTCCTGGACCTGCGCAACAACGGCGGCGGCTCGCTGGACGAGGCGGTGCAGCTGACCGGCCTGTTCGTTGACACCGGCCCGGTGGTGCAGGTGCGCGAGTCCGGTGGGCGGGTGACGGTGAACTCCGACCGCAACCCCGGCGTGGCCTGGGACGGGCCGCTGGCGGTGCTGGTCAACCGCGCCTCGGCCTCGGCCTCGGAGATCTTCGCCGGCGCCATGCAGGACTACGGCCGCGCGCTGATCATCGGCGAGACCACCTTCGGCAAGGGCACGGTGCAGAACCTGGTGGACCTGGACCGCTGGCCGGCGGCCGAGGGCCCGCGCTTCGGCCAGGTCAAGCTGACCATCGCCCAGTTCTTCCGCATCTCCGGCAGCAGCACCCAGCACAAGGGCGTGGTGCCGGACATCGCCTACCCGCTGAGCGTGGACGCCAACGAGTTCGGCGAGAGCACCTACGACAACGCCCTGCCGTGGACCCGCATCGCCGAGGTACCGCACCAGCGCTACGGCAACTTCGCGCCGCTGCTGCCGCGCCTGCAGGAGCTGCACGCCCGCCGCATCGCCGAGGACCTGGAGTTCCAGTGGTGGAGCGAGGACGTGGCCCACTACCGCGCCGAGGCGGCCAAGAAGTACCTCTCGCTCAACGAGGCCGAGCGCCGCGCCGAGCGCGAGCGCCAGGAGCGGCAGCGCAAGGAGCGCCAGGCCATCCGCAAGGAGAAGGGCCTGGACCTGGACCCGCTGGCCGACGAGACCGACGACGGCCTGACCGCCGCCGAGCGCGACGTGGTCAAGGACGCCCAGCGCGAGAAGGCCGCGGAGAAGCGCCCGGACCCGCTGCAGCGCGAGGCCGCGGCGATCCTGGCCGACGCCATCAACCTGCTGGAGCAGGACCAGCCGCTGTCGGCCCAGGTCCTGCCGCTGACCGCCTCGGCCATGCGCTGGGCCAAGTAGCCCGGGGCCGCGCCGCGACGGACGCACGGACGGCGGCCATCGGCCGCCGTTCCCGTTTGCGTGTGGGCGTGTTCAGTCGGGCACGTGCAGGGCCAGGGTCTCCTTGACCTCCTCCATCACGATGTAGCTGCGCGATTCGCGCACGTGCGGCAGGGTCAGCAGGCTGCTGCCCAGCAGGCGGCGGTAGGAGGCCATCTCCGAGATGCGCGCCTTGATCAGGTAGTCGAAGTCGCCCGAGACCAGGTGGCACTCCAGCACGTTGGGCAGCTTCAGCGCGGCGCGGCGGAACTCCTCGAAGATGTCGCCGGACTTGTAGGCCAGGCTGATCTGCACGAACACCAGCAGCGAGGCCTTGAGGTACTGCGGGTTGAGCTTGGCGTAGTAGCCCTCGATCACCCCGTCGCGCTCCAGCCGGCGCACGCGCTCGGTGCAGGGCGTGGTGGACAGGCCCACCCGTTCGCCCAGCTCGGTGAAGGAGATGCGCCCCTCCTGCTGGAGGATGCGCAGGATCTGGCGGTCGATGCGGTCCAGTTCGCGGCGGCGGGCGGGCATGGAAACCTCCGTGGCGTGGGATATTTGCGTGAGTTTCCCCCATGAAACGCCACAAAAACGGAAAAAACAACTGGAACTACGGCCATATACTGCGCGCCTTGCATGGTGGCCGCGGCCGCGGCCAGTGAAAGCTCTCGCAGAGGTGTCGTGATGCGCGTTCTGGTCCTGGGCAGTGGCGTGATCGGCGTGACCAGCGCCTGGTACCTGGCCCGTGCCGGCTTCGAGGTGACCGTGGTGGACCGCGAGCCCGGTCCGGCCCTGGGGGCCAGCTACGCCAACGCCGGGCAGATCTCCCCCGGCTACGCCTCGCCGTGGGCGGCGCCGGGCGTGCCGCTGAAGGCGCTGAAATGGCTGTTCCAGGAGCACGCGCCGCTGGCCATCCGCCTGACCGCCGACCCGTTCCAGTACCAGTGGCTGTGGCAGATGCTGCGCAACTGCACCGCGGCCCGCTACGCGGTGAACAAGGAGCGCATGGTGCGCCTGGCCGAGTACAGCCGCGACTGCCTGGACGAGCTGGCGCGCGAGACCGGGCTGGCCTGGGAGGGCCGCAAGCTCGGCACCACCCAGCTGTTCCGCACCCAGGCGCAGATGGACGCGGCCGCCCGCGACATCGCCGTGCTCGAGCAGGCCGGCGTGCCCTACGAGGTGCTCGACCGCGCCGGCATCGCCCGCGTGGAGCCGGCGCTGGCCGCCACCTCGCACCTGCTGGTCGGCGGCCTGCGCCTGCCGGGCGACCAGACCGGCGACTGCCGCCTGTTCTGCGAGCGCCTGGCCGCGCTGGCCGCGCAGAAGGGCGTGGAGTTCCGCTACGGCGCCAACATCGAAGCCATCGAGGGCGACGGCGAGCGCGTGACCGGCGTGCGCATCGACGGTCGCCTGGAGACGGCCGACCGCTACGTGGTGGCGCTGGGCAGCTGGTCGCCGCGGCTGCTGCGGCCGCTGGGCATCCGCCTGCCGGTATACCCGCTCAAGGGCTATTCGCTGACCCTGCCGATCACCGATCCGGCGATGGCGCCGACCTCGACCATCCTGGACGAGACCTACAAGGTGGCCATCACCCGCTTCGACGAGCGCATCCGCGTCGGCGGCATGGCCGAGGTGGCCGGCTTCGACCTGCGCCTGGACCCGCGCCGCCGCGCCACCCTGGAGAAGGTGGTCAACGACCTGTACCCGCGCGGCGGCGACCTGGGCCGTGCCGAGTTCTGGACCGGCCTGCGCCCGGCCACGCCGGACGGCACCCCGGTGGTGGGTGCCACCCCGCTGCGCAACCTGTTCCTCAACACCGGCCACGGCACCCTGGGCTGGACCATGGCCTGCGGTTCGGGCCGCTTCCTGGCCGACGTGATCGCGCGCCAGCCCACCGGCATCCGCAGCGAGGGCCTGGACATTTCCCGCTACGGCCGCGGCCGCGCCGGTTCCGCAGGCGGCGAGCCGGTTCCGGCGACAATGTCCCGGTAAGGCCCGGATCCGTCCGGCCG
>NZ_PDWK01000101.1 GCF_010093135.1 Pseudoxanthomonas taiwanensis | reverse complement strand
GTGCGGGTTCCGCCGCCGCTCGAACAGGCTGCCAGCAGCCCAGCGGCCAAGGCCGGAGCCAGCGGAGGGATGCGCGGGGACATGGCAGGGCTCCCGCGTGAGGACGGATGCCGGCCGGGCGGGGCTGCCCCCCCCGCGTGCACCTGCTGTCCTGCCGGGCACGCTGGCGCGATACTGCGCGGACCCGCCGGCCGCCCCACTGTCCGCTGCCGGCACCGCGCCGGCCATCGGAACGGGTGAAAAAAGATGAAAAGCGGTGAATCCACCCCGGGGAAGTTGCCGCGATGCCGGTTCGGCGGCTTCGTCCTCGATCCGCGCGCCCGTGAGCTGCACCGCCTGGACGGCACCCGGGTGGCGCTGACCGCCAAGGCCTTCGACGTGCTGTGCGTGCTGGTGCGCGAGCGCGACCGCGTGGTCGGGCGCGACGAGCGAGCTGTTCGCCGAGGTCTGGCCCGGGCGGGTGGTGGAGGAGAACACCCTCACCCAGGCGGTGTCCGCGCTGCGCCACGCGCTGGGCAAGGACCAGCGCTGGGTCGTCACCGTGCCCGGGCGCGGCTACCGCTTCGTGGCCGAGGTGGCGCTGCACGACGGCCGGCCAGCGCCCGCCGCCGCGGTCCTTGCTCCCCGCCCCGCGGAGCGGCCGCACCGGCCCGGTGCCGGCCTGGTCCTTGGCGCAGGCCTGGCGCTGGCCCTGCTGCTGGCCTGGCCGCGGCTGCGGTCCGCGGCCGGGGCGCCACCGGCGCCGGTGGACGGACCGGCCGCCGCTCCGGTGCAGCGCACCCTGGCGGTGCTGCCGCCGCAGGTCGAGGACGGTGCCGGCGCCGAGCCCTGGCTGGCGGCCGGCCTGGCCGAGGGCCTGGGCCTGCGCCTGGCCGGCGTACCCGGCCTGCACGTGTTCCCGGCCCCGTCCAGCCGGCGCCTGGCCGGGCTGGAGCCGGCCCCGCTGCAGGCGGCCCGCGGCCTGGGCCTGGACTACGTAGTCACCGGCCAGGCCCGGCCGCGCGACGGCGAGCTGGAGGTGGAGCTGCACCTGCTGGCGGTGGCCGATGGCCGCCCGCTGTGGACCGGGCGCTACGCGGTGGCGCCGGAGGCACCCTCCGCGCCGCCGGCGCACGTGGTCCAGGGCCTGGCGGCCGCGCTGGGCGTGGAGCCGGCCACGCGCCGCCCGCAGCGCCTGCGACGGCGAGGACGCCCAGGCCTACCGGGCCTGGCTGCGCGGCCAATACCACCTGGCCCGCCCCTCGCCGGAGCGCGCGCGGCGGGCCGTGGCCGAGTTCCAGCAGGCGCTGGAGCGCGATCCGGACTGCGCCGGCGCCTACGCCGGCCTGGCCTACGCCTACCGTGCCCTGGCGGCGGTGGACCGCGCCCTGGCGCTGGATCCCGACCTGGCCGAGGCCCACGTCGCGCGCGGCTGGATCCAGCTCTGGTACGACTGGGACTGGGACGCGGCCGAGGCCTCGTTCCGGCGCGCGCTGGAACTGGATCCGGGCCTGGCCGAGGCGCACTTCGGCCTGGGCAACCTGTACATGCACACCGGCCGCATGGACCAGGCGCGCGCGCCGCTGCGCCAGGCGCTGGCGCTGGATCCGCTCTCGCCGCTGTTCAACGCCATCGGCGGCTGGGTCATCGCCGGCCCGGACCAGCCCAGCCACCACCTCGACCGTGCCCTGGAGCTGGACCCGGACTACTTCCTGGGCTGGGTGATGCGCGCGGGCGTGCGGCAGCGTGCCGGCGACGCCGCCGGCGCCCTGGCCGACCTGGAACAGGCGCGCCGGCTGTGCGGCGACTGCAGCCACGCCCTGACCATCCTCGGCCGCCTGCATGCCGCGCAGGGCCGGACGGAGGATGCGCGCGCGCTGCTTGCGCGGATGCAGGCGCGGCGCCAGGCCGGCTACTGGCCGGCCTCCAGCCTGGCCGCGCTGCACGTGGCCCTGGACGAACGGGACGCCGCGCTGGACCTGCTGGAACAGGCCTGGGCCGAACGCGACACGCGCATGGCCTTCCTGCTGCTGGACCGCCCGGTGCGCTGGGCCGGCCTGGAGCAGGCGCCGCGCTTCCAGGCGCTGCAGGCGCGCCTGCGCCTGCCGGTGGCCGGCACGGAGCCCGCAACCGGACGGACCGCGTCGGCCGACACGTCCGCGCCGGACCGTGACGGCCGCTGAGCGCGCCCGGGCGAGGGCCAAACCGCCGGCGGGGCCTGGTTCGCGCCGCGCAGCGCCCGCTTCCGGCGCCTGCACCAGGCGGCTGCGCGGGGCCTTAACGGACGCTGCGCTGAGATGGACGGGCGTGTCCTTCCGGAACATGCCGCGGCCACCCGTGGCCGGCCCCTTCCCCGGCGAAAGTCAACTCTTGCGCGTTGGCCGATTCGCGGGTAGCGTGGCGACTGTTGGCCACTAGATATGGTGGTCAGACAGGATGCTGACCCAAGCGATGGTGTTCATCGCAAGGGTCCAATCGCCGGGGGGTGGCGTGCGGAAACAGCGGAAAAATCCGGTCGGATGCGGCCTTGCGGGCCGTCTTCTCCATTCCGATTGAGGCGGCCAGCGGCGCGCACGGCGCGATCCGCTCGGCCCGCCGTCCGCGTCCGCCCGCCACCGCCGGCCAGCAGATGAATACGGCGGTTCGGAAGGAGAGCCAACATCCATGAGCACGGTGCGCCTCGAAGTGGTCCAGGACAACTCCAAACCCAGCGGTGTGATCCCGCTGCAGCCCGCGTCCTACGACATCTGGGACAAGAAGTACCGCCTGAAGACCAAGCAGGGCGTGCCGCTTGACGCGGACATCGACGGCACCTACCAGCGCGTGGCCCGGGCCCTGGCCGACGCCGAGGAGACCGAGGAGAAGCGTGCCTACTGGTACGAGCGCTTCCTGTGGGCGCTGCGCCGCGGCGCGATCCCGGCCGGCCGCATCATCTCCAACGCCGGCGCGCAGGAGCACAAGCCGGCCACCAGCACCATCAACTGCACCGTCTCCGGCACCATCGAGGACTCGATGGACGGCATCCTGCAGAAGGTCCACGAGGCGGGCCTGACGCTGAAGGCCGGCTGCGGCATCGGCTACGAATTCTCCACCCTGCGTCCGCGCGGCGCCTTCGTCGCCGGCGCCGGCGCCTACACCTCCGGCCCGATGTCCTTCATGGACATCTACGACAAGATGTGCTTCACCGTCTCCTCCGCCGGTGGCCGCCGCGGCGCGCAGATGGGCACCTTCGACGTCTCGCACCCGGACGTGAAGGACTTCATCCGCGCCAAGCGCGAGGACGGCCGGCTGCGCCAGTTCAACCTGTCGCTGCTGGTCACCGACGGCTTCATGCAGGCGGTGGAGAACGACGCCGACTGGCCGCTGGTGTTCCCGGTCAACCGCAAGGAAGAGGCCGACCTGGACTTCAACGACCCGAACCAGGTGGTCTGGCGCGACTGGCCGATCAAGGACAACTACATCGTCCGCGACGACGGCATGGTGGCGTGCAGGGTGTACGGCCACATCAAGGCCCGGCACCTGTGGGACATGATCATGGTCTCCACGTACGACTACGCCGAACCGGGCTTCATCCTGATCGACCGCGTCAACGAGATGAACAACAACTGGTGGTGCGAGAACATCCGCGCCACCAACCCCTGCGGCGAGCAGCCGCTGCCGCCGTACGGCGCCTGCCTGCTGGGCTCGGTCAACCTGACCTGCTTCGTGCGCGACCCGTTCACCGACAAGGCGCGCTTCGACTGGGACGAGTACCGCGAGGTGGTGCGGGTGTTCACCCGCATGCTCGACAACGTGGTGGAGATCAACGGCCTGCCGCTGGAGCAGCAGCGCCAGGAGATCATGCGCAAGCGCCGCCACGGCATGGGCTTCCTCGGCCTGGGCAGCGCCATGACCATGCTGCGCATGAAGTACGGCTCGAAGGAGAGCTGCGACTTCACCGAGCGCGTCGCCCGCGAGCTGGCCGTCGCCGGCTGGGAGATGGGCCTGGAGCTGGCCAGGGAGAAGGGCCCGGCCCCGATCATGGAGGAGGAGTTCACCGTCACCGCCGAGATGCTGCGCAAGCGCCCGGAGATGGCGAAGGACGGCTGGAAGGTGGGCGACACCATCAAGGGCCGCGTGCTGCACGCCAGGTACAGCCGCTACATGCAGCGCGTGGCCACGGTGGCGCCGGAGCTGGTGGCGGAGCTGGCCGAGGTCGGCTCGCGCTTCACCCACCACAGCTCCATCGCCCCGACCGGCACCATATCCCTGTCGCTGGCCAACAACGCCTCCAACGGCATCGAGCCGTCCTTCGCGCACCACTACAGCCGCAACGTGATCCGCGAGGGCAAGAAGACCAAGGAGAAGGTGGACGTCTACAGCTACGAGCTGCTGGCCTACCGCCACCTGGTCAACCCCAAGGCCATGCCGTTCGCCGAGGACCCGGAGGCCAGGCTGCCCGACTACTTCATCTCCGCCGACGACATCACGCCCAAGGAACACGTGGACGTGCAGGCCGCGGCGCAGAAGTGGGTGGACAGCTCCATCTCCAAGACCGCCAACGTCCCCACGGACTATCCGTACGAGCAGTTCAAGGACATCTACCTGTACGCCTACAAGCAGGGCCTGAAGGGTTGCACCACCTTCCGCTTCAACCCGGCGGCCTTCCAGGGCGTGCTGGTCAAGGAGAAGGACCTGGAGAACACCATCTACCGCTTCGAGCTGGAGGACGGCTCGGTGGTGGAGGTCAAGGGCAACGAGGAGATCGAGTACGACGGCGAGGTCCACACCGCCGCCAACCTGTTCGACGCCCTCAAGGAGGGCTATTACGGCAAGTTCTGACGGAACCCGGCACCGCGGCGTCGGCCCGGGCGCCCGCCGCGGCGGCCAAGGCTGCGGTCAGGCGCCCGGAAGCGACAACGTCCCGAGTACCAGATAAGTGCGCCCCCAGGAGGGCCCCATGAGCAATGGCAATGGTGTGACGGCAAACCTGTCCGAGACCGTCGAGAACGTGAGCAGGCAAACGGTGGTCGAACCCGGCGTCCCGGTCGCCCCGCCGGAGGAGGATGCCACCACCGGCGTGACCGAGACCGTGGCCGCGGTGGCCGAGGAGATCGGCGAGCGCATCGCCGTCCTCAAGGAGGAGGCGGGCGAGCGCCTGGCCGGGGTGAAGGAGCAGGCCCGCAAGCGTGTGGCCGGCGCGAAGAAGATCGCCTCCCGCGCCCGCAAGGCCGTGGCCAAGGCGGTCGGCAAGGCCAGGGAGAAGCTGGCCGCCGCCCGTGACAAGGCCCGCGCCGAGGCCGAGGCCCTGCGCAAGAAGAAGGCCGCCAGGAAGGCCGCGGCGAAGAAGGCCGCAAAAAAGGCCGCCTCCAAGGTCGCCACCAGGAAGGTGGCGGTGAAGAAGGCGGCAACGAAAAAGGCCCCGGCCCGTGCCGCCAAGGCCACCGGGAAGGTGGCGAAGAAGGCGGTGAAGAAGACTGCGCCGGCGAAGAAGGTGGCCCGCAAGGCCGCCAGGCCGGCGAAGAAGGCCGCCACCAGGACGACCGCGCGCAAAGTGGTGGCCAGGAAGGCGCCGGCCCGCAAGGCCGCCGCGAAGAAGGCCACCGCGCGCAGGGCCCCGGCCAGGAAGGCCGCCGCCCGTTCCCGCAAGTAACAGCACTACAACCACAAGCAAGCCCCTCCCGCGAGGGAGGGGCTGCGGCCCGCAAGGCCGCCCCATCGCACCCGACAGGATCTACAAGTCATGGCCGTCAAGATCGACAAGAAAATCAAGGGCTACGCCGTCATCACCCCGGAAGACAAGGCGCGTGAGCAGACGCCGGCCCAGGCCGCCGATCGCCCGGCCGAGGCCAAGGACAACGTCATCCAGATGCACGAGCGCATCGAGCGCCCGGAGGTGCTGGTGGGTTGCACCTACAAGATCAAGTCGCCGCTGATGGAGCACGCCATGTACGTGACCATCAACGACATCGTGCTCAACGCCGGCACCGAGCACGAGCTGCGCCGCCCGTTCGAGGTGTTCATCAACTCCAAGTCCATGGAGCACTTCCAGTGGATCGTGGCGCTGACCCGGATCATGTCCGCCGTGTTCCGCAAGGGCGGCGACGTGACCTTCCTGGTGGAGGAGATGAAGGCCGTGTTCGACCCGCGCGGCGGCTACTTCAAGGCCGGCGGGGTGTACATGCCCTCGCTGGTGGCCGAGATCGGCGCCGTGGTCGAGGAGCACATGAAGTCCATCGGCCTGATCCACGACCCGGAGATGAGCGCCCACCAGAAGGCCCTGATCGCCGAGAAGCGCCGCCAGTACGAGGAGCGCTCGCGCAAGGAGGCCGGCACCGCCGAGGACATCGCCGTCACCGGCGACGGCACCAGCTTCCCGCCCAGCGCCACCATGTGCCACAAGTGCAGCACCAAGGCGCTGGTCATCATGGACGGCTGCGCCACCTGCCTGAACTGCGGGTACAGCAAGTGCGGGTGAGATACGAGTCACTCCAGGAGTAGCCAGGCGCAGCGGTGAACTGGTCAGGCAGCTCTCTGCTCACTGCGCTGCAGTTCCTGACCCCAGGCTTTGTGGCGGCTTGGATTCGGCGCTCGCTTACGACGCATCGAAAGCCCACTGACTTTCAGCGTTTGATTCAGGCGCCGGATCTCCAGTGCGCTTGTTGGGATCGCCGTTGATGTGGTCCGGTCGGTCACTACTTGGTCTCAACTTGCAAGCGCAACACCGGATGAGAATTTCGCCATCTCTTCGGCCAGGACCTCTTCCGGGGTTTTCCACCCCAGCGTTTCCCTCGGTCGGCCGTTGAGCAGGCGGGCAATGTCATT
>NZ_PDWK01000100.1 GCF_010093135.1 Pseudoxanthomonas taiwanensis | reverse complement strand
GGTAGTCGCGCACCACCGCGTCGAGCTCGGCCAGCGCGGTGGGGTCCCCGCGCAGCTGCTGCTCGCGCAGGTAGCCGTAGCGCGCGGCGGTGTGGCGCTGCGCATCGGCGGCGTTGCGCACGATGGTCGGGCGCAGGAACACCATCAGGTTGGTCTTGCTGCGGCTGCGCGAGCGGCTGCGGAACAGTGCGCCGACGACCGGGATGTCGCCGAGCAGGGGGATCTTCTCGGTACGCGCCTCTTGGCTCTGGTCGAGCAGGCCGCCCAAGGCGACGATGGCGCCGTCGTCGACCACCACGTTGGTCTCCACCTCGCGCTTGTTGAGCACCAGCTCGTCGCTGCTGCTGCTGACCGTGCCGTTGACCGAGGACACTTCCTGCTTGATCGCCAGGGTGATCCCCCCGCCGCTGTTGATCTGTGGGCGGACCGTCAGTTGGATGCCCACGTCCTGGCGGTCGATGGTGCGGAACGGGTTGTCGTTGTTGGTGCTGAGCACCTCGCCGGTGGTGATCGGCACTTCCTGGCCGACCATGATGCGCGCTTCCTCGTTGTCCAGGGTGAGGATCGAGGGCGTGGACAGCAGGCTGGAGCCGGTGTCGCTCTTGACCACGTTGATGATCAGGCCGAACAGGCGGTCGTCGCGTTCGTCGGCCAGGCCGATCAGGCCGCCGCTCAGCCCGAGCAGGGCCTGGGCCGCGGTGCGCCGCGCCAGGTCGGCGGCTTCGTCGCCGTCCTCGCCGCTGCGGCCGGCCAGCGCTCCGCCGGCCAGGGAGGCGATGCCGGGGCCGCCGTTGGAGAACTGGGTGAGGCCGATCGGCACCCGGCCATCCTTGCCGGCCAGCAGCAACTGCGTGCCGAGCTTGCGCGCGGCCTCGTCGGAGATCTCCACCACCAGCGCCTCGACCAGCACCTGCTCGCGGCGCACGTCCAGCTGACGGATCACGTCCAGCAGCACGCGCTGGGTGTCCGGGTCCGCGTGCACGATCAGCGAATTGGCGCCGGGGTAGCGCACGATCACCGGGCGCTTGCCGCTGGCCGGGGCGATGATCTGGGTATTGGCCGCGTCGGTGGCGGCCCCGGCCGGGGCCGACGGGATGCGCGCCGCGTCGGGGCCGGACGCGGCGGCCACCGGGTCCGGGGCCTGGCCGATCAGCTGCTGCAGCACCGGCAGCAGCTGTTCGGCGCTGGCGTGCTGCAGACGGACCACGGCCACGTCGCCGCTGCGCTCGGCGCGGGCGTCCAGTTCCATCGCCAGTTGCGCGGCGCGCTGCACCAGCGCCGGGTTGCCGCGCAGCAGCAGCGAGTTGCTGCTCTCCACCGGCACCACGGACAGCGGCGCGGCCGCGCTGCGGTCGGTGGTGCCGCCGTAGAGCCCGGCCAGGGTGGCGGCCAGCTCGCGCGCCGAGGTGTTGCGCAGGGCGACGGTGTCGATGCTGGCGCTGTCGCGGTCGATCCGCTCGACCAGGCCGAAGATGCGCTGCAGGTTGTCGGCGTAGTCGGCCACCAGCAACTGGTTGCCCTGGGGCAGCGCGACCACCACGCCGCCGCGCCCGACCAGCGGCTTGAGCGTTTCCGCCGCCGCGCGCGCGTCGATGCGCTGCAGCGGGAACACGCGGGTGGCGAAGCCCAGCGGCGAACCCGGCTGCTGCGCGGCGGTGTCGTCCGGCACCACGCGGTAGGTGGCCGGGCCCGCGGGCACGGCGATCAGCCCATTGCTGCGCAGCACCGCCAGCAGCACGCCCATCAGGTCCTCGTTGGACATGGCGTCGCCGCGGGTGACGGTGACCGTGCCCTGCACGCGCGGATCGACGATGAAGGTGGTGCCGGTGGCGCGCGCCACGTCCTGGATGAACGCGGACAGCTCCACGTTCTGCATGCGCAGCGCCGGCGCGGACGCGGCCTGGGCCGGCGCCGGCGGCACCGGGAAGACGAGTGCGCCCGCGGCGATCAGCAGCAGGGCGGCGGGGCGTGGGGTCATGGGGAGCCGGTTCCGAGGGTGACGGTCCGCACCTGGCCATCGCGTCGGTAGGCGATGACGGCGCGCGGGTTGGACTTGAGCTGTTCGGCCACTTCCGGCAGGTGCTCCGGATCGAGCGCCTGGCCGTTGACGCTGAGCAGCACGTCGCCGGGCTGCAGGCCGGCGGCGCGCAGCAGCGCGGCGTCGCCGCGGGGCATCAGCGTGTAGCCGGCCACGCGGCCGGCCTCCTGGTAGGTGCGCAGCCCGGCCTCGGCGAGCAGGCGCGCGGGGTCGACGTCGCGCGTCTCATGCTCGGGCGCGGCCGCGGTGGCCGGCGCAGGAGCGGGCAGGGCGGCCGGCGCAGGCGCAGGCGCGGAAGCGGGCAGGGCGGCCGGTGCAGGCCCGCCGCCCGGGCCGGCGCCCTGGACCGCCGGCAGCTCCAGCCGGCGACGCACGCCGGCATCGAGCAGCACGGCGTGGTCGGCGGCCACCGCCTCCAGCACCACGCCCGGGGCGAGCGCGTCGCCGACGCGGTAGGCCTGCTGCGGGCCGCCGTCGCGGGCGAGGATGGCCGAGCCACCGTCGGCCGCCACGCGCAGGCCGAACAGCCGCCAGCTGCCGCCGGCCTCGCCGGCCGCCTCCGGTGCGTTGCCGAAGAACGGATCCAGGCCGGCCAGCGCCGGCGCCTCGGCCGCCACCGCCACCGGCGCCGCCCCGGCCGACGCCGGCGCCGGCGCGAACGCCAGCCAAAGCAGCCGTGCCAGCTGCAGCAGCAGCACGAGCACGAGCGCGGCCTCGGCCAGCGCCGGCCAGTGCCGCAGGAGCGAGTTCGGGAGCGGTCGTGTCACGTCGATAGGTGCGCGGGGCCGGAAAGCCCCGGTTCGATGACAGGATGAGTCGGAAATGTGACGCGCCGGTTTCAGCCCGCGCGCGCGATGCACGGAACTGAAACAAAGCGGCCCGGCGCGGGGCCGGGCCGTCGGGACGCACGTGGCACCCGCGTCAGAAGTCCACCGACAGGCTCACGCTGTAGCTGACGCCCGGCTCGTAGGTGTACACGTCCACGCGCCGGCCGCCGCGCTCCTGGTACTCCTCGTGGTCGGTCTCCAGCAGGTTGCGCGCGGTGAACGCCAGCGTGCCGCGGCGGTCCCACAGGTCGAAGCCCTTGCGCACCACCAGGTCCAGCGTGGTGCCCGGCTTCTCCATGTAGTCCGGCTGGCCGGGACGGCCGCGCGCCAGGATGCGCTCGCTGACGTGGTTGGCCACCAGGGTCGCCTGGAAGCCCGAGCTGGCGCTCTCGATGCCCAGCTGCAGGTTGGCGATGTGCTCGGACTGGCCCTGGAGCTGGCTGCCGTCGCGGACGAACAGGCGTGCCGGGATGGGCGTGGCGTAGCCGTAGGGATGCACGGTGTCGCTTTCGCCGGCCTTCACCTTCGAGTCGGACCAGGTGTAGTTGCCGGCCACGTACAGGCGGTTGTCCCCCCACCAGGCCGCCTGGATCGGCAGGTCGAAGTACTTCTTGGCGTCGAACTCGAAGCCCTGCACGGTGGCCGAGGGCGCGTTGACGAAGCTCTGGAACACCACGCCGCCGGCCTCGTTCACGTTGGCCTCGATCGGCCGGTCGATCTCCTTGTGGAACAGGCCGGCGGTCAGGTACTCGCCGGCGCCGAAGAACCACTCGTAGCGCAGGTCGAAGTTGCGCAGCTTGCTGTCGACCAGGTTCGGGTTGCCGTAGAACAGGCGGTCGTTGTCCGGGTCGTTGTACTGCTGCGGCGCCATCTCGCGGAACTGCGGACGGGCGATGGTTTCCGAGACGCCGAAGCGCAGCTGCTGGTTGTCGGCGAAGTTCCAGGTCACCGTGGCCGCAGGGAGCAGGTAGTCCTCCTCCAGCGGCGCCGGCGACTCGATGCGCTGGCCGGTGAAGATGTCGTACGGATGCACGGCCTGGGTGGCGTCCTCGTAGCGGACGCCGAGGCTGGCGCGCACCATCGGCACCACCTCGCCCTCCAGCTGCAGGTACGCGGCGCGCACCTTGAGCGTGGCGTCGTAGGCGGCCGCGCCGGTGTTGCCGGTGGTCTCGCGCAGGCGCAGCAGGTCCTGGCTCAGGTTGTAGTCCGAGAACAGGTAGTCGATGCGCTGGTAGCGGTTGTAGAAGGGCAGGGCGCCGTCCAGGGCCAGGAAACGGAACTCGCGCTGCCAGGCGCTGCGGTCGTTGTCCGAGTAGGACGCGCCGCCCGAGAGGACGAACTCGCGCTCGGTCGGCAGGCGCCACTTGAGGTCCACGCCGCCGCTGGCCACCTCGTCCTCCACCTCGCCGAAGCGGATGTAGTTCTGCACGCGCGAGGCGTCGTGGCTCCAGTAGCCCTCCACGTTCTCGTAGCTGATGCCGGTCTCGTACGGCGACTCGCGGTTGGCGCGGGAAACGGCGCCGCGCCATTCGACGGTCAGGTCGTCGTACTCGCCGAAGCGGTGGGTGCCGCTGACCTGGTTGTTGACCAGCGTGCGCTCGAACCACTCGGTATAGTCGTCACGCACCTGGAAGCCGGCCAGGTTGTCCACGCCGGAGCGGCTGCGCGTCTGCTTGAGCGTGTCGTGCACGTACAGCGTGGTGAACCCGATCTGGTGGCGGTCGGTCTTCAGGCCGGCGCCGAACATGGCATTGACGCGGGCGTTGTTGCGGGTGGAAACGAAGTCGTAGCTGGAGTTGAACTCCACCGAGTCGCCGGTGAAATAGCCGTCCTGCTGCTGGCCGATGCGGGTGCGCCACTGGTTGCTGAAGTTGGCCACCGCGACGAAGCCCAGCTCGACGCCGTCCTGGATCTCCATCGAGTTGCCCGCGCTGCCGCCGAAGCTGAAGTCCGGGTCGATGCTGTCCTTCTGCTGCAGCAGGTACAGGTTGGGGTCGTTGATGCTGCGACCGATGGTGCGGATGTCCGCGCGGTCGAAGTCCGCGCCCAGGTCCACGCGCCGGCCGGTGGCCAGCGCCTGCCTGAGCTCGGGCGACATCTTGCGGGTGCCGTCGTCGTAGCCCCACCAGTCGTCGTCGCCGCCGTAATAGGTCAGGCCCTTTTCGCCGGTGGTGGCGCTGTTGCCGCCGGTGCCGATGGACAGCTTGAGGAAGCCTTCCTTGGGCACGGTCAGGCCCTGCAGGTCGATCACGCCGCCGCCGAACTCGCCGGGGTAGCGCGCCGAGTAGGTCTTCTGCACGGTCACGCTCTGCAGGACCTCGCTGGGGAACAGGTCCAGCGGCACCACGCGCTGCAGCGGCTCGGGGCTGGGCAGCGGCGAGCCGTTGAACAGCGCCGAGGAGTAGCGCTCGCCGAGGCCGCGCACGTAGACGAACTTCTCGCCCACCAGGCTCAGGCCGCTGACCCGGGTAAGCGCCTGCGCCGCGTCGCTGTCGCCGGTGCGCTGCAGGTCCTCCCGGGTGACGAAGGAAGCGACCTCGGCGGTCTGCTGCATGGGCTCGGGGATGAATTCGCCGCGGACCTGGACGGAATCGAGCTGGACCGCCTGGCCGCTGGCGGCTTGGTCGGTGGTCGCCTGGGCCCAGGCCGGCGGCGCCAGCGCGGCGGCGACGGCCAGGCACAGGCTGGAGCGGGGCGGTCCGATGCGGGATGGTTTGGACATCATGGAGGATAGCCTTGGCTGCGGAGGGCAGGCGGAAGGGAAACGTCGTGCGGCGCGGCGGCGAAGGACGCCGCCGCGCCGCGTAGCGCGGCGGAGGCCTGCGTCAGCAGGGCTTGTCCGCCGTCAGGCCGCAGGTCCAGCCCTGCCACCAGGTGTCGGCCGCGTTCTTCACGCCGCCGATGTAGTCCACGTTCTGGAAGAACGGATGGACGCCGCTGAGGTTGGAGAACGCCGGGACCGCGGACTCGTTGGCACCATTGATGAAGGTGTCGGTCAAGGTCGAGGTGCCGTTGGCCACGTTGTTGGTGCCGGCGTTGAACGCGGCCTCCGCCGTGGCGCCGGAGAAGGCGATCGGGCAGGAGAAGAACACCGAGTGGAAGGTGCCGGTGGTGTTGGCGTCGGCGATGTTCAGGCAGGTGGCGCCGTTGCCGCTGCCGCCGGCCGGGCGGGTCACCACGGTGTTGTAGAAGCTGGCCTGGGTGCCCTGGTTCAGCTCGATCGCCACGCCGCCGCCGGCGCGACCGACGTAGGTGAAGTTGGCGATCCTGGGCTTGGAGTAGGGCTCGCGGCGGATGGCGCTCCACTCGTTCATGCGGTCGCCGCCGTTGGCGCGCTGCACCACGATGCCGAACTGCGCGGCGCCGTCCCAGCCGGTATCGGTGTCCAGGCTGTCGTCGTCGTTGCCGGTGAGCACGATGTGGCGCAGGTTGACCGTGCCGCCGAAGATCTCGATGCCGTCGTCGGAGCTGTTGTGCACCTGGATGTGGTCGACGGTGGTGGCGCGGCCGACGCCGCCGAAGGTGATGCCGTTGAGCTCGTTGTTGGCGGCGATGGTATAGCCGGAGTGCTGCACGCGCACGTAGCGCAGGCGGCCGCTGTTGTCGTTCGGGTTGTTGCCGCCGTAGAAGACGTTGTTCACGCCCTCGATGAGCGCCTGACACTCCGGCGTGCCGGACACGGTGCTGCCCGGGCAGGCGCTGATCGGCGCGCGGCCCAGGATGACCACGCCGCCCCACTGGCCGATGGAGTCCACGTTGGTCTGGCCCTCGACGCTGGCGCGCGAGGTGAACACGATCGGGTCGCTGGCGGTGCCCTCGGCGAAGATCTGCGAGCCGCGGTTGACCACCAGGAAGTCGGCACCGGCCGAGCCGAAGAAGCGCACGCCGGGTTCCACGGTCAGGATGCCGGTCTGCGCGCCAGCCACCGGGGCCGAGGCGTTGCCGCCTGCGTCGTCGCCGACGTTGACCTGGCCGTTGATCGCGTAGATCACGCCGTCCAGCTTCTTGATGACCAGGTTGCCGACGATGCGGTTGGGCAGCTGGCAGGCGCGCAGCGTGCCGCCGGCGACGGTGCCGACGTTGGCGAAGCCCGTCGGGCAGTTCTCGGCCGGGCCGGCGGCCGGCCCGGCCGAGAACTGCCCGACGGGCTTCGCCAACGT